>CAYXWX010000056.1:0-29541 GCA_964468915.1 uncultured Pirellulaceae bacterium
TTTTCGCTCGGTTTTTCAACGCCGCAGACGCTACAGTTAAGTGCAACATGCACTAAATCAGAATGGTCACGCTGCAAGTCGGAAGGCTACACGGGGAAAAAGCACTAGAGCCAGCGTGTTTTTCCGCAGCAGCAACATTTTGTGGGAGGAAAAAACGCGATCAGCCCGCAGGTTGCGAAGAGCAAAACCAGATGCTTTGTGCGCGAAAATTTGACCCGAGCATGAACGTCGTGTCGGAAACACGCGCGGCAGTATTTGTATCTGCCTCGAAGGCTGGTGCGACGAGGTTTTGCGGATTGGGGAAAATCAAGCGATGACATGCCTGCTGACGAATGCAAGCTTTGTGCCGAAATGACCTCTCTGGGCCAAATTGCCCATTTTGTTGCGAAAAAAGCAAATATTCGCTTGGTTTTTGTCCACGATGTCTCAACCATAAAGCGACGTGCTGTCTCAGAATCAGACGTTTTGAGCGTCATGAGATCAGCCGAGTGCCAGTTTGAGATCGGCAACGTGTCGAATTTTGCTGCCTGCAGTCCACCTCTATTGCTGTGCCGCCGCCTCGATTCTGGCTCGCTGCTTTTCGCTGAGGCCGAATTTGAAGTTGATCTCCGGATCGTTGAAGATGTCGGTTTCTTTCATTTCAATGTCATGAACGTCGAGGCTCAAGTCACAATCAAATCGAGCCAGCATGCTGTGGCTTTTGCCTTCGTCGCGCTTGATGTTTCGAAAATGACAAAGTCCCCACGTGATACCGCGTCCATCCTTCGTGTTGGTGAACGCGTCGGGGACGTAGGCTCCCGGGGCGATTGGCATCAGTCCGGAGATCGCCGCGATTTCGAAGTTTACGCCATCGGGTGAATACTGAATCGTATTGTGTTCCAGCCCGTGCCGACTGACCAACGCGGCCAGTCCTGTCTTGAACGGAAACAAGGACGTCTCATGTCCGGAGTTGATGACGGGGTTCTTTGGGTGCTTTTTGAAAGGCCCCAATGGGTTGTCGGCAATCGCCAGCCCCTGTGCGCGGACGGGTGGGGAGCCACCCATTTCGCCTTTGTAGTAAAGTTAGATCTTGTCGTTGAACACAAGCGGGTATGGATCGTGAATCACGTACTGGTCCCACGAACCGGGTGGGCCGTTTTCAACGACAATTTTGTTCGAAGGTATCCATGGTCCATCGGGCGAATCGGACAGCGAAACCGACACAGGGCAATCGTCACCATTGGTCGCGCTGGAGGTGCGGCTGCCGGGCATGGACAGATAAGCCTGATAGTAAAGATAGTACTTACCTTTCCACACCAGAATGTCGGGTGTCGAAACGGAACGCCAACCTGCGTGAGGCTTTTCCATTCGTTCGACGGCAACCCCCTGCTCTTGCCACGTAAACCCGTCATCGCTGGTCGCATACCAGATTTCGGCCAGATCCCAATCGCGAGACGGAATCGTTTCGCCCGCGCCACCTTCGTAGTCTGGAGGCGTCGCCGTCTGACGATGGGTATACCAGACGTAGTATTTGCCGTTGGCCCGAATGACTTTGGTCGAGTCGCGTCGTGAAACGGTGCCATCGTGACCGTGGTAGTCGAAACCTTTCAGCGGCGTGTACTTGAAGCGTGAAAATAATTCATTGCGAGCACAATCCAGCCCGGCGTAGGTTCCGTCGTAAACTCGTTCAAAGGCCTTGCTGAGCGGTACGTCCGGCTTCGTTTCGGGCACCTGGCCATACGGGAAAACGGGTGGCTCGGGTTGCTGTGCGCACAAGGTATTGGCAAAGGCGATGAAGAATAAACCGACGCTGAACAGAAAGGATTTGGAAATGGCAATGCTTGGCGCGGCAGTGCCGCCAGCCAACCGATGCTGTCGCACGGAGCCAGTCTCCCGTTCTGGCTGGTCGCTAACATCTTTGCAAGAGAACAAGGTTTGAATCGTTAGTAGCATAGAAGGAGTACTCCCGGCATGCAGAAACTTCAGTGACAATGGGTGGCGGTTCCTCGTATTCTGATGCGGTGACGACGCGGGTTCAACAGTCTGCGTGTTGCCGTTGGATCTGGCATGGTTTTTTTGAAGCCTGCCGGTGGTTCGACGACGTCCCCAACGGCCGCACAGCGTGTTGACGACGGCCAACGCCCGTCATGCCGCGTGTGGCACACAAGTTTTTTTGAGCTTTTTGTCGGAGACGAGTCATGTATCCAGAATCCCCCGAAATGGGTGCAAGTTTCTTGAGCTTTACTTCGCGGGTGAAGATTCAGACTTTAGGCGTATGACAGTGGCGGGCTGTTGTTCGCGTCAGACGTGGGGCTCTTTGATTTCGCTCCAGCTTTTCATCCAGCGACGGGATGTAACGGTCAAAAAGATACGTGTTATCGGTGAGTTGTTTGTTACAGTGGACGACCAATCGTGACGAACTACTTGCCAAGCGGGTTAGTTTTTCAGCTTCTTTACGTTCGCCGCCCTTTTCATACGAAGCCTGCCGAATCTATGGATTATTCAACTTATTCGCCACTGCCGGAGTGTTACGACGAAGTTTTTTCCAAGCCCGGTGTACCGCGTGAAACATGTCGTCAATTCTCAGAGAGTTTGAAGGAGTTTTCAGACGAGGAGTTGATTAAGCGGCAGCACGCAGCGGAATTGTTGCTGCAGAATCTCGGGATCACATTCACCGTTTACGGCCACGACGATGGCACGGAGAAGATCTGGCCCTTCGATCTTCTGCCTCGCATCGTTGACGGAGAGCAATGGAGTAAAGTCGAAGCTGGCCTGAAGCAGCGCGTTCAAGCGTTGAATCTTTTCATTGACGACCTATACAACGACCAGAAGATCATTCGCGATGGTGTGGTTCCGGGGGATTTGGTTTTCAGTTCCAAGACGTATCGCGAGCAGATGGTTGGGTTTCACCCTCCGCAAAACGCGTGGTGTCATATTTCCGGCGTCGACTTGATCCGTGGCGGCGACGGGGAATTTTATGTTTTGGAGGACAATCTTCGATGTCCTTCGGGTGTTTCCTACGTGCTGGAAAACCGCGAGGTGCTCAAGCGAACGCTTGCCAACGTGTTCAAGGGAATGGATGTCGTTCCCGTTGATGATTATCCGGAACAACTTTTGAGCACGTTGCTGGGCTGTGCGCCGGACGGAGTCGACTCGCCGACAGCGGTTCTTCTCACGCCGGGAATTTATAACTCGGCCTATTTTGAGCACACGTTTCTGGCGCAGAAAATGGGGATTCAGCTGGTGCAGGGTTCTGACCTTGTCGTCATCAGCGACCAGGTTTACATGAGCACGACACGAGGCTTGAAAAAAGTAGATGTCATTTATCGGCGGATTGATGATGATTTTCTGGACCCCCTGCACTTCAACCCGGATTCGGTTTTGGGTGTCGCCGGTCTGATGGACGCGTACCGTGCCGGTAATGTCACCATCGCCAATGCACCTGGAACAGGCATCGCGGATGACAAGGCTGTCTACGCCTACGTCCCAGAAATCATCAAGTATTACCTCGGTCAGGATTCGGAGCTTGCAAACGTTCCAACCTTTTTGTGCTCTGACGACGCCCAGCGTCAGCACGTGCTTGCGAACCTCGACAAGCTGGTGATCAAACCTGTCAACGAATCGGGCGGATACGGCATTGTGATGGGGCCGCAGGCTTCCAGGGCGGAGCTGGCGGAAGCAGCCGATTTGATTCGAGCCAATCCGCGGAATTACATTGCCCAGCCGATGCTGCAACTTTCGACGGTTCCGACGCTTTCGAACAACAAGTTGTGTCCTCGCCATGTTGATCTGCGGCCGTTCGTGCTGCATGGTCGCGACACTTACGTCTTGCCCGGTGGGCTGACGCGGGTTGCCTTGCAGGAGGGTTCGATGATCGTGAATTCGTCCCAGGGAGGCGGTAGCAAAGACACGTGGGTGCTTCGGTCATCTCAGTCGATCAATCCTCCGCATGTCACGACCGCCGTCGGCAGAAGCTCGACGGACTCACCGGCAGATTCGGAGGTGAATCATGCTTAGTCGAGTTGCTGAATCCGTTTACTGGATGAGTCGCTATGTCGAGCGTGCCGAAAACGTGGCGCGATTCGTAAACGTCAATTACAACCTGACACTGGGTAACAGTTCACCCCTGGGAGAACAATGGTCTCCGTTGGTTTACACGACGGGTGACCATCAGGACTTCGAGGATCGGTACGACGGACCCACTCGTGAGAATGTGTTGCGATTTCTGCTGTTTGATCGCGAGAACCCGAACTCAATTTACTCATGCATCAGCCACGCACGCGAGGCGGCCCGAACTGTACGTGAAGTGCTTCCTTCCGGAATCTGGGAGCAATTGAATCGTTTTTATCTGTTGGTCAAGAATGCTTCTGGCAGCGATGAACCGATCCAACAACCGTATGATTTCTGTGATTCGATTCGCATGGCCAGTAATCTGTTGGTCGGGATCCAGGACTCTTCGATGCTGCACGACGAGGCTTGGTCATTCGTGCGAGCCGGTCGATTCATCGAACGAGCCGACAAGACATCGCGGATTGTTGATGTCCAGTATTTTCTGTTGCTTCCAAAAGCTCGGGACGTGGGGTCCTCCATTGATGTGATTCGCTGGTCAAGTTTGCTCAAATCGGCAGACGCACTGAACATGTATCGTCGAACCTATGGCAGGCTGGCACCCGAGAAGGTCGCACAGTTTCTGATTCTTGATCCGATCTTTCCGCGTTCGATTCGATTTTGCGTTTCGGAGGTCGCAGAATGCCTGCAGCAGACGGCTCGATTGGAACAATCGATTGGCGATTCACCCTCCGGTCGTTTGGTCGGTCAGCTACTTGGCCGATTGGAGCAGATCACGATCGAGGAGATCATTGAGCAGGGAATGCACGCGTTTATCGATCATGTGCAGGGTGCTTTGAATCTGGTGGGTTCGGCGGTTCAAAACGACTACTTCAACAGCCAAGCAGCAAACTTGCAGGCATTTGGAAAAACGCAGGTAGCTGAAATAAGTGGTCAGGTTCAAGCTTAAAAAGATTGGGGGCCGGTGGCGAAAGAAGCCATAAGTCCCGCGTCCACTTTTCGGTAACAATTGGACTCGTAACCTCGTCCACTACGTTCATCAACCAGTTTTATAATGCGCTCTGGATAAACGTTCAGGCACAGACGGACACTCAGGTCAGACAAGCAACAACGATCAGAATAAAATGAGCATCAAAGTCGCCCTACATCACCACACCAGTTACCAGTATGACCGTCCGGTTTCCTTGGGGCCTCAGGTCATTCGCCTTCGCCCGGCGCCGCACTGCCGGACGCCAATCGAGAGCTACTCACTGCGGGTTTCTCCTGAAAATCATTTCATCAACTGGCAGCAGGACCCGCACGGAAATTTTCTGGCGCGAGTCGTATTTGAAGAGAAGGTGACCCATCTGACCATTGATGTCGATCTGGTCGCAAATCTGTCGGTGATCAATCCTTTCGATTTCTTCGTGGAAGAGGCAGCGGAAAAGTTCCCGTTTACTTACAAGACGGAAGAACTTGAGGAGTTAAAGCCGTATCTGGTGAAAGATGAATCAAGCGAGCTTTTGAAGCACTATCTGCAATCGGTGGATCGAAACCACGAGCGAACCATTGATTTCCTGGTGGCGTTGAACAAGCAGCTGCAGGAGCACATTCGTTACGTGGTGCGGATGGAGCCTGGGGTTCAGACTTGTGAGGAGACGCTGGAGTTGCGAAGCGGGTCTTGTCGTGATTCGGCATGGTTGCTGGTGCAGATTTTGCGACACCTTGGATTGGCGGCTCGGTTCACGTCCGGTTATTTGATCCAGCTGAAACCCGATGTCAAATCGCTTGATGGACCATCGGGAACGGAAGTGGATTTCACGGACCTTCACGCGTGGACCGAGGTTTATCTGCCAGGCGCAGGGTGGATCGGACTGGACCCGACCAGCGGGTTGTTCACTGGCGAGGGGCATCTTCCGCTGGCATCAACACCGCAATTTACGGGAGCGGCGGCGATCACCGGAGGCGTGGACGAATGTGAAACCGAGTTCGAGTTCGACATGTCGATCGAACGAGTGCACGAGGACCCGCGTGTTACAAAGCCGTACACCGAACAGCAATGGCAGGCGGTCGATCGGTTGGGGCATCAGGTCGATCAGGAGCTGGTCGACGGCGATGTGCGATTGACCATGGGGGGCGAGCCTACCTTCGTTTCTATCGACAGCCCCAACGATCCTCAATGGCAGACCGAAGCGCTGGGAGAGGAGAAGAATCGTCTGGCCAATGACTTGATGGCTCGAATGAAGCGTCGGTTCGGTTATGGACCTTTTCTGCATCACGGGCAAGGCAAGTGGTATCCGGGTGAGCCTTTGCCTCGGTGGGGAAAAGCCTGCTATGTGCGGGAGGATGGCCAGCCAATCTGGGAGCGTCAGGAGCTGCTGGCGGCTGAAGACGCTGATCTGGGGCACACGTTTTATGATGCGATCGTGATGGCCAGGCAGATTGCCAATCGTCTTGATCTGAGTGCAGAGAATGTTTCTACAGGATACGAAGATGCTCTGTACCAGCTTTGGGAGGAGCAGCGGGTTCCTGCCAATGTGGATCTTGAAAACGTTGACTTCAAAGATGCCGCCAGCCGAAAACGTCTTGCAGAGATTCTGGAGCGGGGCGTGGACGAACCGGTCGGATGCGTGTTGCCTTTGCAGTACCAATCGTGGGGAAATAACCCAGGCTGGGTCAGTGGCCAGTGGGTGACGCGATCAAAGAAGGTGAATCTGATTCCGGGCGATTCGCCCATGGGCTACCGTTTGCCGATCAAATCGCTGATTCGAGTGCCGGGGCAGAACAAGCACAACAACTTCTTTCCAATGGATCCAACGACAGCTCGGTCAGCGCTGCCCTCGCGTGAAGAGCTTCGAATTGCCCATCAGGTGAAAACCCAACCCACCGGCGTAATGCGTTCAGATAAAACGCTGGCCCCGCAACTGGTCGGGCACGCGCTTGTGCACGGTGGCGACCCGAGTCAGGCGTATGCTGGCAGCGGTCACGACAACGCCGACTTTGCAAGTGGAACCCAATGGTCGGATGACGCGAACAGTGGCATCGATCGGGCAACTCAACTTTTGCAGGATCGCAAACCGGCGTCGCGAATTCCTGAATCGCAAAATGGCCATGGTGACACGACCTCGTTTTTTTCGGGGTCACCCAACGGAGAATTTGCTCCCGCAATCCCATTTGCCTTATGTGTTGAACCACGGGGTGGAACGCTGCACGTGTTCATGCCTCCAACGGAACGCCTTGAGCACTACCTTGAGATTTTGACTGCGGTGGAAGATACGGCTGCCGAATTGAAACTGCCGGTTGTCATCGAGGGTTACAAACCGCCATCGGATCATCGTGTGAAGCACTTCAGTATCACGCCTGATCCTGGCGTGATCGAGGTGAACGTACAGCCTGCCGAGACTTGGGATGAACTGAAAAAGATCACCGAAGGACTATACGACGACGCGTATCATTCTCGTTTGGGTACCGAAAAATTTGAGTTGGACGGCCAGCACTCGGGCACTGGCGGAGGAAATCACATCGTGATTGGCGGGAGATCGCCTGCGGACAGCCCGCTGCTGCGGCGTCCTGATTTGTTACGCAGCCTGGTTGGCTACTGGCAGAACCATCCCGCGCTGTCTTACTTGTTTTCCGGCCGATTCATCGGCCCGACCAGTCAGGCGCCGCGAGTGGATGAGGCCAGAGCCGATGCGTTGTACGAGTTGCAGATTGCGTTTGATGAACTTGATCGTCATCCCAACTGCCAACCGTGGATGGTCGATCGATTGTTCCGGAACTTATTGATCGATGTGACCGGCAACACTCACCGCGCTGAATTCTGCATCGACAAGTTATACTCACCCGACTCGGCGACTGGCCGGTTGGGGCTACTCGAATTCCGTGGCTTCGAAATGCCTCCTCATGAACGGATGAGCCTGACTCAGCAATTGCTGTTGCGGACGCTGGTCGCTCGATTCTGGAAGACGCCGTACACGCAGCCGCTGGTCGATTGGAAGACGCGACTGCATGATCAGTTCATGCTGCCTCACTTTATCTGGCGAGACTTTCAGGATGTCATTGAGGATTGCCAGGCGTCCGGCTACGACATGCAAACGGATTGGTTTGAGCCTCATTTTGAGTTCCGGTTTCCGTTTGTGGGGGGATTCGCGCACAACAGCGTGTCGGTTGAGATTCGCCAGGCGATCGAGCCATGGAATGTATTGGGCGAGGAAGCGACCGGCAGCGGAACATCGCGTTACGTGGATTCCTCGGTAGAGCGGATGCAGGTGAAGGTGAACGGTTACGTCAACGAGCGATATTCGATCACCTGTAACGGTCGGGCATTGCCACTTCACCCGACGGACGTCCAGGGCCAGTATGTTGCGGGGATACGGTATCGAGCCTGGCAGCCACCAAGTTGCCTTCACCCCACCATTCCTGTAGACGGACCACTCACCTTTGACATTTATGACAATTGGATGGGTCGAAGTGTGGACGGCTGCCGATATCATGTAGGGCATCCGGGGGGGCTGAACCCGTCGACCCTGCCGGTCAACAGCTACGAGGCGGAAAGTCGCCGCGCAGCGAGATTTACTCGAGTCGGGCATAGTGGTGTTTCGTTGAAGCCAAAGAAAGTTGGAATCAATCGCGACTTCCCCATGACCCTTGATCTGCGGAAAGACCGAATTTGAGCGACATGTCAGATAATGCGGACCAACCGAAGCGATCTGACTCGCCTGCGCCCGATGAAAATCCGGGCTCACGGCAGCAGCAGTCGTCTGCGGGCGACCTGTCGGGCGCCGAATGGACGATGAACGTTCAACCCGATCAGGCTCAAATGCAATCGCAGGGCCAGTTCCAGCAGCAGAGAAGTCAGCTTGAGCAGCAACAGCAACAACGTTCTGCTTCTGTTGATTCGTCAATGTCGATTTCAGCCGACGCACGAAAGCAAACGTTGCTGTCGACTTACGTTCCAGCGCATCGCGGCTACGATGAGAATTTGGATCCGAAGGGACAGCCACGACATCACTGGCAACGCCTGGATCAGATGCTGAGCAAAGTTGGTGCCGATGGGATGGAACGTCGCTGGAAACAGATTCGGCGAACGGTACATCAAAACGGAATCGCATTCAGTTCCTATGGAGACCCGGCGGATCGTAAAAGACACTTGCAACTGGATCCGCTACCTCAGGTGATAACGCATGAGGAGTGGAGTCGTATTGATGCGGCATTGAAGCAACGAGCTTCTCTGCTGAACAAGATACTTGAGGACTTGTACGGCGAAAGGAAGTTGATCTCTGACGGGGTGTTGCCGCCGGAAGTCTTGTTTGATCACCCTCACTATCAATTGCCCTATCATGACCTTCCGTTACCCGGCCAGAGGCATCTTCACTTTTACGGAGCCGAACTGTTTCGTTCGCCTACGGGCGAGTGGTGGGTGATTTCAGATCGAACCGATTCGCCGGGGGGCTGTGGCTTCGCGCTGGAAAACCGGCTTGCTATCTCCAGAACTTTTGCGAACGAGTTTCGGCGGTGTAATGTCAGTCGCCTTGCACCATACTTTATTTCAGTGCGTGAGCATCTGGTCAGTCTGGCACGCAGGAATCGCGAGAACCCGCACATCGCGATCCTTAGCGCGGGCATCGGTAGCGCCAGTTATTTTGAGGATTCGTTCCTGGCTAGGTACCTTGGGTTCACGCTGGTTGAAGCCAGCGATCTGGTGGTCAGGTCGGGCCGATTGATGTTGAAAACGCTCGCCGGGCTGACGCCAATTGACGTGATCATGCGTCGTAAACAGGGAAATAACCTTGATCCGCTTGAACTGGGTGGCGGCGCACCGGGGATTGCTGGAATCTTGCAGGTGGTCCGTGAGGGGAACCTTGCAATCGCAAGTGCTCCAGGCAGCGGGCTGGTTGAATCACCCGTGTTCATGGCATTCATGCCACGCATCTGCCAGGCGTTGTTCGGCACAGACCTGCTGTTGCCGGGCGTGGCAACCTACTGGGGGGGCGAAGCTTCGTCACTGGAGTTGATGCTGGACACCATTGACGATTTGACGTTGCTACCTGCTTTCAGAGAGCGGACGATCGTCGGTACGCAGGTCAACCAACGGAAGTTAATCGATCCTCAGGCGATGACTCGCGACGAGCGAATTGACCTGATTCGAAACGACGCAGCTGGATGGGTCGGTCAGGAGCGAATTGTGCGCTCGACGGCCGCGGTTTGGGACAACGGCTCGATTCGTTCCGGGTACGTTTCGATGAGGTGTTTCCTTGTTGCGAAAGATGACAGCTGGCATTCACTGCCGGGAGGCTTGTCACGTGTGAGTGAGTCCGCATCTGAAATGGTCCGCAATCCGTTTCAAGGTGGCGGAACGAAGGACGTGTGGGTCGTCTCGAAAGATCCAGTTGAGCCTGTCAGCCTGTTGAAAAGCCTTGGCGAACCCGTTTCGGCCCAACGTGGCGGCGGATTTCTGTCCAGCCGAGTCGCCGAGAACCTGTGCTGGCTTGGACGCTACATGGAGCGTGCCGACGCAACCGCCCGATTGTTGCGAGCCGTTGCGGCTCGGCTGACGGGTGAGGTTTCTCCGGCAGATTCGGTTGAGCTGCCATCGCTGATTCGCGCGTTGGCGGTCGAAGGACGGATCGATGCCGGTTTTGCCATCAAGGAGATCTCACGGCAACTTCCAGAGCTGGATCATTGTCTGGCCAGCAATACACTCGATCGCTCGGATCCTAATTCCTTGCGATCACTGGTTGACCAGATTGCTTCCCTTGCGACTCAGGTTCGCGAGCGCCTTTCGAGTGACTCATGGCGAATCGTTCAAGAGATAAGCGACGATTTTGACAACAGCGATCCGGACCAGTGCGACCTGGCAGACCTGTTGGAAATCACCAGCGACCTTGTGCTCGATCTTGCGTCCTTCAACGGTTTGGTCAGCGAGTCGATGACTCGAACCGATGGTTTCCGATTTCTGAACATCGGTCGAAGACTTGAGCACTCTCTGCAGATCATCTCGCTGATCAAGGATTGTTTATTACAGAAAGAGCAGCCCACAAGTGAGCTTTTAGAGGCGGTGTTGGAAATCGCAGACAGCATCATGACGTATCGGTCACGGTACTACGCGAATCTTCAGCTGCCTGCCGTCTTGGATCTTTTGTTGCTGGATGAAATGAACCCGCGGTCGCTGGCTTTCCAGTTGGTTTCGCTTAACAAAAACCTGAAATCATTGCCCGGGAATAAAGATCAATCTCGTTTTCCAACGGAGCAGCGTCTGGCGATGGATGCTCTGCATACGGTCCGAATGGCAAACCTGAATGAACTTTGTAACGCTCATGCCAACGGTGACCAAACGCCATTGCTCGAGTTACTTGAAACGGTTGAAAAACTACTGCCGCGAGTGTCCATCGCAGTGAGCAACCGTTTTCTGGTGCACAGCGGCCCGTTCAATCAGATGATTTCAGGTACGTTCCCTGAACGCCGTCGTTAAGCGAACTTGATTTATGCTGTACATCATCACCCATAAAACGAAATACGACTATGGAGACGTGGTTCCCGAGTGTTTCAATATCGTCCGTCTGAGTCCAAGGCGAATTGCCGATCAGGTCTGCGAAGAGCATGAGCTGGAAATTGTTCCCGAGCCGACCGAGCGAGTGAAAAGAACGGATTACTTCGGTAACCAGCTTGAGCATTTTTCAATTGACTCGCCCCATTCCAGTCTTGAAGTGACTGCCCGCACTCGAATCAAGGTGACGTCGCGAAAAATACCTGACCCGGTAACTTCTCCCGCGTGGGAAACGGTTGTCGTCCCGAATTCTCACGCCCAGATGGATTTGCTGTCGGTTCAGCTGGCGTTCGATTCGTTGCACGTGCACAGCCAGCCGGTGTTTGCGGAGTATGCAAAAGTATCGTTCACGCCTCAGCGACCTGTTATGCAGGCGCTGATCGAGTTGACCGAGCGAATTCACGAAGACTTTGATTTTGACCCCGAAGCAACAATCGTCAGCACGCCCGTCGAAGAAGTCTTCGAGAAAAAAGCCGGAGTCTGCCAGGACTTTGCGCACTTGCAGATTGCTTGCCTCAGATCACTGAATCTTCCGGCGCGGTACGTCAGCGGTTACCTGCGGACCTACCCGCCTCCGGGTAAGCCTCGGTTGGTGGGAGCGGACGCTTCGCACGCATGGGTCGGCGCCTATTGTGGTTCCGAAATTGGTTGGGTCGATTTCGACCCCACAAACAATGTGATTCCATCGCTGGATCACGTCACGATCGGTTGGGGGCGAGACTACGCAGACGTCTGTCCGATTCAGGGTGTCTTCACAGGAGGCGGGAAGACCCTGATGCATGTTTCTGTCGATGTTAATCCTAAACCATAGATGCGTCACAGGGTCGGCGCGGACTGACAGGGATTCAAAAGGCCGGAGTCGCGTTTATTTGTTTTCGAGCTCCTGAATGAAGGTTTTGTTAAATCCTTAGCGGCGTCGATGTTTACCTTGGTGAGTGTTAAGGACTGCTTTTGGGTTTGGATTGCCGCATCATGGGTCACCCGCTATGGACATTCGTCGCTTCTATGGCGATAACGAGTGACTCGATGAAAAGATTTGGATGGCACGGGTGTTTGGACGACATTGATCTGGTCCGATGCAGCTTGTCGTTTGTTGCCAGAATGAAAGGTACATAACGTGAATTTATCGCTTTCAACTCTTGATCGTGAGGTCTTGCGTCATCTCAATTTCACCCTTGGTCATCACCAAACGGAATTGGACAAGACTTACGTTTATCGTGCGCTTGCGATCGCAGTTCGAGATCGCTTGATTAATGATTGGGTCGATACTCGGAAGTCGTTCGCGGCAACCAGCGACCGAAAGGTTTACTACCTGTCGCTTGAGTTTCTGATCGGGCGCTCGTTAACCAACGCAGTGTTAAATCTTGACATTGACGACGACGCCGCAACGGTCGCACGGGAGTACGGTGTTCAGTTTGAGGAACTGGCGGAAGAGGAACTTGATGCCGGACTCGGTAACGGAGGACTCGGGCGACTGGCGGCCTGTTTCCTTGACAGTTGCGCGAACTTGAAACTGCCCGTTGTTGGATATGGTATTCGCTACGAGTACGGAATGTTCCACCAGCACATCGAAAATGGTCGCCAAGTGGAAGACCCCGACCATTGGTTGCGGGATGGAAACCCGTGGGAGATCGAGCGTCCGGAGAATACACGAACGATTCGCTTTTACGGAAACACAACGCAGAAGATCAGCGCCAAGGGCGAGTTGCGAACGGCATTGACGGATACTCATGATGTGCTTGCCATCCCGTTTGACATGCCGATTCCAGGCTACAAAAACGGAACCGTGAATACGCTGAGATTATGGAAGGCAACCGCAACAGATGTTTTTGACTTGGGCGAGTTCAATTCAGGTTCGTACACGGAAGCCGTTGCTTCAAAAAACAATGCTGAGCAGATCACGATGGTGCTCTACCCGAACGATTCCAGTGAGAACGGGAAAGAACTTCGGTTGAAGCAGCAGTATTTCCTTGTCTCTGCCAGCCTGCAGGATGTTCTGGATGACTGGACCACCAAACACGGAACCGATTTCTCAAACTTTGCTGAGGCCAACTGTTTTCAGTTGAACGACACGCACCCGGCCTGTGCTGTTCCGGAACTGATGCGGTTGTTGATGGATGAATACGGTAAGTCGTGGGAGGATGCGTGGGCCATCACTTCCAGTTGCCTTGCGTACACGAACCACACATTATTGCCCGAAGCGCTGGAGCGCTGGTCGGTCGCGTTGTTTGGCCGTCTTCTGCCGAGGTTGCTGGAGATTATTTACGAGATCAATCGACGTTTTCTTGCGTTGGTCGCGAAAAAGTACCCGGGCAATGTTGAGCTTCAGCGACGTGTCTCGTTGGTTGAGGAGGGCCATGATCCACAACTGCGAATGGCCTACCTGTCGATCGTTGGCAGTTTCTCAGTCAATGGTGTCGCGCAGTTGCATACGGATTTGTTGAAAGAAGGGCTGTTTTCCGATTTTCATGAATTGTGGCCGGAGAAATTCAACAACAAGACGAACGGTGTCACCCCCAGACGCTGGTTGTCACATTGCAACCCAGACCTGAGGAGTTTGCTTGATCAGACGATTGGGGAAGAGTGGAAGCGCGACTTAAGCAACATCGAGAAGCTGAAGCCGTTTGCCGAAGACACAGATTTTCTGCGTCGTTGGATCGATGTCAAACAAGCGAACAAGCGAACGTTGTCCGAGTACGTTCTGGAGAAAACGGGAATTAAATTTGATCCGGCGTTTTTGTTTGACGTGCAAGTCAAGCGAATTCATGAATACAAGCGACAGTTGTTGAACACGCTGCACTGTATTCACCTGTTCAATCGAATCAAAAATGGCGACACAGCAGGAATGGTTCCTCGGTGTGTTTTGATTGGCGGGAAAGCGGCGCCGGGGTACCATGTTGCCAAATTGATCGTCAAGTTGATCAATAACGTGGCAGATCTTGTCAACAACGACCCGGACACGGCGGATTGGTTGCGAATTGTATTCCTTCCGAACTATCGCGTATCTGCGATGGAAGTGATCTGTCCGGGTACCGATCTTTCTGAGCAGCTTTCCACTGCAGGCAAGGAAGCGTCCGGCACCGGCAACATGAAGTTCATGATGAATGGTGCGTTGACGATCGGAACGCTCGATGGTGCGAATATCGAGATCCGTGATCAAGCCGGTGCAGAAAACTTCTTCTTGTTTGGTCTTGATGCGGCAGAGGTTGTTGAAACCCGGAAGAACTATCGTCCAAACGATATCATTGCGGGGGACCCTGCTATTGCTCAGGTGATGGAGCGATTGGAAGGCGGTTGGTTTAACCGTGATGAGCCGGGCATTTTCGACATGCTGACGTCCGGACTCAGGGATCCGTTTGATCAGTGGCTGACGATCGCCGACTTCCGCAGCTTTATCGATGCTCAGGAACAAGTGGCAGCCGACTATCAGGAACAGGCGTTATGGAGCCGCAAGAGTGTCCTGAATGTCGCCGGCAGTGGGTACTTTTCAAGCGATCGAACGATTCGGCAATACGCCGATGAAATCTGGAAAACCAGAAGTCAGGGTTGATCCCGTTTCAATGCGTTTGTTCATCGGGATCGGTAACGACAAGCGTGTCCAACCATCTTTGGCGGGTTTCCATAATCGATTCCCGGGCGGCGAGGAAAGCATCAACGACCTGTGGGTCGAAGTGTTTTCCTTTTTCGTCCGCGATCATTTGAAAACAAACAGAGGGCTCGATCGCTTTTTTGTACGGACGTTCGGTGCTGAGTGCGTCAAATACGTCCGCGACAGCAGTGATTCGTCCTTCCAGCGGAATGTCGTTCCCTGCCAGTTTGTTCGGGTAACCGGAACCATCCCATCGCTCATGATGAGTTGATGCAATTCTTGAAGCCATGCGAAGCAGGGGCGACGTGATGGTCGCTTTCTCCATGTTCTGAGCCTTGCCAAAGAAGATGCGATCTGCCTCCTCGCAATGAGTTTCGATGACGGCTCGTTCTTCTGTGGTCAGCCCGCCAGGTTTATGCAGGATCGAGTCGGGAATCGACAATTTACCCACGTCATGAAGCTGCGCGGCCAGTTCAATGTACCCGATAAAATCGGACGGCATTCCCAGCCGTTTTGCGATGACAGCGGCGTAGTGTCCGACACGAATGACGTGATTGCCGGTTTCCATGTCTCGGATCTCTGCTGCACGTGCGAGGCAGAGAATCGTTTCACGACGTGTTGCGAAAATTTCAGCGGTTCTTCCTTTGACCTCCTGGGTCAATCGGTCAGAAAATAAAACAAGTTGGTCATGTTGGATCTTCAGCTTCAACGCGTTGCTGACGCGAACATCCAGCTCGACCGTGTTCGTTGGTTTGGTCAGGAAATCATTCGCACGGAGCTTGAGTGATGCCATTTTTATCCGATCATCCGTCGTCGAAGTCATGATCAGAATTTGAATGTGTTTGGTGGCTGGGTCGTCCTTGACGGACCGCAGAATTTCGAGGCCGTTGACTTTGGGCATCCGGATATCAAGGATCACAAGATCGGGTTGCAGTTCTTTGATTTTTTCGACCGCTTGCTCAGATTCGTTTTCAATCTGGACGTTGTTATAGCCAGACTTTCGAAGCTGCAGTTCGATCATTTTAGATACCGCAGGTTCGTCGTCGATGATCAGAATGCGGCCCTCGTGCGGATGGTTGATTCCAGTGTCCGTGTCTTCCAGCTTGGGGATTTCGGTCAAATGCTGATCGCCAATCGACACCGCACCGGCATCGGAATAGACATTGATCGTGTTTCGGCCCTGACGCTTGCTTTGGTACAGGGCCGCATCGGCTCCGTTGAACAGTGTGCCTTTGTCGTCAACGGTCCTGTTTAGCGTTGCGATCCCAACACTGATTGTTGTTTCGTGCATGGAATCATTCAGCTTGACGGATTCACTCGCAACCCTTGTTTTCAGTTGTCTGGCGTAATTTTCCGGCCAGTCGGGGTTTTCGTGTTCGCAAACGATCGCAAATTCGTCTCCGCCGATCCTGGCGACGAAATCATGAGTGGTCGAGATCTCGTCGGCGACTTTTGCAACCAGTTTTAAGACGTCGTCTCCGTACTGATGACCGTAGGTGTCATTGGCTTTCTTGAAGTTGTCGATGTCAAACAAAATCAGACTCAGCAGCGAACTTGTGTCGCTGACGATTTTCGCCGAGTAATACTCGTCAAAGTATCGACGATTATTCACCCCAGTCAGAGCGTCGATACGAAGTTCTCGCTTCACCGATCTGATCTGATTTTCGATTCCGTCAGCGTACTGTTTGAACCGCAAGGCGTTTTTAATTCGTTGAACCAGTTCAGCAGACCTGACAGGCTTCGTCAAATATTCGTTCGCGCCCGCTGACAATGCTTCGAGGCGAGAGTCGTCGTCATCAGATGATGTCAGAATAATAACTGGCAGGTACTGCGTCTCACGCCGCGTTCGCAGATACTTCAGGATCGATAGTCCTTTGAACTCGGGGATATGCAGATCGAGCAAAACAACGTCCACAGGATTTTCATCGATGTGTTTGACCGCGTGGTGAGGATCGTTGAAAACACTCACGTTCGTGAAATTTGAATCTTGAAGTGTCTTTTCGATGATCTCGGTGACGGCAGGTTCGTCATCAATGACCACGATTGCATCGGTGCAAGGCAAAGCTGGCTGTTGGGATCGATGCTGTTGGCATGGCAGCACGGGTGCGGATGAGTTGAAAACAGATTCGTCCGGCATCGAAGCTTGCGGTTGAGTTGAGTTCACTGACATGGCAGATGATTTTGAATAGAGGTGGGGTGCAGGTAAGGGTTGGCTACCGAAACGGAACGCAACGTTGTTTGAATGTAACGCTGACTTTGTAGGAAGCCGATCATTGAGCCTCAAACCCTAGGTTGTCGTTGATGCGGATAGCTGCAATTTGGCTGAATTGACCAGGAATCGTCTTGGTCGACGAAAGGAAATCTGTACCGGGCGTCTGGTGCGATTTATCGCGACAATCGGATTTTCTATTGCAATCGGTTTACTCGATTCGAAACAGGTAATCTGCCCAGAATCTCGGGTCACCGATCGAATACGTTTCTCTGTCATGGGGGAGCGCCAGAGGGTGACGTACGATTTGACGTTCACCCCACCTTCCTCTCTTGTACTGTCGGATTCCGTGTTTCGCCAGATTTCCAAACAACTTGAGCGCCTTTCTTGCTGGAGCAATCAGGAAAACGTCTGCGCTGGAGGCACCTTGGATGAGGGGCTCCGGGATCCGAGGATTGAAGCACTTGAGCTGGAGGCACGGATTCTTTACAGCGCAGCTCCGGTACCGTTAGATCTCGCAATTGACGCACCCGCCGAGGTATTTGCTGCGGATCTCGATTCAGCACGAGAATCTGGACAGCCTGAAGCCTTTACGGATGTTCCTGCAGAAACAGAACGAGAAATTGTATTTGACGATCCTTACGTCGAGGCCGAAAATCAAGTTTCGCTTTACAGCGGTGAAGAGTCGGCAGAGCAGCTTGATCTGGTTTTTATCGATGAAAGTGTCGCTGATAACCAGCGGTTGATCGACGGTATCTGGTCGCAATTGCCAAACGCGCTGGTCTTTGAATTAGACGCCGATCAAAATGGAATCGAGGCGATCACCGCCATTCTATCTGAACGTTCGGATGTTCGGTCGGTTCATATCGTCTCACATGGTCAGGCGGGCGAAGTTCAGCTTGGAAATACCACGCTTTCACAAGAGACATTGAATGACTACGACGATCAGCTGAAATTGTGGCGAAACTCACTCACGGCAGATGCAGATTTATTTTTCTATGGTTGTGATCTGGCGGCTGATGGTCAGGGAGAGCGACTGGTTGACGAAATCGCGCAACTTACCGAAGCGGACGTCGCCGCCAGCGATGACTTGACGGGGCATCAATCCCTTGGGGGAGATTGGGAACTTGAGTATGAGGTCGGTCATGTGGACTCAAACATTTTTGCGTCCAGCAGTGTCGTCGCTGCGTGGGAGCACACGCTGGCGGTGGCTCAGTCAGGGGACGTCTCAACCGACACCACCCCGGAAGTTGATGACAGCGACAGCACGAACCACACGACTCTGGCGGGTGCGGATCGCTTGCTTTTAGTTGGTGTCTCGTTTGGAGCCAACCTCGGGGAAACCGTCGACTCGATTACGTATAACGGCGACAGCTTGATCCTGGCAGGCGAAATCGACCACGCTGACGGCGATAAAGCAAGAGTTGAAGTTTGGTACCTTGTCGCACCCGATGTGGGAACCGACCTGGACCTTGATATCACCTACACAGGTGACAACCACTCAGGAGTCACCTACGGGGTTGTTTCGTTTACCGGTGTCGACCAACTCAGTCCGTTGGGCGGTTTCTTCGCTGCACAGGGGAATTCGAATTCGCCTTCTGTGACGTCCACATCTGCTGACGGCGACCTGGTGTTGGGGGTTGTGGCGGCTCACAACAACGATGCTGAATTTACACCGGGGGCAGGACAAACAGAGTTGTGGGATCTTCACACAGACGAGGCAAATGGTACTGCCTCGTTGCAAGCGGGGAGCAATAGCGTTGTTTCATCGTTTAATTCGACCGAAAATGAAGAGTGGGTTGCGGCAGGAGTGCCGATTCGTTCCGCTTCGGTTTCAGCGTCACCTGAGCCTCCAGAAACGCAAGACGTGACAGCCAGCGGAGGCGAAGATGGTGTCGTCGAAATCACGCTGACGGGAACGGATGCGGATGGGACCGTGGACTCATTCTTGTTGTCGTCGCTTCCTGCCAATGGCACGTTGTATACGGACGCGACCCTTTCGACTGCCGTGGCGGCCGGCGTTGACTATAACGCGACGGGAGGAAGCCGAACGTTCTATTTTGATCCGGCCTCCGATTGGAACGGAACGACCAGTTTCAATTACGCTGCCCGGGATAACGACGGTCAGACCGATTCGTCTCCGGCAACGGCCACGCTTAATGTGGCTCCTGTGAACGATGCTCCTGTCATCACCAGCAACGGTGGTGCAGCAACGGCAGACATCGACGTGGATGAAAACCAAACTTTCGTGACAACCGTCAGCGCATCGGATGTGGATAACGCATCGAATGAACTGACTTACTTGATCACGGGAGGCATTGATGCGTCACATTTTACGATCGATTCGGCCTCCGGTGACTTGACGTTCGTTACGGCAAAAGACTTTGAGAATCCGGAAGATCTCAACGCCGACGGTCGTTACCGTGTTGAAGTGAGCGTTTTTGATCCAGACGGTGCCGTAGACAGTCAGTCAATTACCGTAAACGTAAGGAATGGGAACGAACGCCCGTACATTGAAAGCACCATTACCGATTTGATTGTGGATGAAGATTTCATGGATCAGTCCCTGAACCTTCGCAACGTGTTTGAAGACAATGAAGATGCTGACTCCGATTTGACGTTCACGGTTGAGAACGTGACAAATCCTTCGCTTTACAATTCCGTTATCATCACACCTGACGGTTTTATCACGGTCGACTTTGCGGAAAACCAGAACGGAAGTTCGATGATCACGATTCGAGCAACCGATACAGGTGGTTTGTTTGTCGACATAGACTCCTCGATTACCGTGAATCCTGTGAATGACGACCCGTTTGTGGCCAGCCCGGTTCCTGCGATCGTTGTCGATGAGGATGCAATCGACACTGTGATTGATTTGAGCCTCGTCTTTGACGATGTGGATATTCTCACGAACAGTGACTCACTGAGCTATTCTCTTGTGTCCAATACCAATCTTTCGTTGGTGACTGCCTCCCTGGCCGGTAGTCAACTGACACTGGATTATCAGGACGAGCAATTTGGAAATTCGAGCGTTGTCGTTCGAGCCACGGACTTGGCCGGTCGTTCCGTTGAAGAAACCATTGATGTTTCCGTGAGATCGGTCAACGACGATCCGCAAATCGCAGGAAACTTGAGCTATTCAAGAAGCGAAGACGACCCCTCGTTTGTGATCGACTTACTTGACGGAGCATCGGATGCAGATGCTGGCGATTCGCTGCGAATTAGTAATCTGACATTGTTAAGCGGCGATGATCGAGGCGTCTCGTCATCCGGCGACACGTTGAACGTTGATCCGAGCCGGTATGAAGACCTGACCACAGGGCAATCCGAAGTCATCGAGTACGCGTATTCGATTGTCGACGGCAACGGTGGGACAGCGAACCAGATGGTCCAGATCGTGATCGACGGCGTCAATGACGCTCCGGTTGCCGTATCGCCAATCGGTACAGTCACTGCGAATGAAGACGATCCGACGTTAACGGTTGACCTGACAAGTGTATTTGAAGATCGTGACAACGACGTACTTTCTTACCGACTTGTCTCCACCAACGGCGCGTGGCTTGCCGACGCATCGGTCATGGGAAGCGATCTCGTCGTGAACTACCAGCCTGATCAATATGGTCAGGCGGAAATGGTGGTCGAAGCGGTTGATGCAATGGGATTGACCGCCCGGGAAACGATTCGGTTTGATGTCAATCCAGTCAATGACTTGCCCGTGGTGCAGAACCATTCGTTCGAGTCCGCGGCTGAAGAATCGGTGAATCCATTGCGTCAGGTGACGGGGGACCTGCTTGTTGGGGCCGTCGATATCGACAACGATTTGTTGACGGTCAATCTGATTGATGCTCCTGCCAATGGAACCATCGATCTAAATCCCGACGGAACGTTTACGTTCACACCCGACTCTAATTTTCTGGGAACTGAGACGATTCGGTTCACGGCGACCGATGGGACGGGAACCAGCGAAATCGGAACCGCGACGCTGATTGTCAGCACACCATTGCTTCCGAACACGATCCAATCCGTTTCTGAAGAATCGGAAGAGGAAGAGCTGCCGTTCGTTTCGATACCAGAGGAACTTGTTGCGGGTACGAAAGGCGAGCCCATCGTACCTGAAAAGCCCGCGATACCCGCTGTGTTAACCAGTTCTAAAGAAACCGTTTCAGCAGTTGAGTCAAACGTCGGCTTGGTCGTTGTCAATGATCGCAGGGTAATCGAACGCGTTTTTCGAGAAAGCAGCCTGTTTGATTTCGAAGTGAGATCTCAGGCTCGCGAGAACATCGACGAACAAGATTCGAACGAACTTGCGTACAGTGCCGAGTTTTCCGCTTCGCTGGATGAATTCGGTAACAGTCTTGAATTGGCAGGTCGGCAGCTGGAGTTATCACAGCTTTCAATGGCCGTGTCGATTTCAGGCGTCTCGATCGGATTCGTTTCGCTGGTGTTGAGAGCAGGAGCCTTGGTGGCCAGCATGATGGTGAATGTGCCGGCGTGGCGAATGATGGATCCGCTGTGCGTGCTTGGATATGCCGACGATGAATCGGACGACGAGGACGAATCGTTGCTGGATATTGTCGAAAGCGATAGCAACGCTGATGCACAAGAAGTTGCCGCTGCGTGTCAGCCGCAATCAGGAATTGTGCATATACCGCATGCCTCGGTTCACTGTCTTCAGCAACATCCAACCCCAGTAAGTTAACCGCTTCACCTTTGTGTCAATCTGCGCCTGAGCCTAATCCATTATCAGCTTTGTCTCATGAATCAAATCAAATTTATTAATCGACTTCGCGCGTGGCCAAAGAAGGTTCTGACGACGCGCGTACGTCTGGCATTCGGCATGGCACTTACGGTTCTCTCACTTGTGTTCGGCTCGCAGCTGTTGGGTATTTTGCCCGATCACAACCAGCCGATCATGGCAGCAAGAAAGCTGCAGACGGAAACGCTTGCAATGACCGGTTCCGCGATTGCAGAATCGGGGATGGACGTGAGAAGTTTTCGCAAGACATTGCAAAACACGAAAGAACGCGTTGACGATGTGCAGTCAATTGGATTCAGAGCCCCGGATGGTGAACTGACTTTGTCGATCGGTGACCACCAGAACTTGTGGAGTGAACCCGCCGATGGGAAGTCAAATGACCAATATATGTTCGTGCCCGTCTTTCGTGGACACGAAAAAATCGCCCAGCTTGAGATATGCTACACCCCACTGGGTGGGATTGCCTCGTGGTTTCAGTCTCCATCCTTTCGGCTGGGAGGTTTTCTGTTCGTTTGCTGTTGTTGCTCATTTTATCTGCTGTTGAAACGGACCTTGCAGCAGTTGGATCCACGCGGTGCGGTTCCAAAAAGAGTTCGCGAGGCATTCGACAACATGGCCGAAGGTCTGTTGATCATGGATCGTCAATGCCGAATCATGATGGCCAACGCCAAATTCGGAGCTCTTGTTGGTCTGGATGCAGATCGCATCGGTGGCATGAGTGTTTCTGATTTTCCATGGCAAATCGAACGCGAGCTTCCGTGGGCAGTTGCCCTTCGTGACCAGAAAGTCGTCACGGATAAATCATTACGGATCTCTGACTTCGAGAACGAATTGCGTACCTTCAGTGTCAGCGCGGCACCCGTGCTTGGGCATGGCGGCAGCAGTCGTGGAGTCATGGTTACCTTTGATGACATTACCGAACTGGAAGACCACAAACGCGAATTGATCAAAGCCAGAAATGCTGCCGATGCAGCCAACGAAGCGAAATCGAGTTTTCTGGCTCGCATGAGTCATGAAATTCGCACCCCCATGAACGCGATTATTGGCTACACCGACGTTCTTCGCCAAGGAGAGGTCGATGCGAACGAGCAGATTCGTTACCTGACCACGATCCAGTCCAACGGGGATCACTTGCTGGAGTTGATTAACGATATTCTGGACTTGTCGAAGATCGAAGCGGGGCAGATGACGATTGAGCGGCGTAACGTTCAATTCATCGAGTTGTGCAATCAGACGATTGCCACGTTGAAAGGAAAAGCGGACAAGAAAAACCTGAACCTGAGTTTCGAAATTGAGGGTCTGGTTCCAGATGTGATCGAAACCGATGAAACAAGGCTTCGCCAGATTCTAATCAATACCATTGGTAACGCGATTAAGTTTACGGCCGAAGGCGGAGTGAAATTGATCGCTCGTATGATCAAACAGGGCGAACGGCCCTTGATGGAACTCGATATCGCTGACACGGGAATCGGAATGCCTGAGTCTTCCCTGAAAAATATCTTTCAACCGTTTACTCAAGCTGACATCTCCGTGACCCGCGAGTTCGGCGGAACCGGTTTGGGGCTGGCAATCTGTAAACAGCTGTCAGAATCCCTTGGTGGCGGCATCAGGGTGCGTAGCGAAGCAGGGAAAGGCACGGTGTTTACCGTCTCGATCGATCCAGGTGTTCCGATGCGCGATGCGAATTGGATCACTCAAGCGAGTCTCGATGACGGTCCCGTTTCTGCAACGGAGGTCCCGAAGACGAATCGAAGAATCAATGGTGGGCACGTTCTTGTCGTTGATGACACCAAGAGCAATCGAGATCTGGCTCGACTGATGCTCGACAAGATTGGGATGACAAGTGACGAAGCTGAAAACGGAAAAGAGGCTTTGGAACGGCTGGCGAGCAGAACCTACGACATTGTATTGATGGACGTGAACATGCCGGTGATGGATGGTCTGACGGCGACTCGCTACATACGCGAAGCAGGATTGAAGACTCCGATTGTGGCAGTAACTGCTATGGCAATGGATTCAGAGAGAGCAAAATGTTTGAACATCGGCTGTGACAGTTTCTTGATCAAGCCCATCCGCAGAGAATCCTTGCTGGACGTCCTGGTTGAGTTCTTTGAAGTGGTTGAAGAGGTCGTCGAACCAGCAACCGCAACGGTGGACACCGATCTTCTCGAACCCGAACCACGATCTATGGTACAAAACGGCGTGAACGCGGCTGCGACGACTCAAACGGAAACAGCCGGCTCATCGAAAATGGTTGTTGCAGACACCGCAATAGAAGCATCAAGTCGTGTCGCTTCAGAGACGTTGGCGATCGGCGAATCTGTCAAAGCGAACGACGCAACCCGTGGCGAGGACGATTCAATCGAGGACATTCTCAGTGAGATTCTGGGTGAATCCGCGTTTGCTGTCGGATCGCCCATGGCCAGCAGTTCGACTGAAAGTCTGGATTTACCCAAGGTGGTGACCACCAGTCTCCCTCTTGAGCCTGAGTTTCTGTTGATCGTGCATGAATTTGTCGATCGACTGCGCCAACGTTTGCCCGAGTTTGACGAAGCGATCGCAGATGGATCAACGAAACAACTGAGCGATCTTGGTCACTGGCTTGCAGGAGCAGCAAGCACCGTTGGACTTGATGCGTTGACCGCTCCGTCCCGCGAGCTTGAGTATTGCGATGGTAGTGACCCACAGATGCAAATTGATCTGGTTGCAAAAATCAAACTGCTCAGCTCGAGAATTCAGGTTCCAGCAATTTCATGATTGAAAGGCCGTTGTCTCGGATCCTCAAAGCCGCAAAATTTCCGGAAGAACCTGATAGAATCGGCTGGTTAGCCTGGATATCTCATCTGGGATGTGGGTCGTAACACACAAACCATTGCCATGCCGGAACTTCGGCCTCGGATTTATTGCTGTCGAGAGCGACAGACGGTTTTTGACAACCTTCTGGTTTGCAAAGTTACGGCAGCGTTTTCGAGACCTTGTTGCCGGCCTACGAAATATGCTGGTTAGTCGATCAGCTGTTTTGAAAAATTGTTTGCGCCACACAGGCGGTCGACTTAATCAGAACATGGATTGATTGGTCCACCTCAAGACCAAGCCGTTCGATGGCGGCGGTCGTCAGTTCCACAACCAGCGGGATCAAGCCATCCTCGTTCTCAAGCTGTACATGGACCGTCACAACCGATGGGGACTGAGATTCGATTCGCTTGATTACGCCACCCAGAACATTACCTGCCGATATATCCCCAGGGTTCTGTTTCGCAATCAGAATGCTCCTGGCGGGGATCGTCACGATAACAAGGTCGCCGGGCTTGAATTCGGTAGTCAGTCTTCTGGCCGTAATCGAAATTCGCGTTTTTCCGCCCTCCATGCAGGCGATCGTTTCCGCATCGGTCGCGATTTCGATTCGACAACGCAACACGTTGTGAAACCCGGTGAACTCAAACGCATTCGAAAGTGTCGGGTTGCTCAGAACATCCGTTGGCGAGCCTCGTTCAATCATGTTCCCTTGTTCGATGACCAGTACTTCATCGCAAATTGCCTGAATTTCGATCGCGTCGTGCGAAACCCAAATCAAGTTCACGTCCATTTCTTTCACCAGTCGAATAAAAAATGGAAGCGTTGAATATCGGAGGCCCGCGTCAAGCGAAGACAGCGGCTCGTCCATGATTAACAGTTCGGGCCCGGAGCAGACCGCACGCCCGGCAGCCACCCGTTGGCGTTCACCTCCGGAAAGCGTCTGGGGCATTCGGTCGAGCAGATTTTCGATCTGCAGAAGCTCAACGACCTGGTCAAACAATTCGATGCCGGTGGACGCACGCTTGGCGCCGAACAACAAGTTCTGACGTACGGATAAATGAGGAAACAACAGACCTCGCTGAGGAACGAATCCAATGTTCCGCTTCTCAGGGGGGGCCGTGAAGCCGCGGCCAGATTCAAGCCATGTTGAGCTCCCAAAACGAATCACGCCTTGAGCGTCGCGACGCAAACCTGCAATCGATTCGACCAGACTGGTCTTTCCGCTGCCTGAGGGACCAAACAATCCGGTGACTCGAGCCTTCAGCTCACCTTGAAACCGGAGGGTGAAAGGCGCCAGCGGCAGGGTCAAATCAATCGAAAGGGCATTAGTGTCGCTCATGCTTTTCTGCCTTCGACGGATGATCGTCGGATTAGTAACTCAGTGCAGAAGATGGAAATCCAGCCAATGACAAGCGCGAAGATGATCAGAATCGTGGCCTCGGTTCTGTCTCCAGCTTGTTGTGACGAATAAATCGCACTGGCGATCGTTTGTGTTTTGCGTGGCAGGTTGCCCGCAACCGTTACGGTGGCTCCGAATTCGCCGATGGCTCGAGTGAATCCCAGAATTGCTGCCGCAAGGAGGCCCCGTGATGCCAGCGGCAGGCTGACCGTTGCAAAGGTGGACCATGGACCGCGACCCAGCGTTCGACTGATGGATTCCAATTCCGGATCAATACTTTCAAACGCGACTTTGGCAGTTCGAATGATCAACGGGAATGCCATCACGGCGGCTGCGATTACGGCTGCTTGCCACGTCAGCAACAAGTTCAGGTTCATTCCCATCAGCACCGGACCAAGTGGCCCGTTGTCTGCCAGACATCGCAGCAGCAGGTAACCGACCGCTGTTGGAGGCAGAACCATCGGCAAACCGAACAGTGAGAAAACAAAATGCGAGGCGATCGAGTTCCGTCGAGCAAAATAACTCGCCAGCAAAACGGCGGGAACGAAGATGATCAACGTTGCGATGCCTGAAACCTGAATCGTTAACAGGATCGCATTCCAGGCTGAACTACTCACGGGATTACTCGGCAGGATGCAGGTATCGAATATTGGACGCGTTGCCAAGCCCCAGCTTTTTCAGCCGAGTGCTTTGTTCCAACTCATTTTCAGGTTTGTTACTTGCGGAGGATTTCGTCTTGTCTTTTGCTTTTTGAGGATCGCGGAATGAGCATTCGGTAGGGCAACCCTGATTTTCAGTTGAAACAAAGCACTCGCGCTATCACTGAAGTTTGCAATTCGTGATACGATTCAGGAAGTGGAAGCCAGATCGCGCGAGCACACAGTCCAATCTATGATAATTCATTGCTTCATCGACGGACAGCGCATCAGCGCCAGTGAGAGGCGGCACGGAATCTGGTGTGCAGGGATCTGGGCGGTGCTGATTTTCTTGACAGGTTGCCGACCTGAGGTTCCCGCAAGCAACGAAGTTACCGTGTTTGCGGCATCCAGCCTGCAACCAGCGATGGAAGAAGTCGCAGATGCGTTTCGAGCCGAGCATGGCCTTCACGTTCAATTGAATTTTGCAGCGTCCGGTGTTCTGGCCGAACAAATTCTCGCTGGCGGGATCGCGGATATTTTTTTAAGCGCGAATGAGCATTGCGTTGAGCAGTTGGTCATGCAGGGGGTGGCCGTTAAAAATTCGGTCAAACGTCTGATGTCAAACTCCATGGTCATCGTCGCTCATGAATCGACGGATTGGAAGTTGGATTCAGTGGAAGATCTCGATGACATTCCATTCCGATACCTTGTCATTGGCGACCCTTGTTTCGTCCCGGCTGGAAGCTACGTCAGGCGTTTTTTTCAAACGGTATCCGTCGCCGCAGATGGGGCGTCACTCTGGGATTCGATCGAAGGCCGAGTCTGCCCGACTTCCGATCTGCGTCGTGTTTTGGCGTTGGTCGAATCGGATCGGTCGGTTGTTGGGATCGTTTACGCGACCGATGCGTTGAAGTCGCAAGGCACGCGAGTGATTCATCACATGGATTATCCGAACGCTCGGGTGGACTATTTCAGGGTGACGGTTCAAGAACGAGCGGCAGCGATGGGCAATCGCGATGCAGTCGAAACGTTCACCACATTTCTTGCTGGTGAAACAAGTTCAAAGATCTTTGAGCGATTGGGTTTTGTTTTGCCCGAAGAAACAAAATGAAGTGGGTGAGATCTGGTGCATTCGTGATGCTTCAATGGAGATGAATGCTAGCATCGGCCAATGATGCGTGTGCGACGTTCTTGCAGGGACCTACGATTTTGCACTGGAATTGACCGTCGTTGGAGAATGAAATACGGTTTTCCAACTTGGTTGAAATTACGCATCTATTTTGTCGTTTGCAACGCTCCTTGTTTCCCGGCTTGATAACTCGATATGTCCTCTGGGAACTGACGAAGATTTTCGTCGTCAGTTCTGTCGTGTTCGTGACGTTGATGGTCATGATTGGCGTCGCCGACGAGGCTGCAGACAACGGGCTTGGGCCGGATGTCGTGCTTCGTTTGGTTCCCTATATTCTTCCCAAGGCAATGATGTTCGCGATGCCCGCGACGTCCCTGTTCAGTATCTGCGTTGTCTTTGGTCGTCTGGCTGCGGACAACGAACTGGTTGCCCTTCAGTCGGTTGGGTTAAGGAAGGCGGTTGTTGTGATTCCGGCGCTGGCGTTGGCTTTTCTGCTAAGTCTGGCGGCCGTCTGGGTCAACGACATATCTTTTGCGTGGAGCTACTGGGGTGTTGAACGGGTGGTGCTGGAGAGCACTGACAAGATCGTGTACGGCATGTTGGAGAATGAAGGTAGTTTCAAAGCGAGGCAGTTTTCCATTGAGGTGGATGACGTTCAGGAGCGTCGTCTGATCCGGCCGGTAATCACGATTAACGCGGGCAACCATGACCGCGCTCGAGCGACTGCCGCCGAAGCGATGTTGTCGGTTGTTCCTGAATCGCATGCGTTGAAGCTGTCCCTGATTGACGGTGTCCTTGAAGCGGAAGGCAAAGCGTCGATGCGGTTCGACGACCGGCTGGACATGACCATCCCTCTACGAACTCAAAAAGAGATCTCCGATCAGGTTGGCAATCCCAGCCACCTGTATATGAGTCAACTGGACGGGGAATGGGATCGCCAGGTCAAACTGCTGGATCAAATGAAGGCGACCCAGGCGATTCAAGCGTGCAGTCAGTTGCTCGTTGGCGACATGCTCGGACTGACGACTCAGACATGGCGGTCACGGTTGGAAGATCAAGTCGCCGCCGAGACTCGGTTGGGCCGTTTGAAACTGGTTCCTCATCGCAGATGGGCCAGTGGATTCAGTTGTCTTGCGTTTGCGATCATTGGAATCCCGGTTGCAATGCGTTTGCGTTCGGCAAACTATGCAACAACGTTTGGTATGTGCTTTCTACCCATCCTGATCATCTACTATCCGCTGTTCATGTTCGGCCTGACAGGAGCCAAGGAAGGCACGCTGCCTCCCATCGCGGCGTGGTTCGCCAATGGAGCCTGCGTGCTGATTGGGCTTTGGTTGTTGAATCGGGAATCGAAGGCTTAGAGTCGGGCCTTCACTCTGGAATGCAAGGCTGGTACGAACGGCGATGCTTGAAATGTGCACGGCCGGGGTTAAAAAATCCTAACCTCGATGGG
>CAYXWX010000057.1:0-21921 GCA_964468915.1 uncultured Pirellulaceae bacterium
AGATTTGCGACAGAGGCTACCGAGCGGCAGTAGCGCCAAGCGATCGGCGTTACCTGTCGAGCCAGTCTCTCGTTCCCGTTGGTCACTAAAATTTTTGCAAGATTACAAGATTTGAATCGTTAGCACCCGACACAATATTAAGTCAGCCCCGGACGGGGCGGTATTGGGTAGCCCACGGCGTGAGCCGTGGGAAACGAGTCAGTCTGGATTCGTAAGCCCCGTCAGGGGCGACAGATGAAAAGGTTTTGACTTTCCATTATAAATCTCTGTCGCCCCATCCGGGGCTTCGATAATCGATGATTTCGAGTTCCCATGGCTGACGCCATGGGCTACCGACGATCACCCCTACCGGGGTTAAGGTGGGATTTGAGTTTCATGCTCCAAACGGCAAACAGGACACACAGCAAGAAACTTGTTTGAACACGATATTTGTAGCGAAAATCAGTTTTGACTTTGTGCTAATTTGCCGAATCGCTCAAGCACGATGTCTCGCATGCGGATCTTGTATTTGTGCTGCTTGGGGGACAATGGCTTGAACTTCAAGTCACCAATGGCAGGGATAAGTGGTTTGGCTTCGTCACCGATCCAATCAATGATGTTCAAAACGGTCAGTAACGCGTATGACTGTTGTTGAATCAAGTCTTGCAAGCATTCGAGGCCAAGTTTCTGTTTCCCCGATCGAACCGACAGCCACGCCGCCATCGCTCGAACTTCGTGCGAGTCGTCATCGATTGCGATTTCACCCGCCTGCGGATCGTTCAGCAGAAAGCAACCGACGATGCCCCAGTAACGCATGCCGACATCCGAGTGATCCAATAACGCTCGTAGTTGGGCTGCGTTTGCAGGATCCTTTGCCAACGCCAGGTCAGCCGCGTCCAGCAATGCCGGCAGGTTGTACAAAGATGGGTCTCGAACCATTTCATAAATCGTCGTATCGTGTTTCGCTGCCAGACGAACTCGTTCGGTTTCGGGCAATAAACCAGAATCGTGAATCTTCAACTGCTGCTTTCGCAAACGCCGACGCATCAGATCGACCGTCTGACGGTGTTCCGGCTGATCGATCAGGTTGTTGATGTTGTCAGGATCGTTTTGCATGTCGTACAGTTCTTCTGTCCAGCCTTTGGGGGCAAAGAACCGAGCCTGCACATCATTGGCTGTGCCGTTGCGAACCGCTTGATCCCACGCCTGAGTGGCTTTCATGTTCCACAGATAGGTCAAACGTTGCATCCACGGCGCGTAGGGCATGTAGTTGCGGATGTACAGAAATCGCTTGTCGACGATGGCTCGAGCGTTATCGATTCGCTCATCCATCCGCCCTCGGAAAGCAAAGTGATAATCGCCTTCCGGCTCGGCCTGTGGCCCAAGGAAGCAACGCCCCTGCATGGTCTCGGGAACCTCACTGCCGGTAAGGCTCAGCCACGTCTTTGGCATGTCCACAAAGCTGACCAGCCGATCGACTTGACTGCCAGGTTTGTCAGCAGGCCAAAGTTCACGATACCGGTCCGGAATGCGAACAATTAGCGGGCAATGCAGGCTGTTTTGAAACAGGAATCGTTTGCTGCGCGGCAGCACGCCGCCATGGTCAGAGCAGTAAACCACGATCGTGTTGTCAGCCAGACCTGAGCTTTCCAGTTTTTTGATCGCGTTACCGATCTCACGATCCATGTTCTGTACGGCGTCCTGGTAGTGAGCGTAGTTCTTGCGCATGTCAGGCACGTCGGGGTGGTAGGTGGCGATCTGGGTTTCAGCCGGCGTGTGACGCGTATTTTCCACTTCCCCGAACGCTCGACTTTCGTGGGACGAAGTGAAGTTGATGACTTGAAAAAACGGCTGTTGATTCTTCAGAGCATCCCAGTTGACCTCGTTGGGATTATCCCAACATTCGGCGCCGTCTCGCCCGCCGAAGTTGTAATCCATTTTTTTCCAGTTGCCGGTGTAGTAGCCTCGGTCGTTCAACAAGTCCGGATAAAGTTTGATTTTATCGTGAGGAATTTTGTAAACACTACGCATCGGGTGCGTGCCCATCGAGATTGCCATCACGCCGGTGATCCAAGTGCTTCGCATCGGCGCACAGACCGGAGCATTTGCGTAGCAATGAGTGTACCGGAATCCTTGGGCAGCCAGTTGGTCAATCGATGGCGTGGTCACCTGAGGATTGCCATAGCATCCGATCCAGTCGACGCTGTTGTCCTCGGAAGTCAGCCACAGAATATTCGGCCGTCCGTCAGTGTCATCGGCGACTGTCGACACGACGTGGGTGTGGATTATCAACAGGGCTATCAGAGCAGTGCTTTTATTTGGCGTCATTGTTTGGTTCGATTCCCATGAATCGCGGCGTTTTGTTTTGCGATACGTTCTCGCTGTTTGCCGCTCAAGCTGTGTTTGTAATGAAACTCCGGCGACAGCGATAAGTAGTGCCCCTTCATCCCGTCGTCGTGAATATCCTTGCTTAAATCGCAATCAAATCTCACCAGCACCGTATGATTCTTTTTCCAGTCACTCGCGGCATTGCTAAAGTGGGACAAGCCCCACGTGATGCCTCGACCGTCGGTCGTGTTGGTAAACGCATCGGGCACAAATGGCCCTGCAGCGACGGGCAGCAATTCGGTGATCGATGCAATGTCAAAGTTTACCCAATCTTCAGCGTATTGAATCGTGTTGTGTTCCATTCCGTCTCGCTGAACGATCGCCGCAACGCCCTTGCCGAATGGGAACAACGTTGTCTCATGCCCTGAGTTAATCATCGGATTCAATGGATGTTTCTTGAACGGACCTAAAGGATGGTCCGCGATCGCAAGTCCTTGCATGCGAATCTTTGAGGGCTTCAGCTCAGGCCGTTGGTCAAAATCACCTTTGTAATAAAGGTAGATCTTTCCATCGTGAACCAATGGATAAGGATCGTGGATCGAATACTGATCCCACTCTCCTTCGGCTCCGTTTGGGATGACAACTTTATTGGCGGCAGTCCACGGGCCGTCGGGGGAGTCCGCACAGGAAACCGCAACGGGGCAGAAGTCACCGCGAGTCCCACTGGCCTCCATGAATGCCTGGTAGTACAGATAGTACTTGCCTTCCCAGACCAGGATGTCCGTGGTGGTGACCGAACGCCAGCCGGGCTGCGGCTTGGGTGGACGAGGAACCGCGACGCCCCGTTCCTCCCACGTGAAGCCATCCTCCGACGTCGCGTAGTAAATGTCCGAAAGATCCCAGTCGGAGGAAGGGATCACATCGGTCGCCTCGTCGGCCCGAGCCATGCCTATCGACTTGAAACCAGTATCTCGATGCGTGTACCAGACGTAATACTTTCCGTTGGCGAAGATCACCTTGGAAGGATCGCGCCGAGTGATCGTGCCGTCGCCTCCGTTGTAGTCGAAACCTTTCAGCCTGGTGTATTTGAACTGAGAATAAAGCTCGTTCTGCTCGGGCCGAATCGAAAGGTAAGCATCGTAGTTTCGCTCGACGGCTTTGCTCAACGGCCGATCCGGTTTTTCGGAGGGCATAAGAAACGGGAAAGCATCTTGCGCTACGGATCCTGATCCAAGGCAGATCAGTTGAGCAACGATGGCGGAAATAACGTAGTTCGTTTTCATTGGTTAACTTGCTGGTCAATGTTTCTCGTCACACATTCTTCAATACGACGATTTTGGCAGAAAGATGGGGAGGAAAATACAGTGAGACCTGACAGCGACTTGAAACGCGACATTGAAACGCGACATTGAAACAAGTTTTGATTTTCGGCGCAGGTAAGCGTTAGTTCGTGGTGTAGGCATTCGTAAAGGACGATCTTCATGCCCGAACTTTCCTGCCAGATTTTTCTCAAAGGTAAACAAGGGCGTTATCGCTCATTCAAGTTCGATACCACGCCGTTTTCATCGTACTCGATGCGAATCGCCTTTCCGCCTGAATCAAGGCTGCGTCGACCCGCCTCAAGGATCGCAGTACACAGTAACGTATCGTTGGCCGTGGCTAGTTTGCCATGGAAGTCATTGGGGCTGGCTCGGCGGTGACGAATCTCTTCGGCCGCACGTAGAAAGACTTCGATGCTTCGATAGCCGTATCCGTTTTGACCCGAAAAATACCCGTCGGCGTCCGGTGTGTATTTCATGAACAATGGGTTGGGTGAACTGAATCCTTCGTCATCAACGGCAAGCGAATAACCTCGGTGAGCCTGATCGATGGTGACTTCACCGCCGTGAGCCATGAAGAAGAATCGCTGCTGTGAGTGGACGTCCGCCCTCGGAGCGATCCACGACGATGTGTAGATCGCTGTCGCTCGATTTCCACTTTCGATGTTCTCCCAATCGACCGTCAGCGTGATCGTGTCTTCGGTTGGGATGTCCATGCTATGCGCCACACCCGTCGCGGCGGAAGCACGAACGACCATCGGACGAGCTCGATGGGCGACCGACCAGACGTTGAAGTCAATATGGTGAGCGTTCAAGTAGTAGCTAATGTCGCTGGACTTGCCGGCCCACGCTCGAAACGTATCCAGCTGCGATTTGGGCTGACTCATGTAGGACTGAAAAAAACTGAAGTCACCCAAGTTGCGAATTCGATCGCGTGCGTCGGTGTAAAGTGGATCCCACCGCTTGTGAACCTCCATCGCGACCAGAACTTCTTTTTCGTCGGCTTTCTGCATCAGTGCCAGATGTTCTTCGACGGTCTTGACGATCGGTTTGGCAATCAGAACATGCAGCCCTCTTTCGACTGCCTGCATCGCGATCGAGTAGTGGGTGTCGTCAGGAGTGAAAACGACGACGCTGTCACCAGGCGCCATGGAGTCCAGAGCCGACAGGTACGCACTGGCATCGCGAGAAACATCGTCAGCTGGAAAGCTGTCAAACTGAACGTTCATCTCGCGATAAGTTTCTGCGAGAGCCTTGGTCAGGTGTTTGCGAATCGCAGGAAACTTAGTCCCGTTGGTGCCTGCCATCACCAGACGATTCAAAAGCCCACGTCGTCGCAGGTCGAAAAGCGTTGTGCCGATGATTCCCGCTTTTTTATCCGATGCAACTTCCGCATCAGGAACGTAGCCGGTTGTGTACTCGCCCGTGCCAACCATCAGAACGCTCATCTTGTCCACGCGGTTTACTCCTGCTGCGAATCGTCGCGTTCTAAATCTTGTTCCCGGTCAGTCATGAAATGGCTTTTGTCCACCTCATCTTGTTTCAGCTGCTTCGTCTGGACGGGTAACCATAATGAAGTCGCCGGAACATAGGTGATCACCATCAGTGCTGCGATCATGGCAACAAAAAATGGCAACATGGTCCTGGTGATTTTTGCAATCGTTGTTTTCCCCACGCCGCATCCGATGAACAGACACGTGCCCACCGGAGGCGTGCAAAGCCCGATGCACAGGTTGGCAATCATGACGATCCCGAAGTGAACCGGATGCATGCCCAGCTGAGTGACAACGGGTAAAAAGATAGGTGTGAAGATCAGAACCGCCGGCGTCATATCCATGAACGTGCCAACGCACAGCAGCAGCACGTTGATCGTCAGCAGGATGACAATCGGATTGTCAGAAAGCCCCAGCAAAAAAGCGCTGACGGTTTGTGGAATGTTGGCCATCGTCATGATCCAACTCATTCCACTGCTCGCGCCGATCAGCAGCATCACCACGGCCGTTGTGATGCCAGTCTGCAAAAGCAGGTCGGGCAGTTGATCCAGCTTGATTTCACGATAAACGACGACCGTCAACAGAAAGGCGTACACGACCGCTACGGCAGCGGCCTCGGTGGCGGTGAAGACACCGGCAAGGATTCCTCCGATCACCACGAAAATCAGCAGCAGACTTAGAAACGCTCGCTTGAAACTGGTCAGAATCTCTTTGAACGTTGATCGAGGTTCTCGAGGGTAATTTTTTGCGAATGAGAATCCGCCGCAAACGAACATGATGAACAAGCCGGTGATCGCACCAGGCAGCACGCCTGCCATGAACATCGCGGCGATGGAAACGGAGCCTGCGGCCACCGAGTAAACGATCATGATGTTGCTGGGAGGGATCAGCAGACCGGTGGTTGCCGCCGTCGTTGTCACGGCCACATTGAACTCGCGGTTGTAGCCCTTGCGATTCATCTCCGGGATCATGAATCCACCGACTGAAGAAACCGCTGCGGCTGCTGAACCTGAAATCGAACCGAACAGCATGCAGGTCAGTGTGTTCACGTAGGCCAATCCACCCGGCAGGAATCCAACCAGTGTTCCCGCAAAGTCAATCAGCCGATTCGCCATGCCACCTCGACCCATCAAATGGCCGGAAAGGATGAAAAACGGAATCGCCAGCAAGGCAAAGCTGTTAACGCCTTTGACCATATTGGCCGCCACGACCACGGTCGGGTCCGCCCCCTCAGCTACAACGGCCGCAAACGTCGCAAGGGCAATGGCTACGGCGATGGGCACATCCATCACCATCAATAACGCAAAAACAACAACCAGAATCAGTGCAATGGTTCCCATCAGTCGGTCACCCCCGCGTTTTCAGCTTCATGACGTTCCACGGCCGGAGCAGCCAACGTTTCGATCAAATTTTCCACGGTATAGAGGACGATGAACACACCCGAAATCGGCAACGCCAGATAGACGTAACCCATTTTCCAACCGAGCGCCGGTGTCATCTGTTCCAGCGTCAACGCGTCGCGAACAATTTGCCATCCACCGTACAGAAAAATGGCAACAGCAAAAAACAGAACCGTCAGATGTCCTACCACGGCCATCGTTTTTTGAGCATCGGGATGGAACTTGCCGACAAAGTAATCCACACCCAGGTGCCCCTTCGTTCCGAATGCAACCGCTGCGCCCAGAAGCGAAACCCAGATCAATAGAAAACGAGCGAGTTCCTCCGTCCAATTGGCCTGCTGCCCCATCGCGTATCGAGTGAACACGCCCCACACGACATCCAGCACCAATAACGCCACGGCAATGATCAGAGCGAACTCTAAAACCCAAGTCATGCATTTTTTCAGTTTCTGCGTCGCTTCTTTCATTGTTTCACCTCTGAAATCTGCTGCAGAAGATCGCGAACCAGAGCATTGTCGACGGACTCGAGCATCGGCCCAACTTTTTCCGCGAACGGCAAGGTATCAACGTCATAGATGGTGACGCCTTCGTCTTTCACCAGTTTCATGGAATCGTTGGTCATCTTTTTCCACAGTTTAATTTGATGCTCGGCGGATTCCGTTGCCGCTTGTTGCAGCCATTGTTGAACCTGAGGCTGCAGCTGATCCCAAACCTTGGTGCTCATCAGCAAAATGTCGGGGACTCGAGTGTGGCTGTTCAGCGTGAAGTGTTTGCAAATCTCGTAGTGCTTGTTGGTGGCGAAGCTGGGAAGATTGTTCTCCGCACCGTCGACCGTGCCTTGAGCCAGAGCGGAGTAGAGTTCTCCCCATGCGATCGGCGTGGGAGCTCCACCCATCGATTTGACCATCTCGATCGCCGTCGCGCTATTCATGACACGGATCTTCAATCCTTTCAGGTCGGCTGGCGATTCGACGGGCTTGCTTTTAGTGTAAAAGTTTCGACTTCCGGCATCGTAGAAGCAAAGACCCCGCAGGAACTTTGCTTGTCCTCCCTGCAGAAGCCCTTGGCCAATAGGGCCGTCCAACACGGCTCGGTAATGATCCTCGTCACGAAACACGTATGGAAATCCAAACACGGCCATCGAAGGGATGAAATTTTCCATTGCCGCGGCCGACGTCTTGGTCATCGCCAGTGAACCGCTCTGCAGTTGTTCGATGCATTGGGTTTCCGACCCAAGTACCGAACTTGGGTAGATGTCGATGGTCACCGTTCCACCCGAAAGCTCTTCAAGACGTTGCTTCATAAACTCCATCGAGAGATGGACCGGGTGACTGGTATCCAGCGTGTGCCCCAGCTTCAGCACCAGTTGACGCTGATTATCGCCGCCAGCTTTTTGCGAGCGAACGAACAACGAAAAGCCCACCGACGCCAGAAGCCCACCGACCAACAGGCCCGCCAAAAAAAAGGATGCTGTTTTATTCATTGGTTAGTTTGTTTCCTGATTCGAAATACGACTCGCCCGGCAATTTCACCCGCCAGCTGTCTGGGCTCGCCTTGAGGACCAAGTTTTTCTGCATTGGCAAACTTGGTTCCAACGCCCGGAAGTCTGTGAAAAAAGTTGAAGGTCGCCATCTTCCGGATAGTGCCACCACGCGTGAACGGGGCCGACACCGTTTTTTATGTTTCGGGTTTTGTCAGCATTTTTAGGACGTAAAACTCCTACCGACGAATCCGTTTCAGTATCGATCAGCAGGGAGTATCCAGATTTTAGATCGAGACGCATCCAATCCACACCACCAAAGATACCTTTGAATTCGGGTTTTCCCCAGTTCACACCGGTAATGTGGTCGTTGTACTCATTTTCCCAAAGACCGAACTGAGGCCCTTTCAGACGATTTCCCCAGATTCGGTGGGGTCCGACACCAAGCCAACGTTTGCTCGTGACATTGGATTCGTTCAGGTCAAAACCGACCGCACAATAGGCCAGCTCGTCATCGATTGCTGCAAAGTTGCAGGCAAGAGCTGCCGACCCATCGGGGGTAATGGTCCAGCTGAACGTGGAATTGTCAGCAGCATTCCTTGATTCGACGATCACGGAAGTGTCTTGCCGTTTTACGCTGGCCTGCCAGTCGTCGGGAAAAGCCAACGTATTTTCAATGGTGCCTGCGTACAAAACAGGGCCTCTGCCAAGTCCAATTTCAACACCCGCTTCAGTGCAGCCGATCAGCCGTCCGTCCTCGGGTGAGAAGGTCCACGTTGTGTCTGCTGCGGTTATCTCAAATGGATTTTGCTCAGACTGCGAAATCTCGTCCTTTATCTTTTCGGTCGAGTGCGGTGCTGAACCGATCTGCCACGACCATTTCATCAACTCGACACCCGTGCGACCGAAGGCTGTCAGTTCCAACACGCTGCTTTCCGGCCAGTTTTCTGGAAGTGGAACCGTCAACGTGCCCGCCTGCCCAGGAGCAATCGGCGGTCCATCCAGTTGTCCTTCGGCTTGAACCGAAAGAGTCGCGTCTTTCGAAAATGGTTCCGAGCTGTCCAGTAAACGCCATTTGAACGAGCATTCGCTCAATGGCGTTTCGTAGTAACGATTCTCGATCGGAAGTTCACCACGGAAGTCAGCGGCAATCTTATCGATATCAATCTGAACCGGTGACCAGATCTGGCGAACCGTAAAATAGCTGGCTTCCTTTTCGCCATTGGGGCCCACGATTCCATCAGCCGATTGATTACCGGCGGTATCCAATTTCCCAGCCATGTCAGTCCGAGCGACAGCCGCATCGGCCCAGCACCACAAGACACCGCCAGCGGAAACGGGTGATTGTCGCATCGCGTTCCACATGTCTTCCAGCCCTGCGCCGTGACCGCCGTCATACAAGCCGTGCAGGAACTCCGTCGGCAGATAGATCTGAGGGTGACTGAACCGTTTCTGCAGCTCGGCCCATTCCGGGTAGTGTTTTGTGTTCAGGCCCTCAAAGTAGGTCCACGGATGGATGACCGGCCGATCCTGCAAGTCATAAAGATGATAAAGGTCGTCGACCTCAAGGTTGAACCCATTCTCATTGCCGTTGGCCCAAAGAATAACCGACGGGTGGTTCTGATACATGGACACCAATTCGTAAACGATGTTTCTGGCAATCGGAGTCTCGACGACCGGATCGTGCCAATTGCAAAGCTCGGTGATGACCATCATTCCCAGTTCGTCGCATGCATTCATGAACTCTTTATTGGGAGGCATGTGGGACCGGACAAGGTTTACGTTCATCGCTTTAATGGCTCGAGCGTCTGCCCACATCCGCTCCGTGTCGACTGCTCGTCCGTGCTTCGCATCAAACAGATTGCGATTGATACCCTGAATCAGAATTCGTTTTCCATTCAGGTACAGACCCTTCAAAGGCCGCAGTTCAAACGTGCGAAATCCAAATCGCTCAGTTTTTTGCGAAAGCGGTTTGCCTTCGTTTTTCAACGTTACCTTGACCTGGTAAAGATTGGGATACTCGGGTGACCAGAGTCTCGGGCCGTCGATTTTCGTATTCAAACGAATTCGCCCTGACGCTCCGTGGATCACCGAAGACATCGGTTTGCCCACGTTCTGCCCATCGAGCGTTTGAACTTGCGCGACAACTTCATCGACGTACGGTTTGAACTCCTCGCGGAAGCGGGTCGGGTGCTGGACCTGTGGAAAAATATCCACACGAAACGTTCCATCTGCCTTTGCATCGATCGCGACTCGATTGACAAACTCTCGGGGTTGAATTTCCAGATAAACCGGGCGATAGATGCCACCAAAAATCCAATAGTCTGCCTGACGTTCGGCCTGATCGAGGCCTTCGTAGTCGGGTTTCTTTTTGACTAGAACTTCCAGCGTGTTCTGCTGACCGTACCGGACGTTGGTTTTGTCCAGAATGTATCGGAACGGATGATAACCACCATAGTTTGGAAAGCCGACTGTCTTCCCGTTGATCTTGATCGACGTCTGAGTCATCACCCCATCAAAGACCAGTCGCACGTGTTTGCTCTTCCATGCCCTGGGCATCATGAAGGTGGTGCGGTAGGTTCCCGTCTCATCGTGCTTGGTGCCAAATTCCTCTCGGCCGTAGTTGTAACCACCAAACCCATGCTGTTCCCAATTGGAAGGAACCGGAATCCTGGACCACTGACCGCTGTTGCGACCTGCGGAACAGAGAAAGTCCCACTCAACTGCGCTCGACGGCCCTTCGCCGGACAGGTAAACACGCTCAACCTGATCGGCAGCGTGTACCGAGGAAGTCAGCAGGCAGACGACTGTGATCAGGTGGAGTGTTTTCATTGTCGTGATGGTGGTGGTGAGACTTTCGAAACACGATTCGAGCAAGTCTATCGATTTCAGTATTACTTGCTTCACGTTCAATGAACATGCCCGAAGGAGAAATGGGCCTTACCAATTTGCGACACGGGTTGTTGGGTGCTCGATTGGCAGGAAGTTGGGGCGGGAAGATGTCAGCGCCTGATTTTCCTGCCCCCATCTTCCCACCATAATCGTTTCCCGTTATCGGCCCGGCACGGTGGGACGTCCAGATTGCACGATCTCCATGTACTTTATGAGCATGTCGTTGGCGATCGATTCAAGCTCCGGGTCGTCAAGTTTGTTCTGGTCCTCGTGAGGATCATCCTCAAGGTTATATAAAGCCAGAAACTCAAATTTTGTTCGTTTGAGATTACTTTGAATGATCAATTTCCACGGCATCTTGCGATACATCAGCTCCTGCTTTGATCCGGCCTGATTGGCGAAGTAATCACGTCCTTCGAAACTTTCGTCTCCCATGAGCAGTGGCAGCAGATTCAGTGAATCCATCGCCTGGCCGTCTGGAATCGAAGTGCCGACCAGCGCCGCGAATGTGGCAACCATGTCCTGGCTGGCAGCAATTTCATGGGTCATGCCAGGTTCGATTCGACCGGGCCAGACCGCGAAAAACGGAACGCGATGTCCGCCCTCGAAAGGCATATTCTTGCTGCCTTTCCAACCGCCGGCAGGTTCGTAACCAAGTTTCCGAGCCTTTGCGTCTTGCAGGCCGCCGTTGTCCGACGTGAAAACGAACAGCGTGTTTTCGAACTCACCAGTTTCTTTCAAGGCATCCACCATGCGCTTAATCTGCGTGTCCAGCTCAGTCATCATATCCAGATGAAGCGTGGGTGTGCTGCCTTTGATTTTTGTGCCATCCAGTTGTTCTGGTGGTCGATGCGGAACGTGCACTGCCGAAGCGCAGTAGTACAGAAAGAACGGCCTGTCGCTCGCTGCGTTACGCTTGATAAAGTTCACTGCTTTCGACGAAAACTTGTCACCCAGCTGACGAGCGTCCCAGTTGCTGTCGCCCGGACCGGGGCCTTTGTCGCTGACGTCCTGAGGAAACTTCGCCACTTTTTTCGTGAAAAAAACGATTTCCGAATCGGACGCCCATGGGTACCACTGCTCGTTTTCATACAGCAAATACAAGGGACCTTGAACGCCACATGGTGAAACGAAATCGTAGTCAAAACCACAGTAGCGAGGACCACTGCCGGCCCATCGAGTCACATCGACCTGATCCGTCAGATCACCACTTTTGGGGCCGCGATAAATCTCCTTACTGCCCTGAACATGGAAATCACCTCCCATGTGCCACTTTCCGATGAACCCGGTTCGATAACCTGCATCACGAACGACCGTACCAAGCGTGACTTCACCTTCCTTGAAAGCCGTCGGCGCGAAAGTGCTCCAGACGCCCGTTGGTGAATAAGAACGATAGTTGTTGTTGCCGCTCATCGTGGCGTATCGCGTTGGCGCACAAAGGGCGGTCGACGAGTGCCCGTCGGTGAACCACAGACCCTGGGCAGCAAGAGAATCGATTGTTGGCGTTTCGACGAAAGGCTCTTTCTTCTGGACATGCCGAGCATGAAAACTCACGTCGCCAAGTCCGACATCGTCTGCCAGCACAAAAATGATGTTCGGTTTCTCTTCCGCAAACGCCGACATCGCGAGACCCGCGACAGGAATCAAAGCAATAAGAATCGATTTAAACACTTGCGGTTCCTTTCGAGCAACGTTCACAACGTGGTAGAGTCCGGCCAGTTCACTTGCAAGAGGATTTTCTCGATGATCTGCTTTGCGGTGGTCAGGTGTTCCAATTCGTAGTTCAACGTGATGTTGTCGGCTCCTTTGCCCGATTGCCCGCCACTGTGACTGGTCAGGTCAAGCAAAAAGTATCTTCGCTGGTCTTCCGCAAAGACAAATGTCTCGTAAACGACCGATGGCTGGCCGATTCCTTGAGGTACGTAGCCGTCGCTGCTATCTGGTTGGTTGTGATGAAAGTGCTCGTTCGGATCTCCCGGCGCGTTAATTTCAACGAACACGGAAAATGGCTGAGCGTCCATCGTCAGATAGCCTTCCATCGAAAAATCTCGCACAGGAGTCGCCGATGAAACCGCATCCACATCCTCGTCAGGTTCCCGCCCCAGAATTTTCTTGTATCGCGAATACCAGACAGGTAAAACTTGATCACGCGACTGCGGAATTCCGTTCCACGCGAATTCATGCGATGCGGCACAGGCCTGCGAGACGTACAGTGTTTCCAGGATGGTGCCATCCTCGGTTTCCGCCCAGATCGCGATCTGCGGATAGCCGGTTCCCAGTGGCTGTCCCTGAACGACAGCGGGTTTGAACGCCTCGCCCCAATCCAGTTCCAGTCGAATGCTGGCGGCCTTGTCGGTGACGCGTTTTACCTGCATGCCGGATTCGATGGGTTCGAATGCCGTTCTGGCATTGTCGCGAAAGATCTCCTTGGTATGCCGAGCCTCGTAGCTGGCACTGACAAGCAGATCAACTGGTGGCAAATTCCACAACGCCGCAGCAACCAGATAGCCCCAGCAAATCAAGACAGAAGAAAGGAGAAAAACTGGTTTACCCGATCCGTTGCCTGGCTGGCGTGGTTTGCGCAACAGGCTGGCGAAGTACCTGCCACGACTGGCAAGATGGAATCCAACCAGCAGTAGCGTTCCAATTCCAAAAACCATGTGCAGGCGAGTCGTGACCAGATCGAACGGCAGCAGGAACCGCATCAGTCCACTCGTCACGAGCGTCAGAAAAAAGAACAGCAGTGAAAGATTGACAAAGTGTTTCATTAACCAGTTTGAACCACTCTGGATTCCATTGCTTCAAAAATAGGATCTTGACCGAATTTAGTGGTATTACGGTTTCCATTCCAAGCATTGCGTCGACCCCATCCGGGGTGACCATTTTCGATTACCTTTTACCTTTTTCTCAGGGCTTCCGCCCTGAGCTAAGTGTGTCGGTCCCATCCGGGGCGTCAATGGGCAACTGCCCCGGACGGGGCCAGCGCCGATAGCTCGGGGTGGAAGCCCCGAGACGACGATCAACGATTGTAATCCACCCCGGATGGGGTCGGCTTGTAAAGATTGCCACAAAATTCTGTGAAGAACCTTAAAACAGGATCTACCGCTGATTTCACAATACGATTCCAATGGCTGATCGCAGACTAATTTTCTGCCGTCGTTTCATTGTAGACGCGCACCTCATAAATTCGCGCTGAGGGATCGCCGTTGGTCTTATCGACCAGCACTCGAAGCTTTGAACTTTCCACCTCGTCGAACGTATGAATCCTTCGTCGCTGGTAGTTGTCTTTCGCTTCGACAACCGTCAACCAATCGCTGCCGTCATGGAACTGGACTCGATAGTCGCGAGCACATTCGGGCGGCATGCATTCATCAGGAGTGAACTTCCACGATCGGTATCGTTTGTTGTTCAAATTGGTGTCGAATGTCAGGTAGATCGAATTGAATGATTTGGCTTCGCCCAAATCCAGTTCCAACCACTGCGGCAACGATTGGTCAGGGTCCGAGATCCACATGTTGTTGGGGACCTTGCCGATCCACATCTCCATGTTGTCGTCAAGCGGACGAACGATCCCGTTGATGGCATTTTCCGGTCCGTCGTTGGCTGACATGCTGCTGGAGGCAGTCACGCTGGCGGTTCGAGCGAAATCGCCCGGGTCCTCGTTTCCAAGGTGCAGGATGGTGATGTCGTCTTTCATCAACTGCTGTTGCAGTTCGGGCACGTGCGATTGATAGATTGCTCGCGGCGTTATTTTCTTTTTCACGCACATGGCTGCTGCGGTTCCAATAATCTGACCCATCATGCCGGTGGTGCCTTGCACCCGAGCGGTTCCCAGCGTCACATGAGTCACCGAAATGTTGCGTCCCGCCATCAACATGTTGGGGATATCTTTTGAGTAGAGGATCCTGAACGGAATGCTTGCCGGAGAAATTTTGACATCGAAGTCAAATGGCCCCTCATTCGAGAAAATCCCTCTCGGATGATGGATGTCCAGCATCCAGACGAAATAGCCAACGCGATCCGGGAAGACCTCGCGATTGACCACCTCCTGTTCCACCAGCACGTGGTCTCCCACCAGCCGCCGGGTTTCTCGTTTGGCGTTGGTGATTGGAATGTAAGTCAGTTGGTAGTTGGCCGCTTTTTCAGCCAGCGGCGAGTGATTCTTGATCCAGTTGTAGTACGACATGCTGACCAGAATCAAATCGTCCCTTGCCCATTCCGGGTCCCACAGATCATCCATTTCACCGTAGTTCTCATGCCACCAGTTACCGGCTCGAATCCCGTTTTCCGGTTTCGGGCGTTTCATGTAGGAATCCCCGTTTTCACGTAGGTCATAAACCCATTCCGGAGCGTCGAACTGGATTGGTTCCCCCATATCGATCGCCTGGTAACCAAGAATCGCGTTCTGCATCAGCGAGCCGCTCATGGTGATATTGTCCGCCTCATCCTTCGCGTGCTCTTCGCCAAACATCTCTTTGGTTTCACGCCCCAGCATGTATTCGGCTCCCGCGTAATAACCCAGCCATCCATCGCCGGTGCAGTCCGCAAAGTAGTCGCCGGTGTATCGAGTGTGGTGGCCATCGATCATGTCGAAAGCCGTCACGGCGGTAATTCGTTGGTTCGCGTCCGTTTCAGCTTTGAAAACGTGCGAGTTGAGAAACACCGTGATATTCGGCTCTGCGGCAAGAACATGTTCAGCGCCGGATGCCCACTTGGTTTCGTAGTTGTAAGCTGAGATTCGTCCTATTTCCTCGTTGAGTCCCGTCTCCCGACCCTTGCCTGAACTGGAGCCGCCGGAAATCGGCACGCCCATCTCTGAGCTGTTGTTGCCTCCGACCATGGGGCGATCCTGGATGAGTGCCACCTTGGCTCCCCCCCGCGCGGCGGCGATCGCGGCGTTGCAACCAGCGGCGCCGGCGCCAACAACGATGAAGTCAAAGTGCCCCATTTCCTTGACAGGCAGTTTCTCGACATGAAGATCCCGCATGGCAAGGTAATCTTCCTGCTTTTGCTTCGGAACAAAATCCGGATCTTTGCTCAGGATCATCGCGTCGCAGCGTCCATAATAGCCGGTGATATCTTCAAGTTCGATTTTCGTTTCACCTTCGCTCAACTGGAATGTTCCACCATCCTCCCACACCCATTCGCGTTTCTCGTTCATTCCAAAAACGGTGGCAAATTTTTTCCCGTTGACCTGCACGTTAAATTTTCCTGGTGAGTGCCCGTTAGCCAACCAGTTTTTCGCTCGAACCCACAACCGGTATTCTCCCGCCTCGGGGATCGTCACGGTTGTCGTCGCATTGTCTACCGGAGTACCAAGTCCCGCAGCAATCAAAAATGGCGAACCCATCCGCGGCGCAAATTGTGTGTCCATCCACCAGCCGCCGTAGTCGTGGAAGTCCTCCGCGTCGATCCACAATGTTCCGGGCACCAGAGGCGTTGGATTTCGCTTGTCGTACTTTTCGTAGAACGAGGTGAAGATATTGTTCTTGCGAGAAACGTCGAACATTCCGTCTCGGAAAGTGCTGATGACTTCCTCTGGTGAGAACGCATGCGCTGCGATACGAACTTCGTCCAACGTGCCACTGAACAGCTTCCGTTTTCTGCTCGCGCCGATTTCCAATGGAGACGAATTCGTGGAAATCTTCTTTCCTTCGGCAAACCATTTTTCGCTATCCAGCTTGCCATTGATGTAAATCTTCATCGTCTGACCATCGAAGGTTCCTGCGATGTGGCGCCATTGGCCGTTGGGCCAGTCAGTCAGGTCTGCTGAAACACTTTCCTTTTGGTCATCGAGCCACAGCGAGAAGGTCGCTGCTTTTTTCGGGCCCAAGTGAAGCGCGTAGGCGCCTTCTTTTCTGAGGATGGTTGGTTGTTCGGGGTAGCGAGGGCTCCACGGTTTCACCCACGCGTCGATGCTGATCGCATCGGTCAGATTCAGACTCGAATCGTTGCCGCAATGAATGCCTTCGCGATTGAGCTGAGCGGCCGCGTTGTGAACGCCGCCCGTCCAGCGAACACTGCGGACACTTCCGTTGTTCCCGTTGCCCGAACTGTCGGCGATGGCGAGGCCAACACCATCATCCATGCGCCAGTAGCCACGCAGATCGGGTTGTTCGGCAACCGCGCGGCCGGTGGCTGATGCCAAGAGCAACACGCCAACGCAACCACAACCACAGAAAAGGCGAGAACGAAAGCGGAAAAGAAGATTCATTATTTTGATCATGTTTGATTTTGAATTTCGAACGAACGTCGCGTTTCGGGCCAGTTCCGAGAACAATTAATTGTCAACAACGGTTCGAGTGACAGAGTTTAGCGAAGAAACAAATTGGAGTTGAGCGAAGAAACAGTTTGCCTGGCCGCGGCCGATTCAGCCACGATTAAAGCGAGGCTCGTAACAAAAACGAGCGCGTCATCACGGCAGGATCAATTGGTTGTCATGAGCCCCCGGAGCAAAGTTGCTGCGGAAGACAGTGGTGCCCAGTGCCTTGTTCCCGCCCCAGTCAACTTCCACTCGATTGTCGCCCAGCACAATGTTCATCAGCTTGTCTTTCATCATCATCGCAACGTCTTCATGATCGGAACTGAACGCCAGATTGGTTACCTCGTGCGGATCGGATGGCATGTGATAAAGCGCCGGGTCGAGATCTTCGTATGACGCTGACAGTGCCCATTCCACATTTTCGCCTCGTTTTCGATCGGGTCGAGTCTGCATACTGAACACATAGTCTTTGGTGCGAATGAAGGCACGCGGTCCGGTAACCGCATGGCTTTCACCAATCACATAGTCACGTGCCGGCACAGCACCCGAAGCAATCTGTGCCATGTTCTGCCCGTCCAGATAATCGTACTTTTCGCTCCCAAGATCAGCACCTCCCGTTGCCAGAACGGTCGGAGCAATGTCCACGAACTCAGCGAAGTCAGTTACGACTTTACCAGCCGGGAATTTTTGCTTGTCGGACGAGACCACAATGATCGGGTTATGAGCGTCAACGTCCCACGGAGTGAACTTGGAAACGGATCCATGATCGTTCAACTTCCAGCCGTGGTCACCGCACACGTATACGATCGTCCAAGGCCGTTGCTGAGCCGTGCTGTATTCGATAAACGCATCGGCGGCTTGTCCCACCAACGTATCGCCGTAAGAGCAAAAGGCGTAATAGTCCTGAATCATCGCCTGCTTTTCAGCGTCGGTAAAATGATCGGAAGCGCCATAGCCCCGCATCTTTTTCAGCTGAACTGGCATGGTTTTCAATTCGCCCGGTGCGAGTTCGGGAACCGTGTAAGTGTGTTGCTGGAAACGCTCGCGATAGTCGGCGGGCGGCAACACAGGGGTATGTGGGAAGTCAAAACCGATGTGGCAGAACAATGGCTTCGAGGTGTCGACGCCATCGTATTCGCGCGAGCCAACTTGGAATTTGCCATTCGGGTTTTTCAAGTAGTCCCCAAAAACCGAAGCGTAGTAGCCGTCACGAGTCTTACCGGCCTCGCGCGAGCTGACACCCGACAGGATCATGCCCTTGTCCACGTGCTTGCCTTTTTTCTTGTTGTAGTGACGCAGCAGATCGTACTTCTCAATCGTCTTTGCACACGTGCCCGCGAATTCCGGCATTAACGTTTCAAGTTCCAGCGAGCAGTATTCGAACTTTCCGTCGGGTGTCACGAAATACTCAAGGCTTTGAATTGGCGTGTCAAGTTTTTTGCCGTTGACCTCCGTCGTCCAGCCTTTGCCCCAGCCGCACAGCCCATCTTTGGCCAAGTCCTTGAAGTAAAAACTCTGTTGGTAGATTGGATGCTGGGCCGTCCACTTACCGTCACCTTTGATCGTTTTGACGCGCACGCCCAACTTGCCAACGTGAGTCGTCTGGTATCCCAGTTCGGCCATGCTCTCGGGAAGAGTAGGACGGTAGTGCTCAGCATTGTTGTTGTGGTACTCGAATTCGTAGATGCCCGACCGAAACGGGTATCGACCATAATGCATGGAGGCTCGGGACGGTGCACAACCTTGAGCCTGACAGTAGGTATTGATGAACGTCGTGCCCATCTTTGCCAGGCGATCGGTGTTGGGCGATTCCACGTAACCGAGTTCGCTCATCTCGCGCCCGTGCAAGATTTGATTAAAGGCACGGATCGAGTCGTAGCGATGGTCATCGGTCAGGATCCACAGCACGTTCGGTTGAGACGCAGCCGGTTCAGACGCACTTAACTCCCGTGCCTCAGCCAGCGAAACAGCAATGGCTATGGTCAAAACAGTCGCGACGAGCCACGTTTTCATCAATTTTACTCGCATAAATGTTTCCAGCTGCTTCTGCTTGGCTATGTCGAGCTGCAATCGCCAGCTCACACGCCAATGGCTCGCCCAATCGCCGGGATTCAAGTCAAAACTCATTCGGCCGTTGCCATAGGGAGGGTAACATAACCCCAGAACGATGCCCAAGGTTTCGCAGGCAGACTATTTTGCGTGAGGAGCGCAAGGCTCGCCGGCGATGTAGCGTTTGAGCAGTGCTTTCATCGTTGCACCTTTTCAGGGTGTTCCGCGTAGAGGTTTCTCTGTTGCTCCGGATCTTGTTGCAAATTGTAGAGCAGGGCTGGTGTCGTTTCCTTTCTGTTGCCATGCGATTCGTCTAATCACATGACTTCGTTTCCAGCCTGAGTGCTTTGTCAAACTAAGATTTTGGGGTTGGCCCTTTAGATTAGCTTGCCCAAATCGAATCAAGATGAAGTGCCAACCCCAAGTTTTAAGCTAGACAAAGCACTGAGTCGAAAGAGTGAGCGTCTTGCTTCGGCCAGCGTGAACAGAACAAGTGATAGGTGTCTCCAACCTTGATCAGTGACGGATCCCACAAGCTCCAGCCTTCCAGCTTGAAAATAGCTGTCCAAGGCACCCGGTTGAGCGCATCGCGAAGCGGATTCGAATCTGGATAAGTGATCACAGCATCAGGCGGCAGTTTGCACTCAACCGGATATTCGAGCGGTTGCTCTTGAGGAAGAGCGGGTGTCAACAGGCACATTGCGAGCAGAAGAGTTCCAAGCGTTCTGACGGGCTTCAGCATTCGATTCATTCCGTGACCTCGATCGCGATCGAGTCGGTGATTCCCGTTTTGAAATAGGTCGGCTCCCGATTTGATGAGGTCGGGTCGGCGTCGTCCCAGGAATAAACATGGACGGTAACGTCGCCAGCCTTGTGAGCTATCAAGACGCCGAATTTATCGATGGTCGCCACGGCAGGGTCGCTTGTTTCCCAGATGATTCCGGTGCGAGTCGCATCGGCCGGACTGACTTCACATTTCAGTTCAAGACTTTGCCTCACGCGAACCGGTGTTTCACCTCCGACAATCTGCAGTCCTTCAACCGCAACATACTTTTCGTCATCCAGCAGTTTGCCCAGACGTTGATAAGCCACCGCTTGTTCGGGCGTTAGTTCATCCATGTTCAGTCCGGCGTAACGATATCGGTTCCATCGTTTGGGAACCTTCTTTTTGACCGGAGCACCTGCTTCTTCATCGATGTCATTCCACCATTCAAAGAAACGACCGTCAGGATACATGGCGTCGGGTGCATATCGCTTGAACCGCTTATCGAACGCGTACTCGAGAATGAACTCTTTCTTGCTGACGTGGTTGTTGCCGATGTACCAAGTGCAGATTGCATCGCGATGTTCTTCTTTTGTCTGGCCAGTCGCTTGAGGCCAGAAACTGATACCGTCGATCGTTTGCCGGTTGGGTATTTCAACGTCCGCGGCTTCGCACAACATCGGCAGGATATCAGTCACATAGACCAAGCCGTCATAGGTTGATCCAGCCGGGATTGATTTCGGTGCTCGCACCAACAGCGGCACACGCAGGCCCGCATCTTTATGAGTCCCCTTGCCGCCAGTTCGAACGGTTCCATCGGGATAGCGGAATTGAAATGGATTGGAGCCGTTGTCGCCCATCACCAGAACCAATGTGTTTTCCGCCAGTCCCAACACATCCAGCTTGTCGAGCGTCTGGCCGATCATCTTGTCTGTGTAGGCGATCATGTCCGGGTAGTAACGACGGTCATCACCTTTCATGCGTCCCTTGCCTGGTTGGTTCACGTCAAAATTGTCATAGGCCGATGGCGGTTCGGTATCCGGAGTCGGAGTGTGTTCAGCGTGAACCATTAACATCGAGTAATACAAAAAGAACCGCTTGTCCTGTTTTCGCTGAATGAAGTCGAGTGCATAACGATTGACCAGTTCCGGCCCGAACCAGCGACGACCGGTTTCCGGATCGATACCACGATAGTCTTTGATTTCTCAGTTATGAACAAAGTTTGGCTCGATCATCCGGCGACCGACTCGTCCGACCACGTCGTGACAGAAGAACTCGTCCCAGCCGAATTCGGTTATATAGTCTTCGCCCGGAACTTCCTTCGTTCCCCGAGTCTGCTTCCATTTGCCAACGATGCACGTTTCGTAACCGGCCCGCTGGAACAAATCGCCGAAGGTGATGTCGGATGCGTGCTGCGTTTTGCAATTCAGAAAATTACGACGGTTGTTCTGGCCACTCATCAACGCGATCCGAGTGTTTTCACACAGCGGATATGTGTAAGCGTAATTGCAGAGCAATCCATCTTTCGCAAGGCTGTCGATTCGCGGCGTTTCAATCGGAACGTTTTCAAAAAAGCCGTCGGCGCTGACCGATCCCGCTCCGTACGCGGACACCCCGAAGTGACTGATGTCATCGATCAGGATCAGCACCACGTTCGGTTGTTCGGCCAGTACAAAAACAGGAGCAGACAGAAGAATCACGAATACGAACAGGGTGATTCGGTATGTCATGCAGAACCTTCTGTTTAGAACTGTCGTCGTCTTGAGTTTTCCGAAATCATCCACGTCATTCACTTAATGGCGGAAACATCAGGGGCAGGAAGATAAAAGCACCGTATTCTCCTGCCCCCAATCTTCCTGCCAATTTTTAGAACCTGCTTTTCTGTTTGGTTTGCTTCTCCACAATCAGCGCTTTCAACCGCTCGCACACTTCCAGATTCAGATCGGCCACGTTTTT
>CAYXWX010000057.1:22021-29143 GCA_964468915.1 uncultured Pirellulaceae bacterium
GCTTCTTCAAATAGATTGTGTTTTCCCCAAATCGCATGCTCGCCCAGATTCCAGCCATGGTCACCCCACAGCACCACGATCGTGTCCTTGTTACAACCAGATTCGTTCAGGGCATCTACGATGTCGCCCACGTGTTTGTCCGCATACGTCACGCAGGCCGCGTAGTGACGACGCACCTCGTCGGCGTAGTCTGAATCTTTGCGTGGATCCTTCCCATAGTGATTGTATTGGCCGAAAAATTCTCCCGAGCCATGCCACGTGGTTCTCCAATCGGGCTTGGTCGGGTGCGGAACAGGTGGCAGGGCCACATCCTTGTACGTCGCCATGTATTTATCAGGCGAACCGAATGGCAGGTGAGGTTTGATCAGGCCGATCGCCAGAAAGAACGGCTTGTCTTCAGCGGCCAGCTTCGAAAGTTGCTCCGCTCCTTCGTCCGCGATCAAGCCATCGCTGTAGATCGTGTCGCCGCCGGGAGCACTCTGCAAAGCATCCATCTTGTTCTCGGAGTACGAAATTCCGCCGCGAATTTCACCATTGGCCAAACCGTGCATGGCGCCTCGCGGATGTTTCCATGCTCCGCTGGGCATCAACTGCCGATCCCACGCGTCTGGCATTTCGAGGTTGGTCTGGTCGTCCCAGTCCTCACCGCCCCAGCCGCCCGGATGATGCGACACCTTACCAACCGACACGGTCGTGTATCCATTCCGCCGAAACCAGTCCGGCATGCTTGGATGCACCGAGTCCGGTTGGTTTTTGATCTTCTTCGCTCGTTCAAATATCGCATTGTTGCCGGTCGGACCGTATAGCCCGGTCAGCATCGCATACCGAGACGCGCCACACGTTGGAGCCTGCACATAGTGCCGATGGAACGCTCTTCCTGACGCTGCCAGTTGATCGATATTGGGCGACTTTATGTAGTCCGCACCAAACGACTTGAGTTCCGGCCTCAAGTCATCCACACAGATCAGCAACACGTTCGGATGCTGAGCAGTACATTCCAGCACGATGTAAAACAAAAATGCGAATGACCAAGACAGAGTTTTCATGGTGGTGTTTCCTGCAGTCTGATCCGGGCTCTTTGAAGCAATACAAGCACGAAGCGCGAGCGAGTGAATTTTTCCCACGTGTTTCGTTCACTCGCTTGCGAGTCGCGCTTGTATTCGCAACCGTCAAACAGAGCTTATCCAGAACTTTATCCTCTCAAGTTCCTCCAAGCCAGCCGGTCGAAATTGAAACACCTGACCAACAATAATGTTTTGCTAGTTCTGCTGAGTCGCCGTCGACTGAGAAGGTCCTTCCTTTCCGATCCAGGCTGCCAATCTCGAGAGAAGCTTGATGGTGCTCGTGATGTGTTAGAATCGTGCCATCAAGGCCAAACTAACAACACGGGTCAGGTAGATGTGGCACTCCAACCACCGTTGCAACTCGGCTCTGGCGACGAGGGTGTCTCTTGTTTGCCGCTCTGGGCTGCGGTGAGCATGAAGATAAAGTGACTTTGAATGAAGCTGCCCAAAAATCTGAAGAAAGGAAAGCGATGAAACTGGGTTACACGCTGTTTTACGTGAGCGATGTCGAAACGACGTTGGAGTTTTTCGAGACTGCGTTTGGGCTCGAACGAAAGTTCCTGAGCGTTGAAGGAGACAAGGGGTACGGCGAGTTGAACACGGGTGGCACGACGCTTGGATTTGTATCCTATGCCCAGGCAAGATCGGTCGGGATTGACTTCGTTGAGCCAGAACCTGACGGACCCGCTCACGCGGTAGAAATCGGTTTTGTCACCGACGACGTGTCTGCCGCTTACGAGAAAGCCGTCCAGCACGGAGCAACGCCTGTCGCCCCACCAGCCGAAAAGCCGTGGGGGCAGACGGTATCTTACGTGCGAGACAAGAACGGAATTCTTGTCGAGATCTGCTCTGAGATGACAATGCCGTAAGCGGTTGCCGCCGGAACCGCGAATTTCGTTTCGCTACCGATGGCATTTTGCTTAGGTGGGTACCGAATCGACGTAGGTGATGGCGTCGTGGTTTTCTCGCGATTCAGCATCACGTCGGGATGGTGGGTGACACTCCAAGGCACGATCCATCGTATGCGAGCATCGGCGATCAATGACGAAGCAATTTGTTTATTGAATCGATATTGATTTTGATGCAACCAGCCGCTCAATGATCAGGTAAACCTCTGACCCAAGCTCTTCAAGGATTGGCCCCCGTGTTTCGGCATCTTTAGCGCGACGGATAGCCTGTTCGACGTTATCCATTGCGATTGGCAGGTTGAAGACCTTGGTTTTGTTATACTCGCCAGCAGCGGTTCGAATTAAAGACGCGATCTCGGAACACTGTCTGATTGGCTTGTCAGGGATCTCGGAAAAATGCAGCAACAACCAGAGATCAAAGCAGGGAAAGCTGGTTGCAACACCAATCTGTTTTTGCCGACACAATTTGACGACTTCAGCAAGGTTTTTGATATGCCCGGGCTCAGCCCAATGGTCAATGTCGGTGACAAGCCAAAACTCATCCCCTTCGCCGATTTGAAAGTCGTCCATATAGCGAGATAAACGCTGGAGCACGTTTTTTGGCGAGGACTTTCCTTCTTCGGTTTCAAGTATCTCAAACTGAATTCTTACCGAGTGGAATAGGTTGAAGTACTGTTTGACCGCGTATTCATCTTCCGATGCGATAACGATCAAATTGGTATCTGCAAGTTTTCCAGATTGCCGATCAATCTTTCGTTTTCGTCTCAATGAACGGCCTCTGATTCAAAATCTTGCAATTCAAAAAGTTGTTCCAGGCCTCGAACGAAAGGAATTGCACCGAACCGGCCATGCAGGTAGCCACGCTCCAATTTCAAATCATTGCGAATCTTGAACTCTGAAAGTGAACTGAGCGTTGACGTTTGTTCAATACCCTTCTCGACGAACCAGATTTCATCTCTCCGAAGCAGATCACTGTCCATTAAATGGGTTTCGTGCGTTGTGATGATCAACTGGTTCTGTTTGTCGCGCGATGCATCCGCAAAAAATTGTAAAAACGCACGGGATAGTAGCGGATGGAGACTGCGATCGAGTTCGTCAATGATGTAAACGGTAGAGCGATCTTGCTCGACCTGTCCATGCGGATAAAGGGCGGGCAATAACTCCAAAAACCTTTGGGTTCCGTCGGATTCGTCGGCGAACGGCAAATCAAAATCTTCAGTTTCGGATACGTGCTTGGAACGCAGGTTTCGCCGCACAATGCGTGATGAATCGGAATCATCAGCGGCGAGTTCTATGCCTGGACCAAGCGGGATGGCGGGTGCACCTGCTTGAAGCGTTTCTGCGAACGCAGACGGAATACTATCGGAGTCAATCGACTCTTTGTTGACAGAAAGTTCACGAATCCCCGTATCAACAGAAGACAGAAACCCTGCTGACCAATTCCTGAATCGAGCATCGTTATCTAGATAGGTAAGTAAAGAGGCGAAGCTGGACTGAGGCAGAATGATCTTTAAGGAGTGTACGAACCAGTTGATCGCCGCATTGAGAATCGCACCGCGTTTTGATTCCGCAGAGCTTTCAAGGACTTTGTTGAGCAAAAGCTCTTCGTCTTTGATTCCCAGCGTGGAAAGTGTCTGCAACAACTCACTCGTCATTTTTCCATCAGAAAATGCAGTCAGCTTGCCAATATCGAGCTCCTCGCCTTTTCGTTCGTAGACCATCGACTCACGGCGGGATTGTTCGGAGCCCTCGACAATCAGCCACTCTGAAATGACTTTTTGCTCATTGAGCTCGAATCCAAAGTCAAATTGGTAACCTTCTGCTTGAAACTGAAACTGAAACTCTGACGGATTGTCAGTTCGGCGAGCAAACTGATTTCCTGCCAAGCGCCGAATGGCAGTCTCGCCTTCGATCACCATATCCTGCGCGAAGTCGATCGCGCGAACGATGTTGGATTTCCCGGCAGCGTTGGCGCCATAAAGCACAGCCAGCTTCAGGGCATGTTTATCCATCCCCAGTATCGGCTCTCGGTGGTCAAGATGGTTTTTGTACCTGCCATCGGAAACCATGTTCAGATTGATTTCATCGCGAATCGAGCGAAAGTTCTTGACGTAGAAGTTGATTAACACGGCATTGAGGCGGGGTTGGTGGAACGAGCTAAATTAACTTTATCGTGATTTTTTCTCGAAATCAACGACTTGATATGGTCAAAATCCAAATTTATTGTTATTTCGGCACGGTTTTTGCGGTTATCCACAACGGAAGGGCATTAAGTTGCCACATTGGCAGTTTTGGTAGGTAAACGTGTGTTTTCACATGCTTGAGCAATTTCACTTTGTGTTGAGGCTCTGTTTCCGCTTGACCTATCGATAAGCGGCAAATTTTATTTCGCCGATTTGGTTTATCCACTTTGTCCTTAGGTCAGTCCGTCTTCAGATCAGAGTTTTAGTTCATGGCAATTACACACTTTCACAGCTGCCTCATTCACCCTGGCAAGAACATTGATGTTGAAGAACGGCGCAAGATTCTCGGAGCCGAAATTCCCCTGCATGGATGATGAAATTCGCGACTGGTTGACGAATCTTGACATCCGAAACGCTCCTGTTGAACACGGCAACGTTCATTCAGGACTTTGGAATGCGTATCAAGAATTGCGGTCTGAGATCGTGAGCGAACTCAACAAATCTGCCCCAAAACACATTTGGATTACAGGACACAGCCTTGGAGGCGCGATGGCACTTTGCTGTGCCTATGATTTGGAACAGTCGACCGAACACGAGATACAAGGATTGGTTACTTTCGGACAACCAAAACTGGGTGACAAGAGATTCGCGAAGCACATTGATTCCAAATTGCTTGGACGCTATTTCGCCTTTTCCAACGACAACGACCCCGTCGTCGACACCGTTCCACTTTCTCATCCGTGTGGTTCCGCGGTCTGGTTTGACCGGTCCAGAATCAAACGCTCGCCACAGAAACGATTCGCGACCGGGTCCGCGTTTGGTAATGCTCAATCCGATGAAAGCGAATTCAATCGAAAAGTAATGTCCATGCAGGAGTTTCAAGAATTGCGAAATCAGCTTTCTGGCGAAATCGAGCCACAAGTTCTACCCGCTGAGCCAGTGGTCGTTGGTAGCAGTCTGCCGATCATCCGCGATCACGATATGACCGCATACATAAACAAACTTCGTCATCACTTCGGAAAACAACCAATGAGTTAGGCTCTATCGTATTCATCATTTTCATTGAAACTTCTCGAAGAACGCTACCGACCTCATTGGTCACTTGCTTTTGCGGTTGCTGTCTCCGACAAGCACAGGCGTGGTTGGTTCGGCATCGCTTTTGAATCCGCCAACGCCCTGCTTGAAGAAGTGAATCTTGTCGATTCGAAAGCCTCCCGAACGCCCGCAGATCCAGAAATAGTGATCGCCTTCGCTCAGATCGTAAACGGGAACAGAAAAGTGGCCTTCCCGTTTCGCAATGGCGCCGTAGTTGTCATGCGTGGTGTGCCATGTGAATCCCATCCCGCTGTCAAACTGCTTTTGATTAATGGAGTGATAGGTCTTGCGAGTTATCCCGTACGGATGGACAGGGTTCAATCCCATCAGCGTCCAGCAGTCATTCCATTTATCGCGTTCGGGGGCTCCTTGATGCGAAGACCGAAGTGCAAGTCGGTATTTTCCGGCATTTGAAATCCGAAGTTTGTAAGCCAGCACGCCCTCATGCTGGTGACTGATCTTGTTGATCCATGAAGGCATCCAGCGAATGTAACCCTCGCCGCTATAGCCCGGTTCAGTCGTATCCAATATCCATTCATCGGTCAGTGGAACGCTTTCGGCTTCAATCACCAGCTTTCCATCGACTTCCTGAAAAACACTTTTGGTGGCTGGTGGCGAGACCTTGGGATGGACGCCTTCGGGAGCGGCGGGAGCGTTTGAGTCTGTTCGGTTGCCCGGTATCAAGTCAGTTCCGAACCATGATTGCATTTCAGCGATGGTCACCACTTCATCGGTTCCGTTGATACCAATCAGCCAGGCGAGCATCCCAGCATCGGAGACGTCTGGCTTTCCGGCGACAATGCGATCGTAAACCCAGTTCAGATTCGGGTCGGCGTGTTCCTTCAGCCAATCGAAATCTGAATCGGCAGTCCCTTTCAAACCACCGCCTTTTTTTCCGTTCTGGTCTTTGATTCGCAGGTATCCGATTTCGGGATCCAAAGCCCGGATATCATTCAGGTTGCGATGCCAGAGTCGCGGTTTAAAGGACTCGTTGTAATTGTGGTGAGAAACGATCGTCACGTGCGAACGTGCGTCGCGGTCGGCCGCTTCCAAAGCACGATAAATCAATTCCATTGGACCCGCCGCAATCAGATAAAGCGGATCCGTTTTCGTTGACTGATTGATTTGTTTCGTCAAATGAGACACGGCGGCGGCAGGATCGATCGCGGCGTCAAAGAATCGACCACGTTCAAATCCCCATCGAATTTGTCCGCCCATGGCACTGAGCCACATTCGGTTCTTGTCCGCGTCAATCATTTTGTAATTCAAAAAATTGTTGAAATCAAAATGGACCAGGTTGCTCTGTAATCCGGCCTTGGCGAGCATCGCGAGCGTGAATGGGGTTGCGCCCACGTCGTCGGCATCCGCATCGGGGTTGCCATCGGCACTGATAGCGATCCGATTACTACGGATCCAGGGCGACTCTTCTGCGGCAACGTTCATGCTGAGCTTCGAACCGAACGCAAAGGTTGCCAGAATGAGAAACGAAAGGCCTTTGGTGGTGATCATCATTTTATCCAAGTCCGATTTGTCGACGCGGAAGCAAGTTTTATCGCGGGCCATGATCCAGGCGAGCGGCGGAATGGAATTTACCATTCGATGGATGTGAAGCTTCGGGTTTCCATTTGAGTTTTGGCAAAGCACTGGTCCGGATATTTCGTAGGCCGGCAACAAAGTCTCGAAAACACTGCCGTAACTTTGCAAACCGGAACGTTGTCAATAACAGTCTGTCGTTTTGGCCGGAAACAAATCCGAGGCCGAAGTTCCCGCAGGGCAATGGTTTGCGTTTTACGGCTTACATCCCAGATGAACTATCTGGGCTAGTGCTTTGTTCCAACTGAAGATTAGGGTTGACCGACCGAATCATCATTC
>CAYXWX010000058.1:0-28721 GCA_964468915.1 uncultured Pirellulaceae bacterium
TTGGTTGACCACGAAGTGGTCATAGCGTGTAGCCGGTGGTCGCGTAGCGTACCACCGGAAACAGGTGAACGGGTTTGAGTCGACCCTGAAAGGGTCGCATCGTTCGAGGCTTTGACCCTTTCAGGGTCATCTGTGCTTTCGCTCGCTTCCCCCGGATGCGCTAACGCGATCCGGGGCTACATGCTTCGATCCCGTCGGGATCGTCACGTGCAGAACGAGGCGGACGTCACAAAAATATTGTGGCCGATTAACGTTTTCACCATCTCAGGGCGAGGCTCCGTCTGAGCCATTAGCGAACAATACAGCTCGGACCGTATTTCACTCTGCGGTGTATGTTATTTTTTTCTCAGCACGTAGACGACATCTTCACTGCTGGAATCGACCTCGACAGTTTTGGTGATGTCGTACCGGAAGTCGTAGACCGCTTCGATTTCCCAATCGCCCTGGCGATCAATCGTCGTTTGAAATTGTCGATACGTGTAAGACCTCATCACCAGCTCATCCATGATGCGAAACTGCCGAGTCGGCGTATAGATATCGAAACGAATCCCAAACCGTTCGATCCTTTTTCTGGGTGCCCGTTCGTTGGTCCACATGAAAGTGTTCACCGTCAGGTGACCTCGGGATGCCGACCACGATTCTTCGTCCATCGGCTCGACCGTGGTGGGTGTCAAATGCAGTCCAATCAGATAAACACCATTTTTTTTGGTACCTGCTGCCATGCAGGCGAGGTGATTTCGAACGGTTTTGGGTGTCGTCAAGTGGCGAAAACTGTTGATCGTGTTGAACGCCAGATCCCATTTGGGTGCGTAGCGGAAGTCGGACATGTCGGCGACTCGAGCCGATGGCTTGTAGCCGCGTCGGTCCAGTCGCTCGTTGGCAAAATCAACCGCTTTCTCGTTCAGGTCGATGCCCGCAACCTGAAACCCCTGTCGCGCGAGTCCGAACATCAGCCGTCCAGTGCCGCAGGCTGGTTCAAACAGGTAGGCGGCTTTGCCATTCATGTGTTTTGCGTTGACATCGGCAATGAAATTCAGCTCCGCGGCAACATCACTACCAAACACAAGGTCGTAATACTTCGGATGGTCATAGATGCTTTCGTTAATAACTTCCACGAATGAAAACCCTGGTGCGCGTCATGTTGAGTAAAATTCGAATGGCGACTGATCTGGACGAAGAAAGACCGGCTGTCTGCACTGAAATCGCTGACCTGAGTATCGTCCTGCGCCCGGCTTCAAATCAATGGGTAAGATGCAGTCGATCGTTGCCAGGCACCCGTTAACTGCCCGCGCAACCGATTCGCCACGGCTAACTTTCAGCGAATACGGGAATTCTCGTCTTGCTTGAAGTGCGTGTGCTTGCCTTCAAGCCCAACAGAAGAAAAAATTCACTCACGCAAGTTGGAAACGTCTCACCTTTGGCAGAGAAATCATGGCCCGAATTCTGGTTGTCGATGATAGCCCACTGGATCGAACATTGATCTCAGGGTTGCTTTCCATTCGGTCCGAGTGGCAGATCGAACTGACCGAAAACGGTGCCCTGGCGGTCAAGGCGCTCGACTCGTTCGATCCGGATTTGATTGTTACCGATCTGCAAATGCCTGAAATGGACGGATTGCAACTGGTGCAGTACGTGCGCGACCATCGGCCGGAGATCCCGGTGGTGCTGACGACATCGGTTGGCAGCGAGCAGATCGCGATCGACGCGTTGCGAGCAGGTGCGACTTCATTCTCACCCAAAAGCGTATTGGCAAATGATCTGGTGCCGAAAGTCGGCGAAGTGCTCGAGCTTTCCCAGCGGATGCGTTACGCGCACACGGTTCGAATTGAGCCGGCACCCAAGCAAATCGCTTTCGTGTTGGAGAACGATTTGTCGCTTGCCGCGCCGGCGATCGAGCATCTGCAAAACAGCCTTCCCGATTGGTCAAACCGCGATCGTCTGCAGATCGGCATGGCGCTTGATGAGGCATTGGTCAACGCCATGCATCACGGCAATCTTGAGATTGATTCGTCGCTGAAGGAGCAGGACTGCGATCTGTATCACAAAACCGTTCGGCAACGACAAAGTGAAGAACCCTATTGCCGACGTCGGGTCCATGTCGAAGCAGAATTTTCAGATCAACATATCTGCGTGCAGGTTTCGGACGAGGGCCCCGGATTCAACCCTTGCGATGTACCGGATCCGTGCGACGAGGCGAATCTCCACCGAGTCTGCGGACGCGGTCTGTTTCTGATTCGTTCGTTCATGGATCAAACGGCACATAATCAGACCGGCAACCAGATCACGATGACCCGTCTTCGGAAAGATTGCTGATTCTTGCAGGTTGACTTTTGGGAAGTGTGCGACGTCCACAATGGACCGCTTGCACTTTACCTTTCTTGCGACCGCCGCTTTTAACGATTGAGCCGATTGTCCTGATTGCCGGGAACTTTGCTGGCGTCTCGTGCTGAATATCTGAAACGATGTTCGTGTCGAGCGTTCGATTATCCGACGGATCAATAGGGGGCGAATTTTCTTGCGTTTTGCCAGTCAAGCGTATTTTCAGCCGGCGTGCCGTTGCTGCACATCGCTGACTATAATCCACTTCCACTTATGAACCTGTTTCCATTTGCCTTTGAACCGATTGCTGCCACGACCTGGGGTTACCTTGCGTCGCTGCTGATGCTGGCGCTTTTTTTCAAGTTCAATCGCTGCTGGAGTGTTCGCAATCTGGATTTGTTTTTGATCATTCTGCTGGCTCCCGGTCTGCTGATGATTGACGCCGGTCGACGGATGGAGGTGCGGGCCGCTGTCCTGCAGCAGTCCGAACCGGTCATGGAGTCAAATGATCTGGCGACCGTTCCCGCGCGAACCGTTTCGTTTTCGCGATGGCAAACGGACTCGCCCGACCCGGTGCCGGAGTCTGATTCGAAGGCTGGCGTGACGGTGGTGGAGCAATCGGCATCGGAAAACGTGATTGCTCAGTCGGATTCGTTGGTCCATCGCGTGGCTTACGCCAGGCAATTGCAGCGTTATGGCTATATCTGGATGTTCTCTATCGGCGGTGTTTTCCTCGTTCGGTTGTTGATCGATCCGTTGTTGATCAGGCGACCTCTACTTGAGCCGAATCTCTCCATCGGCGGGCTTGTGTTTCTCGCTTGCAGTTTGATGGCGTTCCTTGTGGCCAATATTCTTACGTCGTCGCCAACGTCCGACGATCTACGTGGTGTTCAGAACTCGTTGAAAATGATTCAACGTGAAGCGGCAGGCGAAAGCGATATTCAGCAACTGCAGAAGCGTGGTCCCGGATATTGGCTGTTCAATCTGTTTCCTGCGATTCCCTCGTTTGGCGAGGCCGCATTCGAACAGCAAACCCTGCGATCCACCGGTTCGAGTTCTCTGCCATCGTTGTCGGACGATATTGTGCCGGGCGAGCCGCAGGAGCCCGCGTCACTGGCCGAGGTTTTTCCGTATGTGATGGCGGCTCGCTCGTTGGCGATTATCAGCCAGATTTTTATCGTGTTGGGGCTGATTCTGTTTTGCCACTATCACTTTGATAACTTCACGGTAGGAGTCGGTCTGGCAACCATCCATCTGATGCTTCCGTACACGGCGTTGTACAACGGCCACGTGTTACATACGCTGCCCGCCGCGCTGGTGATCTGGGCGCTGGTCAGTTTCCGATTGCCTTTCTGGGCCGGAGTTCTGATCGGGTTGGCAACCAGCGTCTCGTATTACCCGATCTTCCTGTTGCCCTTGTGGTGTAGCTATTATTGGGATCGAGGCGTGCGGCGTTTTGCCATTGGGGTTGTTGTATCTCTGATTGTTGGTGTCACCGGATTCATTTTCACCTCGGTCGATGCATCGGCGTTCTTTTTCCAACTTCAACAGATGTTTGGTATCTTTCAGCCTTTGCGTGATGACCTGGAAGGTGTCTGGGCATTGGGCTGGAATAAATGGAATCGCCTGCCGCTGCTGATCGGGTCGGTGATGTTGGCGATTTCGTTTGTGTGGTGGCCTCGGCAAAAAGACATCGGCGTCCTGATCAGCTACTCGGCCGCCATCATGGTGTCGGTTCAGTTCTGGCACGGATTTGGCGGAGGGCTTTACGTTGCGTGGTACGTCCCGCTGGCGTTGCTGGTGTTCTTTCGACCGAACGTGGAAGACCGCATTGCCATCAACGAGCTGGCCGAACGTGTGCGCAAGCGAAAAACGACTCCGGACGACGTGATGCCCGTCGCGTGATCGTTGATCTCAGGTGATTGAGCGAAAGCTGCGGTCCGTCAGCCGGTCTTTTTTAACACGTCTTCCAACGTCTACTCACTGAGCGTTCCAGTTATGACGGCTGGGCAGGCTGCCCGCTCAAGTGTGAGCCACTCGGCTGGCAAATGACGATCCTTCTCGAAAGGGAAATTGCGCTGATCTTTGCAGTGGCGTCGTGCAACGGAGAGTCAGAAACATGGTCCGGTTTTTAAAAACATCGCTGCTGTTGCTGGTTGTGATCGTTGGCGTCTGGTTGCTGCTGAACAAAGATCGGATCCGAGGGCCGGAAGACGTCATTCAACTTGCTCGACAAAAACTGGCATCGTGGGAGTCGACTCCTTCGTACGTCGCGGCGCCCCCATTGCCTGTCATTTCTCGTTCCACTCCATCAACGCTCCAGTCGGATCCTCGATCACCGTCAACGCCGGCTATCAAGACGGCTTACCGAACGGCCCGGCAAAGCATACGCGTTGCGTCAATGATGATTGATTCGACCGACGGAAGTCCGTACGAATCCGCCAGTTTGATGTTGGCCGATATCTGCCGGCGCTATGACGTGATTGCTTTACAGGGAATCCGTTTGCTGGGTGCGAATTCGGCGGTGTCGCTGGTCGAGCAGATGAACTCGATTGAGGCGACTCAGTCAGCGGGACCACGGCCCAGTTATCGCTTGCTGATCGATCAAGCACGATCAGAAGCCGGCGCGAGGTCGACGCAATTGGCCATCGTCTATGACGAAGCGGCGGTCGCGCTGGACAACGATCGCTGGTATCAGGTTCGAGACCCGGATGACATTCTGGTTCACAAGCCGATGGTCGCATGGTTTCGTGCGCGTGGTGTTCCGGCCGAGCAGGCGTTCACATTTTCATTGGCCAACGTCCAGCTGGACTCGCAGCGTCCCGGCCGAGAACTTCGCTACCTGAGCGAATTGTTCCGAGCGATTCGCGATGACGGGCGAGGCGAGGATGACGTGATGATTGCAGGTAATTTCAACGCGGGTGATCGAGGGCTTGCTCCGATTCAACAGAAATCGGGCCTGACATGGGTGATTTCAGGAACACCAACGAACACCAACCGAACTGCTCAGTTTGATAACATCGTTTTCAATCCAGCCGCGACCGTCGAATTCACTCAGCGAGGTGGCGTGTTTGATTTCATGAAACACTACAATCTTCGTCTGGCAAACGCTCACCAGATTTCGACTCACTTACCCGTTTGGGCCGAGTTCTCGCTGCGCGAGGGGCAACAGACAAACTCAGGTCGGACGGCTCGAAAGTAGATGGACGCTCGTTCAGGCTGGAAAGAATCGCTGCACGATTTGCTCGCAAGACTGGCCCGCGTATCATTCGTCCAGCGGATCGTGTCGATTGAGTCGCTGTGACCCGTTGCCGTTTGCCGTTCAATTAAAGTAAAGCTACTTGTCCAGATCCAAATTCCTGAAAAGTAAGCAGAGCCTTGTCACACCAACCTGCTGAAATCGGACACGTTCATCGCAGCGAATCAGGATCTACACGGTGGAAGCGTTGGGTGCTGATCGCCGTGTGCCTGGTATTGGTTGCGGCCTTCATCGGATGGGCGTTGGCTGGCCGAGAAGCGGGGCGTCGAGTGCAACGACAACTGACCGAACTGCAGCTGGGAAGCGTGCAGACGGGGCTCAGTCGTGTGACGATGGCCGGAGTTAACGCGACGAATATTCGGTTCACTCGCGATGGAGAAGCGGAGCCATGGTTGATTGTTGGGAGTCTGCAAATCCAGGAACCGTTGGTTCAGTTGGCAGCCGGAAGTGAAGATTACGATCAGATCACATTAAGCGACGTCGTAGTCCGTTTGGATGCAGATGAACTCCTGTCGGCCATGAATTCCGAGTCAAAAGGTTTTGATCTGGCGAGCCTTGAGCTGCCTTCGGACCACGTCGTGCTGAAAAATGCCATCGTCCGAATCACTCAGCCGGGCCGTAAGGAACTGGTGGTTGGAAGTATCAACGCCAATCTTGATAACGACGGTGAAGAATCGCTTCAGCTGTCAGCCAGCTTGCAGAATTGGCTGGGTGCAAACTGGAACGTTTCGGGAGAGGTTCGCAAAAGCCGGAACGAAGTCGATTTGCGTGCCGAGGCGGAGGGATTTCACTTGCCAACTGATTGGCAGAAATTGCCAGGCTTGCCGGCCAACCTTGAGCAATATCTGGATGCGTCGGGAGCGGCCGATGTCGTCGCGACGGTAGAGGTTCGCGACCGGCAGTCACTGCATTATCGAGCTGTCGTGTCACCGAAACAGGTCAACCTTCGATTGCCAGCGTTCGATCTGGATCTGAAAGTGAACAACGGCCATGCGATCATCAGCGACGGTCGTGTTGATCTCAAACAGATCGCGGCGACAGCCAACGGAACCGAGACAATCAGCATTGATGGGTCAGGCAGAATTGATTCATTTCCAGTCGAAGTACAGTTCGGTGCAGCATTTGACAAGCTGTCCATCAACACGGTCAGAAAAATCGTGCCGGCCATTCCTGTTGAAGTTGGCGGACGTGCGACGGGCAATGCGAACGGAGCCGTGTCGGTCAGCGAACTGCTGGAAACATCCCTCGAACTGACGACGGTGGCGGACAATGTTGACGCGACTTTTGGAAAGCTGGAAGCGGGGCCATCAACAACGAATGTGAACCTGCGTTCGTTGCGGTTGAGCAGTGGGTTTGAAGTGCTTGACCTTCAAGGCAATGTCATGGTGCAAGCTGTGCCTGAAAAGCAATCGACCGATCAGATTTTTGAAACGTTCCAGTTGGAAGACCTTCAGCATCAGCTTAATGTGAAAGCTGAATTCGATGCCACGTTAGATCTGACCATTCCGTTATCGACCGCTGATCAGCTGGAAACATGGCAGCTCGAGATCAAAGCCGAATCTGATGAGGGCTTGCTGGACGAGCAACAGATCGAGCAGATTCGTGCCCTGGTGAGACTGGATCGTGGAAGTTTGCTTTTCGACGACCTGACCGCTCAGGTGCCGGGTTCGACAGTCGCGACGAACTCAAGCGAAGAATCGCAAGTTCACTTGGTGGACAACGGTCGCATTTCGCTCAAACTCGACTGGCCACTTACCCGCAACGCGCGTCATGCAGACCATGGACGATTGCTGGTCTCGGCTGAATCGCTGCCGGCCGATTGGGCGTTGGCGGTCGGGCAGTCGCAGATTCAAACGGCTAACGACCACTCCCGTGCCAAGCATCTGAAACAGCCGGACGCTCGGTCACGGCACGCGAGTGTTCGAAGGAAAAACAATCAACCATGGGTCGATCCAGCCATTGTGAACGGGCTGTTGAATGCCGACGCGGAAATCAGGATCGATGCTGCTCAACCTGATAACGTTCGGCTGTGGCAATTGGAGGGAGTCGTTAGTGATTCAGTCCTTGGGGCGGACATCGAGCAGTTACAACAGCTTGAAGCTCGGATCGATCTGCGAAACGGACAACTGACGCTTGATCAGTTCAATGGGAAACTGCCAACAGGCAGCATAATCGAAGCAGCAGCAAAACTGGACGTGATCACCGGCGAACTGTCGGTCGCTGAACTAAGTTCTGATGCCCTGCCCCTGACTTGGTTGTTGGAAACGGCCAAAGCGATCAGCCCGGAAGCAGAAAGCTACTTGCAATCGGCTGGGATTCAGCTGACTGGTCAGCAGAAAAATATCAGTGGTCGAGTTGCCGTCGATGTCGAGCTCGCATCCACCACAGCACCTGACGAGACCTCATCGGATGCTGAAGGTTGGCAATTCAACGTTCAGGCAAAAGCGAAGAAGCTGACGGTTGGGCGGCGGACAATTGAAGGTCTTGAATTGAACGGCTCGATTGATCAGCGACAGATTTTCCTGGAACAGTTTTCCGCGAAAGCCGGAATGGTCGAGGCCGACCGGCTGGCTTTGATGCAGGGCGATCTGCAAGCGGATGGCCGTTGGGATTACATCGATCGAAAAGTGGCGGGCCAGATCAGTTGGACGCGAACACCCATCCGTTGGGTCGCTGGCTGGATTGGTTCGGATGCGATGGCACTGCGGGGAACGACTTCAGGTTCGCTCAATTTGAGTTCCACCGAACAACCGCGAGCGTTTCCGGCGGAGGTTCAAGGTCGCATCTCCTTCAATCGGCTGGGTTTGGACAATCGTTTTCGCACCAGTGTCGATTTGTTGATTGAAACGAACGTGGATACGAATCAACTGATTGTCAAATCGGTAGGGCCCGCAAACGGTGGCGTGCGTGATTTTGATCTTCAAGCGGCGTTGTCGATCTTGGCTCCTTACGATTTCTCCGGCTCCGTGATGTTCGACTCGTTGTCATTGCGGAGCATCACCGAATCGATCGATTCCCTTGTTTTGCCGTCGATGCAAGCTGAATCCGATCAATGGGTCATCGGGGGGGTGATAACAGGCGAGGTTGCGTTTGGCGGCCAGCTTCAGGATTTGCAATGGACCACCGATGGAGCACTTTCGGTGGTCAAGCCTTCGGTCGCGAGCCAGCAACTGAGCGATATCGAAGCAAACTGGGATCTGGACAGCCGCAACTTCGCAACGTCCACGGGAGAGTTCGAACTTCTGGGTGGGCAAATCAAAATGGTTGAAACGATCGCCAACCCACAACGGATTCGCATTTCGATTGACGGTTTGGAAGCCGATCAACTGTCGGCTCTCGCCGGTCCATCATTTCCAGTGTTGGAAGGCCAACTGTCGGGCGAAGCGTCTATCAACCAGTGGGAAGATCCTGAGCTGGGTTGGGCCGATTTGCGGCTCGAGGGAGCAACGTCGCGAATTGTTGGTGTACGGCTTTCCGACCTGGGCGCGAGCATTGAATACAAGCAGCAGAAACTGAACTACGTGGTCGCTGGCCGCGCGTTGGCGGGTACCATCGCTGGGCAAGGATCGGCAAGCGTGGATGTTGACGACCTTCGGCAAGTTTCATTTCCGCTAGAGTTGAAGGTCGACAAGGCACAGCTTCAGCGATTGGCGTTTGAATCAAATCGGTATCAAAGTTTGAAGCAATTAAGTGGCGCGTTTTCCGCCCAAATGTTGTTGGCGTATGACCTGCAAACTGGATTTGTGGGAACCGGACGAGTTCGCGTGGCGTCCGTCAACTGGAATAACCAATTGCTCACGCGTGTCGCCAGCGCAGATGTTCGAGTCAGATCTGGCGTGGCCGAGCTTGATAATGTTCAGGCTGATTTGCGGCGAGGTAAAATCTCTGGGCGAGCGGTTGTGCCACTGGCTGGCGTCGCAAGCGGGTCCGCATTGGGAAGTTATCAGGTGAACATTCAGCAATTCGATCTGGAGCGTTTGCTGGACGTCGCAATGCCGCGTCCGCCCGAGGCAAGTGGGTTCTTTGATGCCAGGCTGACCGGTCAGCTGGGGCAAACAATCAACGGGCGAGGTACCGTGGGATTCCATCGTGCCAGAATCTACGGGGTGGCGGCTGATTCATTGAAAGTACCTGTGCAGTTTCGTTTTGATCCGGCTCGATTGACAGGCCGAGTGGAAGTTCGACAGTCAACCATTCGCGCGCTGCATGGAAGAATCACCGGCGAGGCAGCCGTTGACTTTGGGAGGACGATGAACGTCGATGTCGATTTGAATCTGTCCAGAATCGACACGGCGGATCTGCTTGCGGCAATCGATCCGTTTAGTGGGCAGAACCAGGGTGAACTGAGTGGTCAGCTGGTGCTGCGAGGGCGTTCGGTCAGTCGTCCGCGAGACCTGAAGGGCTCTTTCAAAGGCAGCCTTGATCGTGCGCGGGCCTTCCGAGTGCCGCTGCTCAATGATATCGGCAACGTCATCGGAGGCGGTCAGATCAATGGTGGATCGTATGATAGCGATCAAATTGATATCCGGCTGGCAAACGGGCGTGTTGCCATCAACAACTTTCAGCTTGAAAGTTCGCTGGCGAGAATCGCGATCGGTGGCAACGCGTATCTCGATGGAAGACTGGATCTGGCGGTTGCGGCAAGAATCGAAAATCTGGGCTCAGCCAATGCTCTGGATCAACTTGTGAAAATCCCCGGACCTTTGGCTGTATTGCAGCTGAGTCCGGTCACCCAGGCAGCAGATTTTCTTTCCGGACGGAGCGTGTTTGCGAAAGTTGGCGGCACTATTTCTCGCCCAAACGTGCGTTTGGATGGTGCTCAACAGCTCCGTGCCGAGGCCGCGCGTTATTTTTTGCGTGGGCCTCAAATTTTACCAAACAGTGCCAGCCCGAACGATTGATTGAACTGGAATCAGCGGCAAAACCGAATCAAAATGAGCTGGCCGAACGAATCCGCGTTGCCAGTTCTGGTCTCAACATATCGGTTTGTTCATGTCGCGGCAAAAACCATCGTTTCATAGTTCTCGGTTGGCTGTGGCCTGTGCCCTCGGCATCACGCTGATGCTGTCGGGTTGCAATACACTTGCCTCGCTTGGTTTACCTGTGGGCAAGTCCAGCAACAACTTGATGGAGGCGGCCAAATCGATCAGCGAAGCGCCGGGTAGCTCGATTGCACTGCCGACGGAACTGGCCGAGCAACCATTGCCCGAGTGCGTGATCTCGGTGGGTGACACGGTTTTGATCGAGCCTGTCAGTTTCGAGTCGACGATTCGTCTGGCGGGTGATCAGATTGTGAAGCCCAACGGCATGATCTCGCTGGGTGAGTTCGGCGAGTTTTCGGTGGTTGGAAAATCAATCGAGCAACTGAAACTGGAAATTCAGGCGCTGGTTGACGCTCAGGTGCGACAGCGAATGGAGACTGAGCGAGCCGTTCAGATTGCAACGAACCAGCAGCGGGCCGCCTTGCGAACCGAAACAGACAACTCCGTTGATGGTGCTGAAGAGCTTGACGAGGATGAACTAGAGTCGCGTCGGCTTGCCGACCAGGAGGCAAAGCTTGACTTCGATCTGGAGGTCCGAAAATCGATCAATCAGAATCGAATCAGCGTTCGACTGGTCAACTGGGCCAGCAAGCGATTCTACGTTTTGGGCGAAGTGAACTCGCCCGGCTTTTACAGCTACACCGGTACAGAAGATGTGCTGTTTGCAATCACCGAGGCTGGAGGGCTGACGTCCAAAGCCGATCCCCATCAGATCATTCTGGTCCGACCGACTCCGTGTGGCAGCTGCAAGATCGTTCTAAAAACTTGTTACAACCATATCGTTCAGCTGGGCGACACGTCGACGAATTATCAGATTCTGCCGGGGGATCGCGTGTTCGTGCCCGCGTTGACTTTTTGTGATGACCTGAAGCGTTCGCTGGGCGGAGCGAAGAACGACCGCTGTCCACGATGTGCTGATTGTCCCCGGGGTTGCTGCCTTCCCGAGGGTTGTCCGATGCCCACCAGCTTCACGGCCGCCAACGCACTTGTTCGATCTGCGGCGGAAGAGGATGCTGCTGTCACTGTCGCGAAGGTGGAAGATTCGGGCTCCAAGCCGGCATCTCCTGACGTTCCCTCCGTGGCCAACGCCCCGCCCAGGCCTCCGTTGGAGCCGAGGTAAAAACGTGACGAAAACCACTTGGAAGAGTCTCCCGATAACCGCGAAAAGCCGCTCATGTGGACTTTGTCTGATGCGGACAGCCTCAGATTTGAACTACTTGATCATGACGGATCTTGTTGCATTGAAGGCCCATTGACTCCCAATTATAGTGTCGGGCTGGTTTCGCCTGTCGCGGAGGCGTCGATTTGGCTGAACCGCCGGCATTCAAGCCCCCGATTTGAATCACTTTCAAACAATCTTTTTAACACGGAAATCTGTCGACATGTCGTCCGACTATTCATTGACCCACCTGAAGCAGCTGGAAGCCGAAAGCATTCACATCATTCGTGAAGTCGCTGCTGAATTTGACAATCCGGTGATGCTGTACTCGATCGGGAAAGACTCCTCAGTGATGCTGCACCTGGCACTCAAGGCGTTTTACCCGGCCAAGCCTCCGTTTCCCTTTATGCACGTCGATACGACCTGGAAGTTCCAGGAAATGTACAAGTTTCGTGACGAATACGTCAAAGGCGAGCTGGGACTCGATGTGATTCGGCACGTTAACGAGGAAGGTCGCAAACTGGGGCTCGATCCGCTGACCAACAGCGGCAAGCACACTCACGTCATGAAGACGGAAGGGCTCAAGCAGGCATTGGACAAACACAAGTTCGATGCGGCTTTCGGCGGCGGTCGACGCGACGAAGAGAAGTCTCGCGCCAAGGAACGTGTCTATTCTTTCCGTGACGAAAACCATCGTTGGGATCCCAAGAACCAACGCCCCGAGCTTTGGAATCTCTACAACAGTAAAGTCAACAAGGGCGAAAGTATTCGCGTATTCCCGATTTCCAACTGGACGGAGTTGGACGTATGGCAGTACATCCACATGGAAGAAATTCCGATCGTGCCGTTATATCGCGCGGCAGTCCGACCGGTCATTGAACGCAATGGCACGCTGATCATGTTGGACGACGATCGTATCCAACTGGAACCGGGCGAGAAGCCGATGGAAAAAATGGTTCGCTTCCGCACGTTGGGTTGTTACCCACTGACGGGTGCTGTTGAGTCTCCGGCGACAACGTTGCCAGAGATTATTCAGGAAATGCTGCTGGCCACGACGTCTGAGCGTCAGGGACGTGTCATCGATAACGACGAAGAAGGATCGATGCAAAAGAAAAAAGAAGAAGGTTACTTCTAATCCACCCTATTGTTACGCCGCCGTTTCTCAAGGAACATCCGTTCCGCATCCCGTATTCCGTATTCCGCATTTGAAACATGTCTCATCAATCTGACTTAATCGAAACTGACATCAACGCGTATTTACAGCAGCACGAGCGCAAGGAGCTGCTACGTTTTCTGACGTGCGGGAGCGTGGATGACGGCAAAAGCACGCTGATCGGTCGCTTGTTGTACGATTCGAAAATGATCTACGAAGATCAATTGGCCAAGATTGAGAAAGACTCGGCCGTCCACGGGACCACCGGCGGCGGTTTTGACCCGGCGTTGTTGACCGATGGACTGAAAGAGGAACGCGAGCAAGGGATCACGATTGACGTGGCCTATCGCTATTTCTCAACCGCCAAGCGTAAATTTATCATCGCCGACACGCCCGGCCACGTGCAGTACACGCGTAACATGGCGACCGGAGCCTCCACCGCCGACCTTGCGATTATTCTGGTTGACGCACGGCATGATCATGGCGTCATCGAACAGACCAAACGTCACAGCTTTATCGCTTCTCTGCTTGGTATCAAGCACGTTCTGGTTGCTGTGAACAAGATGGACCTGGTCGACTTCAGCCAGGAACGCTTTGAAGAGATTAAAAGTGATTACCGCGCGTTTGCTTCTCGGTTGGATATTCCTGACCTGCACTTCATTCCAATTTCTGCCTTGCACGGCGACAACGTGGTTGACCGCAGTGAGAAATCGCCGTGGTATGACGGCCACACGCTGATGAACTTTCTGGAAACGGTCTATATCGGCTCCGATCGCAACATGCGTGATTTTCGTTTGCCGGTTCAAACGGTGCTACGTCCCAACCTTGACTTCCGTGGCTTCGCGGGCACCATCGCGTCGGGCATCGTTCGCGTTGGTGATGAAATTATGACCTTGCCTTCACGCAAGAAAAGTAAGGTTAAGGAGATCGTGACATACGATGGCAACATCGAAGAGGCGTATGCTCCAATGTCGATCACGCTGACGCTGGAAGACGAGATTGACAGCAGTCGCGGTGACATGATCGTCAAGCCAGGCAACGTTCCCAAGATGGAACAGAAGTTCGATGCAATGATCTGTTGGATGGCGGAAGACGCGATGAAGCCGGGCAAGCAGTATCTGTTCAAACAGACGACTCGCACCGTGGCCGGTTCGATCTCGACTTTGCGTTACGAGGTGGACGTCAACACCATGAACAGCAAGCCGACGCCAACCTTGGAATTGAACCAGATTGGACGCGTCGCGGTATCGCTCAGCCAACCGTTGGCCATCGACGGGTATCGACGCAATCGCTCGACGGGCGCTTTCATTATTATCGATCGGATCACGAACGTGACCGTCGGCGCGGGAATGATTCTTGATCGCAAGACCAGCGAATCGACGGGCGATCACTGGGATGATGAACCATCGAGCGCCTCGTTGACGCGAGAGATCAGCAACGTGACGGCCGAAGAGCGTGAAGCTCGCTATGGCCAGAAGCCAGTGACGATTTTGTTCACTGGAAATCCGGGAGCAGGTAAATCAACGACGGCTTATGGGGTCGAACGAAAGCTGTTTGATCTGGGCCGAAGTGCGACGGTGCTGGATGGTCAGAACATTCGAATGGGCTTGAGCCGGGATTTGCAGTTCAGCCGAGATGATCGCAGTGAAAACGTTCGACGCGCGGCCGAGGTGGCCCGGTTGATGAACCGGTCGGGCTTGATCTGCCTGATGTCACTGGTAGCACCGGATGAGGAAGTTCGGCAGCGAGCCGCAAAAGTTGTCGGCGAAGAACAGTTTATCGTCGTTCACCTGAATGCGTCTGACGACGTCTGTGCTTCGCGAAACGAGTCGGCGAAAAAGCTGACCGAAGAAGATGGTCAGGAGTCTGCGGTTACCTATCAAGTTCCAGAGAACCCTGATCTGGTTCTGGATACTGAGAAAATGTCTGCTCACGAGTGCATTGACAAAGTGGTTGAATTGCTGGAATCACGCGAGATCGTTTAAGAAGACTCGTTCTCCAAACCACCAACCCTCGCATCGACACTAACTCAACTGCGCTTTGCGCGGCATTGGTGTTTATTTGTGTCGATTCGTGGTTCTGCACTTCTCCCCTGATGAGTCAACCTTGTCACTCTGGTTCATTCTGACGCTGGTCGCAGCAATTTTTCTTGGTCTGTATGACGTCGCCAAGAAACATTCAGTCAACGAGAATGCGGTTCCCCCCGTTTTGCTTGCAAACGTTTCGACGGCCGCGCTCATCTGGAGCGTTCCCGTGATTGTGGGGTTGGGATTTGTTGAATCGAGTCAGTTCTGGCCGAATCAATTGTGGCAACCGACGATCAATCAGCACGGCTTGTTGTTCGCGAAGTCGGCCATGGTCGGTTCCTCGTGGATGTTTGCCTTCTTCGCGCTCAAAGCGCTGCCCATTTCAATTGCGGCGCCGCTTCGGGCGACCAGTCCGCTCTGGACAATTCTGCTGGCGGTGACTCTGACGGGCGAACGCCCTGCGTTGTTGCAGTGGCTGGGAATCGGTCTGATTCTGACCGCGTTCTTTTCATTTTCGTTCGTCGGAAAACGCGAAGGCATTCGATTCCATCGAGATCCGGCGATCGGTCTGCTAGTTGTGGCAACGCTGATCAGCTCGTTTTGTGGTTTGTACGATAAGTACTTGCTGCAAACGCTGGGACTCAAGCCAGCGATCGTTCAAGCGTGGTTTTCGATTTATCTGGTTCCCGTGATGTTGCCTTTGAATCTGTATTGGTGGAGGTTTGACCGGATCAAGAAACCATTCCAATGGCGATGGTCGATTCCGTTGATTGCGATCTTTCTGTTGGTTGCCGATTACACGTACTTCGTAGCGGTGTCCCAACCGGACGCACTGATATCGGTGATCTCTCCGCTCCGTCGAACCTCAATCGTTATCGCTTTTTTGTTCGGAATCATATTTCTGAAGGAGCAGAACTGGCGATCCAAGCTAATCAGTATTGTCGTGCTGATCGCTGGCATGTTTCTGATTGCACTGTCATGAACCTCTGGCAAGGGAGCAGGTTGTTTCGCCGCAGTGGCTCTGTAGTAAGTGCTTTCACCCCGTACGGCAGGGATCCTTTTCAACCGATGACTGAATTCGCTACGATGTAGCTTCGAAGAATCGCTCAAAATATGGTGGAACCGACGGAAGGCTCCCAACCTTGTTGAACTCTGACCATCCACCGTTTGTTCCAAGCCGTCGGTTTCCCAACGGGCATTTCCAGACGATCGGCGCATTTCTGGTGCCCGGTCGGATGCCGGATTACAAGGCGGTCAAGCGGACAGTGCACCTGCCCGACGGAGACCGTTTGGTAATTCATGATGATCAGCCGCAACGGTGGATCACGGGCGATCGAATTGCGATCATGCTGCACGGTTTGTGCGGCTGCCACGGATCGCCCTACATTCGGCGAACGACTGCCAAATTGCGGCGGCTTGGAGTGCGAGTGATTCGCGTAGACATGCGAGGATTTGGCGACAGCGAATTGATTTCGCGTTCGCACCTTCATGGTGGCTGCAGTCCGGATCTGCAAAGCGTCGTCGAATTTGTCAGACAGTTGAGCCCATTGTCGAAGATCAGCCTCGTTGGTTTTTCGCTGGGCGGGAACGTGGTTCTCAAGGCTTTGGGCGAGTGGGGAAATCTTACTCCTCCTGAGATCGATTCGGCGATCGCAGTTTCACCGCCAGTGGATTTGATTCATTGCAGTTGGAATCTTCGGCAGGGTGGAAACCGAATTTACGAAAAGTACTTTATGCGTCGTCTGCGACTGCGGTTGGCCAGACGTCGTCGATTGGTTGAAAATCTTGAAGACAGCGGCGTCAATCCGATGCCTGATCGGTTGGTCCATTTTGACGATCAGTTTGTTGCTCCTGTGTTTGGCTTCAAAGGAGCCCGAGACTATTACGAAACGTGCAGCGCCGGGCCTTTGTTGCAACATGTTCAGGTGCCGACCATCATTTTGTCTTCGAAAGACGATCCCGTTGTACCTTTCGAGATGTACGATCGTTTTGCGATGTCATCGTTTATTGAACTGGTAGCCACCGACCACGGAGGTCATCTCGGTTTCATCGGTCCCACGCCGAAAACAATCGGTCGACAAAGTCGGTACAACAAACATCAGCCTGAGAAGGATCTTGATCCTTATTGGATGGATTGGCGTATCTGCCAATGGGTGACGGCAATCGACGAGGCGTCATTCCAGTCTGCCGAACTTCGCGAGCGAGTTCAGAAGCGAATGCGCGAACGGCGATACGTGTAATCTGGCGGCGGCACTTCCTGTGAGGAGGTGACCGATGTTGGTTTGCATTTCTGCTATCATGGTCGCTTCTTTATCAAGGAGCCAACATGCTGAGATTTGTGATTGCTTTCGGGGTATGGTTCGCGATTATCAATCCTGATCCTGACGTTTTCGCACAGGAATGGACGCGTTTTCACGGACCAAATGGGACCGGTGTCGTGGCGGATGCGAATCTGCCGACCTCACTGGATAAACCTCTGTGGACGAAGCGTTTGGCGGGGGTCGGTTCCAGTTGCCCAGTTGCGTGGGATGATCGAATTTTTGTGACCAGTTGCGATATGCAATCTGCTCAGATCAAACTGCAGTGCCTATCGATGAAAGACGGCGAGGAGAACTGGATCAAGTTATTTGAATCCACTCCCTATCACGTGCATGATCGCAATACGTTTGCTGCCAGCACGCCTGCGGTCGACCAGGATCACGTTTACGCGTGCATAACAGACCCCGATCACACGACACTGGTTGCTCTCGATCATGACGGTGATGAAGTTTGGCGCCGAGACTTTGGTCGGTTTGTTTCATCTCACGGATTCGGGGCGTCCCCGATTGTCTATAAAGATTTAGTGATTCTTTGCAGCTCGCAATCAAAAGAGCACCTGCCTGATGGCGTCGCGCCGGGCCAGAGTCGGTTGTACGCGGTCAATAAAATGACGGGCGAAGACGCGTGGTCGCTCGATCTGTCGACCCGTCGGGTTTGCTACAGCGTGCCGTGTGTATGGAAAGACCGTGACGGTAACGAGCAGCTGGTCAACTGCAACACGGGCGATGGCTTTTATAGCGTCGATCCGGTAACCGGGATCAAGAACTGGTCCGCGCTTCCTTTCAAGATGCGAGTCGTCGCGACGCCGCTGGTTGTGGGCGATTTGCTGATCGGAAGTTGTGGATCGGGTGGAGGCGGAAACTACCTGGTGGCAATCAAACCGCAAAAGTTCGCTTCAAGTAAGAACGATGCAACGGCCGAACCCGAATACACGGTGCGTTCATCGAACTATGTGCCCTGCCCCGTCGCCGTGGGCGATTCGTTATTCATTTTCACCGATAAAGGGATCGCTCAATGTGTCAATTTGAAAACGGGCGAACTTCAATGGAAAGAACGACTGTCGTCGGGGTTTTCAGCGTCTCCCGTGGCCAATGGAACGCATATCTACGCGGTAGATGAGGAAGGAATTGTGTTCGTGATCAAAGCTGACAAGGAATTTGAACGAGTCGGCAAGTTCTCGTTGGGCGAGTCAACTCGAGCGACTCCGATGATCGCGAAGGACAAGCTGTTTTTCCGCACAGCCAGTCAGCTGATTAGTTTTGGGAAACAGAATTAGTCGAGTCGCAGGCCGTAGCAACAGGGCATGACGCCGTGATGGCGGTGGGATGAATAACGATTTCATGTGGCAATTCTGGATTGATGTGGGTGGCACGTTCACCGATTGCGTGGGTCAGTCGCCCGATGGCAAGGTGCTTCAAACGAAAGTCCTCAGTTCAGGCGTCTTTAAAGGTCGGCTTCGACTGTCCGACCTGACGGATGTCGAGCGTTCGAGGGACTCGATCGAGCCACTCGACATGTGGACAGGTGCCCGGATGAGCCTGCTGAACGTTGCTGGCGAATCGGTGTTTGGGGCAAACGTTGTGTCATTCAACGCCGGAACGTTTGAGCTGGATTCTGCTATCCCGAAACAACTGTCCGACGAGCATGAAACGTTCGCGTACGAGCTGGATCCTGACTTGCACGCCCCATTGGCGGCCGTGCGAATTCTTGCCGGGGTCCGGATGAGCGATCCGCTGCCTGACTGCCAGGTTCATCTTGGGACGACGAGAGGCACCAACGCTTTGCTGACGCGATCAGGGGCACGCACTGCATTGATCACAAGCCGAGGTCTGAAGGACTTTCTGACCATTGGTGATCAAGCGAGGCCTCATTTGTTCGAGCTTGCTATTCGTAAACCGGCGCCGCTATTTGAAACCTCAATCGAAATCGACGAACGAATCCTTGCCGATGGAACGATCGAGCGGGTGCCGGACGAATCCGTGGTTCGTGAGCAATTGAAGGCGTTGAAGAAGAATGGTTTCCAATCGATCGCGATCTGTCTGATTCACGGATACCGATTTCCTCAGCACGAAGAAAGTGTTGGTAGAATCGCTCGTGAAGTCGGCTTCGCGGACGTGCGACTTTCGCATCAAGTATCACCATTGATCAAGTTGGTGCCTCGAGGGGAAACGACGGTGCTTGATGCGTATCTGAATCCGGTGATCGGTCGCTATCTGGATGAGATTCAGGATGGGCTCTCGCCTGGTAGCGATCTGAAGTTGATGACATCCGCTGGCGGATTAGTGTCACGCGAGCACTTTTCTGGGAAAGATTCTGTGCTGTCTGGTCCGGCAGGCGGAGTCGTCGGCGCCGCGCGAGTTGCGACTCAGTTTGGCTTCAACCGCGTTATCGGATTTGATATGGGCGGAACCAGCACTGACGTGTCTCGATACGAATCAGTGGATGGCAAAGACTTGTTTGAGCGAGAATATGAATCCAACAAGGCTGGCGTGCGCATTGTGACGCCCATGATGGCGGTCGAAACCGTTGCTGCGGGAGGCGGTTCTGTCTGCTGGTTCGATGGAAACCGGCTGTGTGTTGGTCCGAAAAGCGCAGGCGCGAATCCGGGGCCGGCGTGCTACGGAAAAGGGGGGCCTTTATCGATCACCGATGTGAACCTTTTTCTTGGTCGAATCGTGCCCGATCAATTCCCGTTTCCGCTCGACTGTCAGGCGGTGCAGACTCAACTAGAGCGTTTGTGCGAAAACGTGGCCGAGGCCGGGTTTGAGTACACGCCAGTTGAACTTGCCGAAGGGTTTGTCAGGATCGCCAACCACAGCATGGCCAGCGCGATCAGTTCGGTTTCAATCGCACGTGGCTATGATCCAGACGGCCATGTTCTGATGTCGTTCGGTGGCGCAGGTTCGCAACACTGTTGTGGCGTCGCAGAAAATCTCGGGATGACTCAGATTCTTGACCATCCTCAAAGCAGCATCCTCAGTGCGGTTGGGATTCGTTTGGCAGATCGGACCAGTCACGTAACCATGGCGGTCGAGGAAGTTTGCGACGCCACACTCGTGCAGCGGCTCGAGGCTCAGTTCGTTCGCATGGAAAATCAGGCGGTCGAGCAGTTGGCTGCAGATCGGCAGCCAGTGCGTACATCTGTCGTTTTACGACGCAGGTTGGATATGCGGTATGCGGGAACCGAGCAGTTTTTGACCATCGAATTGGATCCCGCCGAAAACTGCGAAGATGTCTTTTGCGAACAGCATCGCCAGCTGTACGGATATGTTCAGGATCGACCCGTTCAAGTGATCGCAATACGTGTCGAGGCGATTCTGGAGGGCAATCGATTGTCCCCGAGTGCGTTGATTGACAAATTTGAGATACTGGAACCGTCCGCTCACCAGGAGATGTTCGTCAACGGAACTCGTATCCGTGCAGGCCGCTTTCATCGCAAAGCGATTCAAACAGGCGACAGGATTGAAGGTCCCGCCATCATTACCGATCGCTATTCGACCACGATTGTTGACTTGGGATGGTCCGCCAAATGTATTGGTGACGGAGCCCTGTTGATTGAGCAAGTCTCGACTGCAGGAGGCTCAACGCCCTCAGAATCGATCACAGATGCAGCAGGTCCTGATCCGGTTCAGTTGGAGATTTTTAATCGGTCCTTCGCGACGATCGCAAAACAAATGGGAATCGCTCTGCAGAAGACGTCTGTCAGCGTGAACGTGAAGGAGCGACTCGATTTCAGCTGTGCGATTTTCACAGCCGAGGGTGATCTGGTCGTGAATGCTCCTCATATCCCGGTTCACCTGGGAGCAATGAGCGAAACGGTTCGTGAGGTCATTCGAAGGAACTCCAACGTTCACGCCGGCGATGTGTTTGTCACCAATGATCCGTACGCGGGAGGTTCTCATCTGCCCGATGTGACCGTTGTGTCACCCGTTTTCGAATCGAGCGGATCGACATTGCTTTTCTGGGTGGCCAGTCGATCGCATCATGCGGAAATCGGTGGCAAGGCACCCGGATCGATGCCTGCCGACGCTGAGTTTCTGTTCGAAGAAGGTGTCTTGATTGACAATTTCAAACTTGTTGATGCGGGATCGGACAGGTTTGAGCAGTTACGAGCGATTCTGGTTTCGGCTCCGTTTCCAACACGCAACGTCCAAGAGAATCTCGCAGATATGGCAGCTCAGGTTGCCGCTAATCAATCGGGAGCGAAACACTTGCTGGCGTTAGTTGAAAGGTATTCGTCTGGAATGGTGCAGCGATACATGGGATTCGTTCAACAAGCGGCGGCAATGAAGGCTCGCGAGGCTATTGCAAAGCTGTCTCAACGCGAAATGAAATTCAGCGATCGGCTGGACAATGGTGCGAAAATCGCAGTTTCAGTTGCCCGGACAGGAGATCGGCTGGAAATCGATTTCGACGGAACGGATTCCGTGACACAGGACAATTTGAATGCCAACCGAGCAATCGTTTCGTCGGCCGTCATGTACGTGATTCGTTGCCTCGTCGATGAAGACATTCCGTTGAATGAGGGTCTGCTTGGTCCGGTGAAGATTCGCCTGCCAGATTGTTTGCTTAACCCACCTCAAGGAGTGAATCATCCGTATGACAGCCCAGCCATCGTCGGAGGCAACGTGGAAACGTCACAACGCGTGGTCGATGTGATTCTGGGCGCACTTGGGATAGCCGCAGCAAGCCAGGGGACGATGAACAACTGGTTGATTGGAAACGACTCGTTCGGATACTACGAAACAGTGGGCGGAGGATCAGGAGCCACTCGGCTGTCGCCAGGCGTCGACGCAGTTCACAGTCACATGACCAACACTCGCTTGACCGACCCTGAAACTCTGGAGACTCGTTACCCTTGCATCCTGCGAGAGTATTCGATTCGAAAGAACAGTGGCGGCGCGGGGTTGAATGCGGGCGGATCAGGCATGGTGCGAGAGATCGAGTTTACTCAACCGCTGACCTTATCCCTATTGACCGGACGCAGAACGTCGCAACCGTACGGAATGAAGGGCGGCCAGCCCGGACGAGCGGGTGTCAACTGGCTGATCGACGCTGATGCAACGGAGCGGAAGCTTCCGTGGCGGTGCCAGATTCAAGTCGATAAAGCGCAGCGACTACGCTTGGAAACGCCGGGTGGCGGCGGATTTGAAAGTGTACCGACGAAAGTTGATGAACATTGAACAGTTCACATCGCGTCGGCGTCGCCTGCCAACCAGTGCTTCTGCATCGAGCCATTACTCGTTCCCGTTGGTCACTGAATTCTTCGCAAGAAGACAAGGCTTGAATCGTTGGTGGCACAGGCGGGAGGCAAGTGCGTAGTTCGGTGCATTCAGTTTGCGGTTAACGTTGAACGGTCATCGGGACCAGCGGCAGTCGCTCCACGAAGCACTCGAGCCATAGCAGCCTGACGGAATTTCATAAACAGAATTGTTAATGCTTCGTCGGTTTCAGCAGTCAGCTCGTTAAAATGAGAATGAACCAAAGACACTTGAAACAAAGGGGCCTGAACCGACTGTCTGGCCGTCGCCACTTGCCCACCAACTGAGCCATTGGGAGGCGGAGGGACAGGTTGCCCCGCTGCGTCAAAGTGACAGAACAAGATCCGAACGTTCTCACCCGTTTCATGGGTCAGGTCAGAGACCACGTAAAGCCATGGATCAGAGGTGTCGGATGGAGCAAAGACCTGCCGTTGTTTCGTTTCCCATCGTTGAATATGAAATTTTCCGGGAAGCTCCATCCACATGTTGAACGGCTCGGCAATCGAAGCTTTGGCTGAGAGATCGGGAGACTGATACACCCACGTTTCTTTTTCGAATCCTTGTATTCCAGATCCCGGAAAAGTGTGCGTTTCAAACTTCGAACTGACTGACGCCCAATCGTCGATGGACTCAGGCATGTCCTTACGGGTGAGCGTGACGATATCGCTCGCGCTGACGCTTTCAAACGAGCCGGCAGAGATAAGTGGCATCACACTGGCTACGAGTAGAAGACCTGCCATTCCCCACCGCAACGGCATCGTTGGAGCGTGACTTGTAATTGTTGCCGGAGGTCGTCCAACGATCTGACCGGTTTCATTGATAAACGGTCGGCCGGCAAGGAAGTTGTTCCAGACGGCTGTTATAAATCGACCGAAGTCATACGAACGACCGATTTCCGGATCGACCGGGCTGAACGCGAAGTTCAAAAATTCACCTGTGCTGAATATCATCAAACCTGTCCCGAGCAACAAAAACACTCGGATCATGTTGTGATTGACTGAACCAGATGCCAGCTCCATTTCCAAAAAGTAATTGAAGACTGGCAACAACATCAGGAAGACGGTATTCAAAATGACCGCCCACAAGAAACATGACAAAACCAACAGCACGGTCTGGAACAGTTTTCTGCGGGTGACAGCGACGTAAATCAATGCGATGAAAATCAACGAAAAAACCGATCCAATTCCGATCAATGAATTCAGAAGCGGGAATGAATCTCGGCCGGGAAAATCGAATGCGGAATCAGTCCGAATATGAACCAGTACCGGGCTTGCAATTGACATGAATCGACTGGCCAGCTCCGCCGAGTACTCTTGCAATCGAGCATTGATTCCCAAGTCCCAATTCAACGGCGGTCGGATGAAGGCGACCAGGGGCAGCACGGCGTAGCCAACGCTATGAAGGCCGTCGCGATGGACCGTCGCAGAAAGGTAACTGGCGATCAGCAGCACAACACTGCACGCAGTGAACCATGCTTCTCCAAAAACGGCACCAAGAACCCCCATCATCACGGCCATGACAGCGAACATGGTTGACTTGATGGTGGCTCGGTGGATGTTCTCTTGACCCCATGGCCACTGAATCAACGCTACGGCAATCGTCGCCAGAATCCCGATCAGATAAATGCTGTAGTGGGGTCGGTTCGAAAGATCCACCAAATAACTGATCAAAAGCGGTAGCTGAACCAAGACTCCTATTGCGTAAGGAACGGCAAAGACAAGCGGGGAAGCTGATTGATCGGAAGATTGGGCAGTTGACACGTCAGGTTCTTCTGGGCGATTGAAACGAGGGACAATGATCGAGTTGCGTACTACTCGAAGGGAAACGCAGAACTATCTGAGGTAGAGGATGATCCACCGAACACATCGCTTTCACCGGGCGTTGAATCTGGTGAACCCGTTGACTGAGAACCATTGGCCGGCACGGCACCGGCAGACGAATCGAGATTCTGTTTCTGAAGAAACCGCTGACGGATTGCTTCACGAACGACAAGATAACGATCCCTGACCTCGGTTCGAAGATCATCACTGATCGGACCATTTGTCTGAACAAAGACCTGTGTTTGGTACGCTTCACTTTGAAACAATGCCGACCGCCACTTGTGAGCCATACGACCTTTCAGTCGGATCAGCAGTGAACCGACCCCACCCCAACTGGCTGGAGGGTCAACTGACAAGCCACGAGAATCGAAAATGCTGAACAGTAGATAAGCGTGTTCCCCGGTTTCCTTCTGGAACGTTGCTTCTACATAAGCCCACGGAGGATCTCCTGCTTGCGTTGGAAGTATCGAAGCCGGTTCAACTCGGTTTCGTTTAATCAATTTCCAACCGGCGTTGCCGTAACACGTGGTCAATTCGTGCCAGCCCGGGAATGTCTGATCGAACGAAACGTAGGGGTAGCATCGCGGAGCACGAAACTGCCAGCCATCGGACCTCAGGCCGAGATCTGCACTGCGATTCCGGACCTCGTTTCGATAGTCAACCTTTCGCCAGTTTGCAATCTCGTTTGGAATGTCACCTTCTTCAAACGGGACAGTCACGTTCGGGTCGAAGAAGTGGATTTTTGTATTGGGATCTGCCAGCGCCGTACCAACCTGACCAACCTGAACCAGACCGCAGATTCCCAGCACAACTGCGGTTGTCCAGATCAGGCCCTTGGTCAAAGGTGAAATGCTGCGACGCTTTCGCTTGGTTGTTTTCTTCTTGTTGAGTGATTTTTCCAGTCGACCGAACACGCCGCCTTCGGGGTCTTGAGGTCCGAGCACAAACTGAATTAACTGATCGGTGCTGAAGAGCAACAAGATTCCAGATACCAAGACAGCGTATCCCAACAAATCGTGCTTGATGCCATGAGCCAAATCAATTCCAAACCACTGTTCGGCAATCGGAATCGTCACGATTCGAACGGTGTTCATGAATATCGACCATAAAACCGAAGCCAGAATCAGCAGCGTGGCTCTCATCCCCATCAAACCGTACAGCAGTACGGCACCTGCGATCGGATAGAGTACTGAAATTCCCGATGCCGCACCGATCACTGCCGTTGCCACTGCCACGACGAACATGGCAAGAAACTGGTAGACGTTCGATTTGGCTCTCCGGAACAGTACGATCAATACGATCGCAAAGAAAAACAGAGTGAAGAACGACTGCACCCCGCTACACATCTCCTCAATTCCATAGCCTTTGGTTCCTGGAACCTCAATGACCGTTCCGCTCTTGTAATGCTTCAACCCAATCAAATCGAGGATCATGCTGGTGATGGACGAACTGACTCGTTGCAGCCAGACAATCAAACGAGTGTCATAACGTAGCGGTAACATCAGACACGTGAAGAAAGGAAGCGAGGCAACTCCCAGACTGCCAAGCGTTTCTCCGTCGGTAGTTCTGGTCAGCAGGCTGGCAACCAAAAGCATGACACTTAACGCCGCGAACCATTGCGACTGAAACAGGATCGTCACCAACCCACAAAACAGTCCGCACGCCATCAGCGCGTTGCTTACCCAGCTTCGGTGGAAGGGATTTTCAAGATCACGTGGCCAACGGACGTAGGCAAACACAGCAGTTGCCAACAGAGCAAATGGGAAAAATTGGTAGTGGGGCAATCCCATCAGATCGCGAAAATATAGCAGCAACATTGGAATCTGGGACGCGATGGCAATTGCATAAGGCAATGCAATTTTCATCCATTGAGACGACGATGCCGTGTCGCTGGAGGTCGTGTTCAGTGTGGTGGTCGAGGTGGCCATTGCTCAGACTTGCAAATGATGGGTCAGCTTGGAATTGGTTAAAACCAGAATCGTTTAGAATAGTCGACAGACGCTGGAAAATCAAAGGTCACGGGCTCTGCCGTACCCACCGTCCTTGTTGCCCAAACCGACTTTTCGGGACCTTCCTGATATTTTGAATAACCAGCAATCTGATCGACGCAGAAAGCGTGTGAATCGACAAAGGGTAGGCAGAATAAGTGTCACGCAGCTCACAGATTCGATCGGAAATCCTGATGCTGTGGCCCATCTGAAAACGGGTTCCGCATGTAAGCTCCTGTCGATATCGGCGAGCCGGCTGGACTTGCCACCCTCAAAATCATGTTTTCGCAAAACAACGATAATCCGGCAGAAGCAGGTTGTCCCACTCCTACGAAGATTTTCTTATAATCGTTCACATGTCAAAGCAAACCAACATCAGCCGCGGTCCTCAAGGATGGGCCGTGCGAATCGTCAGGGACGGAGTCGAACATTCTCGCTATTTCCGATTCTCAGATGGCGGGATCCGCAAGTCCCTTAAGGCAGCAACTCAGTGGCGTGATAAACAGCTGAAGAGCCTGGGCGAACGGCGTTGGCGGAAAGGACCACGAGCCAAGGCGGTAAATAATTCGTCTGGAGTGACAGGCGTAAGTCGAAACCCGTACGGCAGGTGGGTCGCGACTTGGCAGGAAGATGGAAAGCAACGGTTTAAAACATTTGCCACCAAACGAGAGGCAGTTGCTCACCGTAAAGAACAGGTTGCCCAGCTGGTCAGTTGATTCCGCGATTCAGTTCATTCTGATCCCGAGGCAAGACTTCGGCCGCCGGTATGAATTACCAGTCACGATGTATTCGCGGAAACACCGCGAGCTTCGCAGGCCATCACCGTTACCGCTCCTGTGAAAATGGTTTGTGTTCTGCGTCGCTATTGCTTTGTTGCAACAGAAAATTATGGTTGACTTACCGAATCATCATTCCGTGAGCCTCAAAAGCAAAAGATAAAACGAGATCCTCCGCAAGTCACAACCTCAGGCAGTCTGCCGAAGTCTCGCCTCCTATAGCCGGCCGTGAATGCATCAATGCGTGCATCGCTCCATTCTGAAAGTGCCACCACATCACGATCGCGGCGTTTCGGTCGTCCCCGACGGTAGAGAGTAGGTCACGCTGGAAACGGCATTTGTTCCAGTTGGCTATCATGCACGCTGCATACTGGCCCCATGCGGAATCGCCAACGTCGTTGAAACTAAGTTTGCTTGGCTCAGACATCGTCCCTGCCACACGGAAGGTTTTTACGACACCGACCATAAACGAAGCGAACGATGTCTGAAGTACGGAGGAGTGCACCAAAGCCAGCCCGCGTGGCCAAACGTAAAAGGTGTGCCCGCAGGGCTTTCGCGTAAAACCATGTTAGGCGATCGCCCGATATCGCTTTACGTTTCAAATGCGTTTGGGACGGTTTGCACGAATCACAGAGACGGCGAAAACCACAAGTGAGATCGGCCAAGTCAGCATTGCTGCGAACATGGCAAATTCTTCTGCTGAAAACAGTAAATATGACCACCCGTTCCATTTGGGCAAGTCTGCAGCCTTACCAGTGTAGAAGCTCATCAGAGCGCCGCATAAAGAAGCCAGCAAAATGAACGCAAGCCAGACGGCGACAGCAAGCGTGATAGGGCGCAAAAGTCGCGAAGGAGCTGGCGACCGGTTGTCCGTAGGTGTCTGATAGGGATTGCTCAAGGAAATGCGAGATCGCCACACGGAAGGTTTTTACGACACCGCCCTAAACGAAGCGAGCGATGCCTGAACTAGGAGAGATTGTACCAAGGCCAGCGAGCGTCGCCAAACGCAGAAGGTGTCCCGAAGTGGCCTTGCGTAAAAACCATGTTAGGCGACCGGCACACTATCGGCCGCGCCAATACCCGGGACGACGTTTGGCATGGGCCACCGCAATTACAACCACGCGGTCGTCGTCAACACGATAGACAACCTGAAACGGAAACTTCATGACACTACAAGATTGGTGCCGGTCGTCAATCCTCACGAACCGCTCAGGATCGTCCACGATTGACGCAATCGCAACATCAACAGCCACCAGAAAGTTGCGAGCGGCTATTGGGCTCCGTTCGGCGTAACAATCGGCAGATTCTGCAAGCTTAATATTTGCGTCAGGATGAAAATCAACCTGCATCACGAACACCGTGCTTGGCGAACAGTCGTTCGCGAATCGCGGACCAGCTTTCGGTTTCGACGGTCCCAGCGTCAATCTCATTGCTGCGGCGGTCGATCTCCGCAAGCCATTCAGGTGACAGACGCGGTGGATGATCGTCGGGAACCGATGAAGCCAAGTCGTCGATTAGACGGAGGCGGTCGTCGATCGGAAGTTGCGAAGCGTTTGCGAGAATGTCTTGGTATTGGGACATGGCAGGTCGCCTAACGG
>CAYXWX010000059.1:0-28582 GCA_964468915.1 uncultured Pirellulaceae bacterium
GAACAGGTTCAAACACAGCGCCCATGTCAGGGTAATCCGAAACCTACCGCAGCCTGTCCATCAGCCGCGATGCGACGCTACTGGATTTGGCTTTGGGAACCGCGATCACCTCAGGGGCGGCTGAGCATGCGATGCCGACGTCAGTCAATTTGTTGGGAAGCGGAAATGACTTGGCTTGGATCCCTTGCTTGGTCACGTCCTGAACACTACCGGTAAATTTCTGCACGACCTTCTTGAGCTCCGGATTGGTTTCCGACCCAAGTGCGGTCTGACGAGTTGCCCAGTCAAAACTACCGATGCAGACATAGCTGGCTTCGCGATCGTGATATTCATAGGCTTCAAGCTTTTCGTGCTTCCTCAAGTATCGAGCCAGCACCGTGGCCTTCAACAATGCGGTTTCCAGGTCGCTCGCTTTCTTTGACTTTCGGAACAAGCTGTTGCCTTTCATGGCTCTCAACTTTTCCGACACCGAATCATTCAACATCTTCGTTCCGCCGCTGAACGTCGCTACCTTGACCGTGTAGTTGCCAGGATTTTTCAGCAAGTTGTACTTGGCGCCTTTGTTCAGCTTGACCACAAAATCATCCACCACTTCACGATTGAAGTACGCATCGGGAAGCATCGGATTGGGCAGCAGGAACGCCAGTCGAAGCGGACCTTCACTTTCGGTCATCGTTTCAAGCTCGTCTGTCATTTCGTCACGAAACGCGCGAACTCGATCTCCGGTTGAATCTGGCGCCGGCTCTGTTGTCGAGACGCGAACCGTTGGTTGATACGACTTGACGACACTCAGAACCTGTTGAGCCCGACCGTCATCGAGGGACGGAAAATCGCCAACCAGAACAGCAACTTCCTCGAACTGTCCAGCGGAAGCCAACTTTAATTTCCCCGGCCCAAGACCATCTTGAGCCCGTTGCGCCATCGTTTGCCCGATTCCGCTGCTGGTCAGGCGTTTCTCAATGTCAAATTGATGACGGTAAACATAAGCGTTCAGTCCGTGATCCGAGTGCAATTCTTCGGCCAAGTGCTGTGCCTCCTGCATCCCGTTTTGCCCCGCGAACGAAGCACACATGATCAGCCATGGGCCCGATGCCTCACTTAAAACCTGAGCACCGGTGCTGCTTTTTGCTGCGATTTCCGGCTGCCGCTGCTGGAATGGAAGGCGAAGCTGAGCAACTGATTGCGCAGTCAGCACCCCAAAAACGCAATTTATGAGGAAAAAATTGACGGGTCGAGCCATTGAAGAAGACATCTTGTCGCTCCTGACGGAATACTCGGGTGCTGGGAAACAGGGTCCGAAATATCGATAAAGAATCTTTAACGTTTTCTTTTCACCCATTACGCAATTTAATCAATTGGGTTAAAAAACAATTTCTGCAAATTGATTTTCGTGGTTGCGCGAGCTAACGGCGGTTTAGGGCTCGCTCGGCCTGCGATTTGCAGAGTAGCAAATACGATTTTTTCGTCCTATGTCAGTTCGATTTGCCAGCTAGTGCTTTTTCCCAACTCGTTTTCAGTTTTGTTATGTGCGGAAGATCTCGTCTGATCTTTTGTTTTCAAGGCTCATGGAAAGATGGTTTGGTGGAACAAGCCTGATTTTCAGTTGGAACCAAGCACAAATGGCGAGTAACCGGTCGTTCCGGAAACTCCGGTCCTGCGGATCGGAGAATAATTCAATCCTGTCAACCAACTCGTTTGCGGTATTGATTATGACATTAAAGCTGCCAAAAATATTTTTAACGTGGCATTCGAAGCCACTCCGCAAACATTTTCAACCAAATAGAACTCTTCTCCCTGACCCCTTCTAATCCTCAGACGGCGATACCATTTAAAGGAATACAGCGATGCAATACAGCTTTCGATTGGCCGAGTTATTAGGTCACGTCCCAGATCCCCGCAAACGACCAGGAACGATCAAAGCGATCGTCGAATACACGGGCCTGGATCGCCATCAGGTGGCCGCCCTTTTGAAAAACGAAGTCAAATATATCCCACTAAAAGCTCTTTCACGACTTTGCGACTTTCTGATTGAGCATGGCCACGCGACTGCGGAGCAACTGCCGGGATCACTGTTCGCCGTTGAGCCGGAGAATTTCTGGGAATTGCTGGCTCGCAGACGTCGGCTGGAAATGTGTGTTGGGGTTCGCAAAGACGCGGCTGACAACAACGAGGGTTCGTTTGTCTCCGCTTCTGACTCAGTTTTGCTGGGTGAACTTCTCAATGGAGTCACCACCCTCGGTGGCACCGCCAAGCTTCGCGCGGGAGACGGTAACGCGGCGTCCGTCCTTACCAGCGAAACCATCCCCTCGCCAGAACATCTGAAGCAATCGCTCGTTTGGAGCCCGGGCCAAGCTTCGGATACGGAAGTCAAGCGGCGTTCAAAGTCGGTCTACGATGAGTTTAACGACTCCAAAGGTGACAAGGCTTTGATCGGGATTGGCAGCACCAAGAGCAATAGTGTTGTCGAGATCATGCTGTCGCGTGCATTTAATTGTCCTGCATTTGAATCGCAAGACGATGTCGAATCTGCCAACGAAAGAGCTGTTCCGTTTTTCATTCGATACCGCGATAACGATCCACACCCGGCATCATGTGTCGGCGGATTGAAACTGAGCAAAAACGATAAAAGTGACAAGCCCGGGATTTACTATGAAGATGCCGATGGTAAGTGGCAGTGCTGCTCGGCCGAGGGCGACAGGGACGAAGTAGCATTCATCTACTATGTTCATCGTGAATCACAGGGCCGCTTGGAAATGATGATGGGTGGATTCTCAGGCAGGGCAACTCGCTTGCTGGCACGTGCCCTGGCGACGCGTGCTGAAGATTTCTGGCCTCCCGTATACGAGAATCAGGGCATTCAGATTGGTGGATTCATCGTCCAGTTCACAATGCCAGCCGGCAAAAAAGAGGCTGATATCCTGCGGACAGACCTTGTTGCGACCACAGAGGTCAAGCAGATCCCGGCCGAGGCAATCGCCCGTCGACTCGACACCAGTGGTCGATCTGCAGCGAAAGCGGCAGCTGCTGCTTCTTAAGCCGCTCCTCGAACAGCAGGCCAGCTTTGTGCCTGCTCGATACTTGCGAATCCAATCGAACCGGAAAGCCCAGTGCTTTCCGGTTTTTTTGTTGATTTTTCATTTCAATTGACCGGCCTTGGCTTTAAAAAACACTGGGCTCTACTCCACAGATCGGTTTCGACGTGGCTGACGAGGCGGCGAATGCGAATGCGGACGGATCGCCAAGCGAGGGCTCTTTGCTTCGTCGGCCAGCAATCGATTGACGTCCAGCCCTGAATTACCCCGCATCCACTGCGTCATGGCAGTGTTCCTGGTTGTTCCTTCCAACTGCAAGCACTGACCACGCCGTCACGAGCTTCAATTCATCGATGAAGTGACAGCGGCCCGGTAGTGGTCATTCCGGTTGTGCGGAGTAAACGCCGGGGACACTCGTTTGTTGTCATTTCACTCGCCTCGAAGCTGATTTCGTTACCAAAGCGAGGCCGATGCACACTTCAGGAGCGTTCATCCGCCAGTAATCGGGTGAGGGCACCAACTGTACGAACGTGGCCGGCTGCGGAACTTATCCGCGTCTTCTGGTCCGTTCTGAATCCGGATGGGGAGGGCGAGCGTGTCAAAAGATATCAATGTCGTTGCGTTGGTGAAGGGCGAAGAACGATACATTTTCTTGTTCAACGACCAGAAGCGTAGCGAGACATTGCGGACACTCGGTCGGTACGCGTCAAATTCGAGGCTTAGCTTTTCTTGGCACGACGCGGCAGTCCTCAGTCAGAAAGTGCGAAACTCTGCCCAGAAAGAGAATACGCAATCGCCCGCTTCGGTTGATCCTCGAAACGAGTTCCCAGAGGTCGAAGACTTGTTCTTCAACGACTGATACAGCCGATCGTTTTGCTGCCAACCGTTCGCTCGAAATCATCTCCGCACGACCGAGTGAACCTGACCGCTCTGCTTTCGTAGTCCCATGCAACGAACCATCGATCGTTTTCTGCGTTACCTGAAAGTCGAACGAAACAGTTCTGAGCTGACGATCAAGTCATACCGAGAAGATCTGACCTTGCTGGTCGAGTACTTCACTGAGTCTCTCGGCAGGGTGCCCGCGCCATCAGCCATCACGCCACAAGACCTTCGAACCTACGTGGCAGCACTGCACGACGCTGGATACGCCAAGTCGTCGGTCGCCAGACGCCTTGCGTCACTGCGAAGCTTTTTCAAATTCGCCCAACGCGAAGGAGTCTGCAACTCGAATCCGGCCAAACCGTTGCGGAATCCTCGGCGTGACCGAAAGCTGCCTCATTTTTTGACCAGTCGTGAGATTGGAAAATTGTTAACCGCTCCACCGCTGAGCGATCCGATGGGGCACCGTGATCGAGCGATCTTTGAAACGCTCTACTCCGCGGGACTTCGTGTCAGCGAACTGACAGGAATGAACCTGGACGATCTGGATCTGGACGGCGGGCTTGTTCGTATTCGGGGTAAAGGCAAGCGAGAACGACTCGCCCCGCTTGGAAGTCACGCCCTGAAAGCGCTGCGAGCGTGGCTGCGAAAACGCAAACTGGCCAAGGGTCAACCGAAGAAAACAGGCTCACCCGTTTTTCTGAACAAGTTCGGCACCAGACTTTCAACACGCAGCGTTGCAAGAATGCTGGAAAAGTACCTGAAGATGACGGGCCTTGATCTCCGCACATCCCCCCACACCTTACGACACAGTTTCGCGACCCATTTGCTCGACCGAGGCGCCGACATTCGAAGCGTTCAAGAATTGCTGGGGCACAAGAGTCTGGTCACGACTCAGATCTACACCCATGTCAGCACCGCCGGACTCAAACAGGCCTACGAACAGGCTCACCCGCGAGCCACGAAGCGGCCTTCTTAGGGTCGTGGGAAGAATGCCTTCGGTATCTTGTCACCTTTTGTTCCGCTAAAAAGCGTTACTTTCGCGAGGTGAAAGACGACACTGTTTTTCCCCTGATCCTCAACGTGTTCCGTTTCGAACTGAAACTTTCCATGCCACTGAGAGTAAAAACCTTGTGTTCTTTCGAAAATCGTAGTGTCCCACGGGAACGGAAACCTGATTCCGTGCGAAAGCACCGGCTGGTCAGCGGCACCCCCGCCGCGTGCTGAAATCGTGTCACACGACTTGTGATTCGATGGCTCAGTGAGACAATGAGGTTGCTTGAAAGGTCATCATGGAAACAGATTTGAACGCCGCCACGAAAGTCCCAGTGAATCTGGGCGATCGCAGTTACGACATCGTCATCGCACCCGGATCCATTTTCGATCTGGCTCCGGTTGTTTCGTCAGCAGTTGCCACGTCACACCTTTTGCTAGTCAGCGATTCAAACGTCGCGCCGATCTATCTGGACCAGGTTCAGAAACAACTGGAAGACTCGTTCGCACGAGTAGACAGTTTGGTCGTACCCGCTGGCGAGCCGTCCAAGTCTGTCGCTCAGTGCGATCAGCTTTGGCAGAAGATGGTCGAGCTCAAAACCGATCGCAAGTCGGCCGTCATTGCACTCGGTGGAGGAGTCGTTGGAGACCTTGCCGGATTCCTCGCCGCCAGTTTCACGCGTGGTCTGCCATTTATCCAAATTCCAACATCCTTGTTGGCTCAAGTCGATAGCAGCGTTGGAGGAAAAGTCGGCATCAATCTGCCGTCTGCCAAAAACATGGTCGGCGCGTTTTGGCAGCCGCAGTCGGTTGTTATTGATCCATTGGTTTTGAACACGCTGGACGAAGCCAACTATCAGGCCGGAATGGCGGAGGTGATCAAGTACGGCGTGATCATGGATGAGGAATTCTTCCGCTTCCTTGAATCTTCGGTCGACAAGATCAAGACTCGTGACCCCGAAACATTGACGAAGATCATCGCGTGGAGTTGCCGCTGCAAGGCTCGCGTCGTCGAAGAGGACGAACACGAAACCTCCGGACGCCGAGCGATCCTCAACTACGGCCACACCTACGGTCACGCCATCGAAGCGGTCTTTGGCTACGGCCAGTTCCTGCACGGCCAAGCCATTGCCATCGGAATGACTTGCGCCGCACGTCTTGCAAAGTCGCTGGGGATGGTTGATCAGGCGTTCTGCGATCGGCAGCGAGCGTTGTTCACGGCCGTCGGACTGCCCGTCGATTGCCCGAACGAAAAACACGATCAGTTGATGGAAGCGATGACGCGGGACAAGAAGGTCTCAGCTGGTAAACTGAAGTTGATCCTGCCGACTCAGATGGGCAACGTCGAACTGATCGACGCGCCTTCGCATGAGCAGATTCTTGCCAGCTGGAAAAACGAATGAGTGCTGAACGGGTCTCCGAGTCTTCCGCCGACGCTCGCTCGCACGAGCTTGAAGCAGCGATGCGGTTGCACCTGGTTCCTGGAATCGGTCCGGTGACTCACGGGGAACTGATTCGAGCATTCGGTTGCCCCGCAGGAGTCTTCAATGCTTCTCCGGCCGAGATCCGAAACGTCCCCGGAGTCGGTCCCAAACTGGTCGAACAGATCAGTCTTGCCCGCGACTCAATTGATGTGCAGCCACAGCTTGACCTTTGCAACCAAAACGATATCAAAATCCTCGCAAGATCAGATACACAGTACCCGAAGCCGTTGGCCGAGATCTACGATCCTCCCAACATGCTTTTCTATCAAGGCGACTTACGAGATTCAGATCAAGTAGCCATTGCGATCGTTGGCACACGGCACGCCAGCAACTACGGCACAACCGTGGCGACTCAGTTGGCGACAGGCCTGGCCATGGCGGGCTTCACGATCGTTTCCGGGCTTGCACGCGGAATCGATGCGGCGGCTCATCGTGGCGCACTATCTGCTGGCGGACGCACAATCGCGGTACTGGGCGGCGGCCTGTTGAAAATGTATCCGCCGGAACACGCTCAACTGGCCGCAGAAATTGCAGCCTCTGGCGCGGTGTTGTCCGAGTCTCTCCCGAATCAGGCTCCCAAGAGCGGATCGTTCCCTCGTCGCAATCGGATTGTGACAGGTCTCTCCCTTGGCGTGATCGTCATCGAAGCTGGTGATCGCAGCGGCGCGTTGATTTCCGCTCGGATGGCAGCGGAACAGGGCAGGGAAGTGTTCGCTGTGCCTGGCCGAATCGATAATCGCATGTCTCGGGGCTGTCACAAACTGATTCGAGACGGCGCGAAGCTGGTCGAGTCGATTGACGACGTGCTGGAGGAACTGGGCCCGCTGGCGACTCCTGCAAAAGTCAACACGGAAACCAGCATCCGTCACCCGGCGGAAATGAAGCTGAGCGAACAGGAAACCAAAATCCTGCAAACGATCGGAACAGAGACGACTGATTTCGACTCAATCGTTCAAGCCACCGGTTTGCCGGCCGCTCGAGTCCTTGCGACGATCAGCGTACTGGAAGTTCGACGCCTTGTTCGACGCGTCTCCGGGACTTCGTTTGTGCGAGTGTAAACCGAGTGTCCCGATTTTTATATGCGACTGCCCCACGTGACTGAAACATTCCGCGACCAAACTCAAAATGCCGAATCGTTCAATTGCTATCCTTGCCGCTTGCTGTTTTGCCGTTTTTGCAAGCTCAACGAGCTTGGCCCAACAGGTTCCGCGCGATGGCAATGACCTGAGATTCGATCAACTGCCGGGCTACGCGAACTATCAGGAAATCGACAGAATCAGTCGGAAGCTGCAGCGTGGCGGACGAGTCTTCAAAATCCGTTGGGCGGCCGATGCGCAAAGTCTGTTGTTTCAAAAATCCGGCCAGCAACTGCAGTTGAATCTGTCAACCGGAACGATTGGACCCGCAGTATCCGGGATTGAGGTCGCGTCGACTCCTGCCAGCGATCTAGAATCGAAAATGCCGGTCGGGCGAGCCGAACAGCGTACTCGCGAACCATCGCCTGATGGAAATTGGCTCGCAATCTACCGAAAAAACAACGTCTTTCTTGACTCAACCTCATCGAATCCCCAAGCGTCCCTTGCCATTACCAACGCGGGCAACGCTCGGCTTCGTTTTGGAACTGGCTGCTGGGTCTATGGCGAGGAATTAGACCAGGACGAAGCCATGTGGTGGTCGGACGACAGCCGGAAACTGGTGTTCTACGAAGTTGACGAGTCAGGCATGAGGGATTATGTCCTGACTATCGACAACGTCAAACAATACACTCGGACGCAGGTCTCCCGTTATCCGAAAGCCGGCAGCCCAAACCCGAAAGTCAGCTTATGGGTTTACGATTTATCTTTAGACCAGAAAAAGAAGCTTTCGATTCCGGGGCCGACTGATCAATATCTTTTCAACATCCGATTCGTGCCAAACTCGCGTGAACTGCTGGTCTACCGAACCACGCGGCGACAAAACATTCTGGATGTACTGCTGATCAATGTTGACTCCGGTGTTGTCAAAACAATCGTGTCGGAGCAGCAAAACACATGGCAACACAATCGACCTGAACTGAGATTCCTTGCCGATGGCAGACGGTTCATCTGGGAAACGGAGCGGACGGGTTGGAAGCAATTTGAGTTGCGGTCGCTCGACGGAGTTCGCCTGAATGCGCTGACAGACAATCAGAATTACCCGGTGCATCAGATTGTTTGGGTGGACGAAGCGAACAACTGGTTTTACTACTCAGCTTACAGCGACGCCAATCCGTACAACCTGCAACTGCATCGATGCCGGCTGGACGGAACCAACTGCTCGCGAATCACATCATCACCCCTGAATCATGGCGATTTCAAGATCTCACCCGACCACCAGTTCGTCGTTGCGACTCGTCAGAGAATCGACCTGCCTGTTGCGACGGTTGTGTACGACGTAAACGGTCGCGAAATTGCCACGCTGGCCGAAGGTTCATCCGAACCTGCGAAAGCCGTCGGACTTTCGAATCCTGAATTGTTCACGTTTACCGCCAACGACGGGCAAACCGAGATCTACGGCACGCTCCACAAGCCGTCCAACTTTTCTCCAACAAAAACTTACCCGTTGCTTGTCGAGGTTTACGGAGGCCCTCAGTCCGAGGGAATCGAAAACACCTATCGCCCAGCCAACCCGATCTGTGAACTCGGTTTTCTGGTTGCGACCGTCGGGAATCGAGGAACCACCGGGCGTGGAAAGGCGTTCGAGTCCGCCAATTATCTTCAGCTGGGAATCACTGATCTGGACGATCAGGCGTCTGCCGTGAAATATCTCGCGTCACGACCTTACGTGGACAAGAATCGAATCGGAATCTTTGGTCACTCATACGGAGGCTATCTTTCCGCGTTAGCCTTGCTGCGATATCCGGACGTGTTTCAAGCGGCAGTCGCGGGATCGCCCGTCACCGACTGGCGAAACTATGACACGATTTACACCGAGCGATACATGCGTCTACCGACGGAGAATCCGTCAGGATACGACGCTGGATCGTGCGTCAAACTGGCAAGACAACTGAAAGGCAAACTGCTGCTGGTTCACGGATTGATCGACAATAATGTTCATCCGTCCAACACGTGGCAGTTGGCCCAAGCGTTGCAAGACGCGAACAAGCGTTTTGAGATGATGATCTACCCGCAATTCAGCCACGGCATCGGCAGCACTTACGAGGCCCTGCGGTGGGAGCACTTTTACCGTCATCTGAAACCGGAACTGTGATGTCAAAGCGTATCTTGATCGCAACCGACCTGCCTTTCTGGGAGAAATCGACCGGAGCCCAACAACGAATCGCCTCGCTGGTTGAGCAGATGACGATCGCCGGATTCATCGTGCGAACTTTCTATCTTGGGCAAAGCTCGAACGCCCGTCTCGAAAAAATCAAAAACCTTGAACTGGATGTTCAGTTCTACCATTCTGCTCGGCCGCCAAAGTCTTTTTCGAAAAGAATCCGTTGGTGGATCCGAGCGATTGGTAATCGGTTTTTGACCGATTCGAAATCGAAATCCGAAACAAGCAATCGCTCGCTGACGCTGAGTGATTTTCGCTGGCGTTGGGCGATCGAGGGATTTTCAGAATGCGTTTCTGAGTTCCAACCGACCTCCGTGATCTGTGAATACGTCAAGACAGCCTTTTTGCTGGATGGCCTGAGCAACGATCAACGCCGCCAGATTCTATGCGCGATCGATACACATGACCTTCAACACGTTCGAGCAAAACAGTTTCGGGAACGCGAGGCCGCGCATTGGCTTGAGATCAACCGAGACCAGGAAACCGCCGCACTCAGCAAGTTCGATCTGATCATTGCGATTCAGAAATCGGAAGCGGATATCTTTCGCACGATGGCACCCGACGCGACGGTTGTCACTTGCGGGCATTCCGCAGCGGAACCGGCTGTCAAGAAAACCAACTCACGCAAATCCGCCGACGAATCACTGGCTGTCGGATACCTCGCGTCGGCCAACCATGCCAATTTCGATGCCATCAAACACTTCCTGATCGAAGGCTGGATTCCGACAAGATCAAAAGCTGCCAATTGTCGTCTGGTCATCGCAGGAGCTATCTGCGAATCATTGGAGCGCGATGACGAAATCGAAACTTTGCTCAAAGAGTCGAATCATCGAATCGACTTGCTCGGCCAGGTTGACCAACTGTCTGACTTTTATGATCAAGTCGACATCGTCATCAACCCGGTCCGATTCGGCGCTGGCTTGAAGATCAAGAACTGTGAAGCGATCGACTTTGGCAAACCACTGATTACCACCTCGCACGGCGTCGCAGGAATGCCCGAAACCCAACGAGAGCTGACGATTGTTTCAGATACGCCTGCTGAAACGATCGATCTGATTGCAAGTTGGTCTGATGATCGCGCAAGCCTGAACAGACAAACCGATTTGGTTCTGGCCAATCGCCCGGACGCGAATAGTCGAAAGGAAATCTATCAGCGGCTGTTGGGCCTGCTAAAATAGATGGCTGCGCGTTTCCCTCTGACGGCTGAGTGAATCGCGATCGATCGCATCCGAACTTCACACACTTTTCCGCCTTCATGCCCGAATCGACCGTTCATTTCGTTGGCACCGAAGCCGAAGTCGCTCACCACGCCGCGCCGTTGGACGGCAAGGTTGCTTATCAAATCACGACGGCGGAATCGATTGTTGACGTTGCGGCCCCCGGCGAAGTCGCCGTGTTTTACAGCGAACATTTTGACCGCTTTCGTAACGCGTGCGACGAACTGAAAATGAAAAACGTGGCGACGTTGTATATGCTCGACGGCATTCTCGAATGGCGTAATGCGTGGGAGGACGCATCCGACGGCCCCGCCTGTCCTTTCACGATGCGGCCCGTGCTCTCCCACAAAGTTGCCTGCATTGGCATGTCACAGAAACGGATCCTCGACAGCTGGGGGAACCACTTGAAAACCGAGGTCGTGGGTGTGCCAAGATTCGATGGCCTGCCGCGCCCGCCGAAAGAAACAAAACAGTACAAAGCGGCAGAACCATTCCGGATTCTCGTGGCGACCGCGAAAACGCCCGCGTTCACAGAACAGCAAGCCGAGCGTGTGTTGGGGTCGCTGACTGATCTGAAAGACTTCTTTCAGCGGACCTCAAGCCTGAACGGTCGTCCGATTGAGATTGTCTGGCGAGTCGCCGATTCGATCTCGGCCAAACTGGAAATCGAAAACACCGCACATGATCTGACGGGTTCCGAACTAGCATCGCAGCTTGCAAACGTGGACGCGGTCGTTTCGACGGCATCCACCTTGATGATTGAGGCAATGCTCTTCGACCTACCCGTGGCGCTGTTGGATTATCACAACACACCCGCATACGTGAAAACAGCGTGGCGAATCGGTTGCCGGGATCATATCCAGCCAATCGTGGTCGAATTGACGGATCCGCCCGAACGAAAAATGTTGTTCCAACGAACGGAACTGAGCGACGCTGCGTACTCGGGAACCAATGCGGCCGACAGAATGGCGGAATTGATCGTGTTGATGCAGAAGTTCGCGATCGAGCACGCGACCGACCCAGCGCCGATCACTTTCCCAGCCGACATGCTTCGGTCAGGAACCTCGATTTCTCACTCCAACAGTCAATTCAATCATGCGGAACTCTATCCAGAATTTGATGAGTTTCGAATCGATGATCGACCTGAGCTTCAAAGCCAGTTGAGTCACGCTCGCCGCGAGATCACTCATCTGAAAAATCGGCTTGCGATTCGCGAATCTGAACTCGCACACGCACATGAGATTTTTGATCGAATCAATCAGCATCCGGTCGCCGGTCCGTTGGTTAAACTGGGCCGCTGGTGGCAAGGGCTTGGAAACAACGACCAAGGCCAGAACAAACAATAAACAAAGCGAACACGGAACAGAGAACATTTTAACCTTTAATGCTCCAACCCACGCTCAAAACTCGGCTTGATCGACACCTGACCACGGACGACCCCGTCGTGCTTGTGGCCGCCGATGAAAACTACGTACGTCCGCTGGCGGTGACGCTGTTGTCGGCCGCCAGAACCTTGCGTGCTGGCAGTCAGTTGCGAGTTATCGTGCTGGACGGAGGAATTGAGCCAACCAGTTGGACGGGTCTGTGCGAAACGCTGGTTGATTATCCGGTTTCGCTGGAATCGGTGCGGCCGGACCCACGGTTGTTTCAGGATTTGGGTATTTCCCATCATATTTCCCACACCGCTTACTTTCGCCTGATGGCTGGGCAATTGCTGCCGGTTGAAATTGAACGAGTGATTTACCTCGATTCCGACACGCTGGTTCAAGCCGACCTGAACCAGCTGTGGGAAACCAACTTGCACGACCACTATTGCCTGGCTGCCGTCGACATTGCCTGCCCTTTTGTCGATGCCGATTTTCATGCAGCATCGGCCCGATCATCTTTGCCGTGGCTGACCGCCTTCAACCCGATTCCAAACTGGCAAAGCCTTGGCATCGATCAGGAAAGCATGTACTTCAACAGCGGAGTCATGGTTCTGAATCTCGCTCGCTGGCGACGCGAAAAGATTCATCGCAAACTTCTCTCATGCCTCCGCGAAAATCGTGCTCATGTGTGGTGTTGGGATCAGTATGCGCTCAATGTCGTGTTTGCCAATCAATGGGGACGCCTGGAATCGAAGTGGAATCAGGGTGCCCATGTTTTTGAGTATCCATCTGAATCAGCATCGCCAATTCCGAGTGAAGAATTTGCGTCCATGCGAGACGAACCCGCCATCATTCACTTTACGACCGAGTATAAGCCGTGGGACTTCGAGTCGACGCATCCGCTGCGAGATCGATTCTTTGAAACGCTGGACGAAACGGCCTGGAGTGGATGGCGCCCTGAAAAACGCCCGTTTTCTCTGCTTCACGAATGGAATCAGTTCGCCGCTCGAACCGTTCGACGGTTTGCGATCACCTCGCGTCGGCTAAGATATCGCGTGTGAAAAACAACAACTTTTTCGAACCCCCTCACCTGACGAAATGATTCAAACGACAGCGAACGCTTTCGGAACGCAGACGTCGCATACGACTTGCGAAGATGCCCTCAAGACCCCGGTACTGACCTTGTTTACCGTCCCCAAACCTTTTGGTGGTGCCACAGACTTGATTCAGCGCAACGCTCTTGAATCATGGAAACAACTGGCTCCCATCGTCGACGTTGTGGTCCTTGGAGACGAAACAGGAATCGCGGCAGCTGCTGAAGAAATGGGACTCAGGCATGCGGCCGGGTTAAAACGAAACGCCTATGGAACGCCGCTACTCAGCTCGGCGTTTAAGCTGGCACACGAGCACTCGACTTCACCGTTGTTGATGTATTGTAATTCAGACGTGATCTTGGAACCGGCGTTTCTGGATGCGGTTGAGTCCGTCTGCCAATCAGCCATTGGCGATTCATTTGTTGCTTTTGGACGGCGCATGGATGTTCCAGTCGAGTGGGAAGTTCAATTCGATGATGCGACTGATCGCGACCGACTGAAGGAAGTCGTTCAGTCGCAAGGCCGATTGGCTCCAGTCGTCTGCAAAGAGTATTTCGTTTTCCCCAGAGCTCTTTTTTCGGACGTTCCTGATTTCGCGGTGGGGCGAGGGAATTGGGACAATTGGATGATCTGGCATGCTCGCCAACAAGGTGTCCCGGTTGTCGACCTGTCAGATCGCGTTCAGGTCATCCACCAGGCTCACGACTACCGGCACCAGCAGGACAGTCGCCAGAAAAGTTATGTGTCCGGTCCCGAAGCGATGGAAAACCAGCGGCTGGCTGGCGGGCGCCACATGATTTCCGGGTGCAGCGGAACGTGGCGGTTGACCGAAGATGGCGTCAATAAAATTCTCTGGCCGGGCTTAAACATGAACTTCTGGTGCGACTTGCCTCGTTTTACCGGGCTGTTAACAGAGTTATTTTTGAAACGAGGCTAAAACGAGGCTAACAGCGAGTTATACTACTTAACCCGTTCCAAACGGTCATTCCTGCACACGCCACTCCCTCCAAGCTGATGCGATGAACGGTAGATTTTACTTCATCGCCGCAACTCTGATTTATGATCGATAATCTGACGTTAGTGGTTGCAGTCACGATCGTGGGCGGTGCCATCATTCAAGCCGCGTTGTGCAGTGCTTTTCTATTCCTTTTGCGAAGGCAAAAGCGGTTTGAGCTGCCGATTGAGCAACAGCATGCCACCGCAGTGTTGATTTGCGTGCGAGGATGTGACCCGACCCTCCACGAGACGATTCGAGGTGTTTTGAATCAGGATTTTGATGACTATCGCGTTCACGTCATCGTCGATCACCGTTCCGACGAATCATGGGATTTGCTGCATTCGCTGAAAGATAAATACGATTTGGAGCGGCGGCTTGAAATACACGAAATGCCGTTTCCACGAAGTGATTGCGGCCTCAAATGTCAAGCTCTCGTTTGTGGCCTGAGCAAGCTTGATGTTGGAACCCAATTCGTAGCGTTGTTGGATGCCGATGTACGACCGCATCCGAAATGGTTGAAGGAGTTAACTGGACCGCTGGTTGATCCTTCAATTGGGGTGTCGACGGGCAATCAATGGTTCGAGCCAGACAATCCGAGTTCGATCGGAGGAATGACAAGAAGCTTGTGGAACGCGGGTGCTTTGCTTCCAACGGTCTTTTTTCAGAATCCGTGGGCGGGTTCCCTGGCGATGCGCATGGAGGACATTCGAAAATCAGATCTCGAATCAATCTGGGAACGCTCTTTAGTTGACGACGGTCCGATTCGTGAAGCGATCACGGAACTTGGTTTGAAAGTTCACTTTTCACCTTCCATCCTGATGATCAATCGAGAACAAGCCTCGATGCCGTTTGTTCGTCGCTGGATCGGACGCATGTTGACTTGGTCCAGGCTTTACGAGCGAACCTTCTTCACGACTGTGATTCACGCGATGTTGAGTTCTGCCGTTTTGGTACTTGCGTTTGGCGTCTTGCTGGCCAACCTGCTATTGGCAAACTGGACGGGCGTGCTGGTCAGTGTCAGCGCATTGGTCGTCAGTGGGATGTTTTCACTGCTGGGCTGGTGGCTGGTCAGAACAGGAGCCAAGTACAGCTGTGGACTTCAGGGCCAGACGCTTGCGTCGGTGTCTATCGCTCAATGGCTGAAGATGCTGCTGCTGATCTCAGTGGCTCAGTTCTTCTACGCGGCAGGTTGCGTTCAAGCCATGTTCTCAACACAGGTCCGCTGGCGAGAAGTTACTTACGACGTGGGCAATCGTAGTGATTTCCAGATGCTTGATTACCAGCCGTTTTCCGGTCAATCAGCAGAAACGTCCGAAGTTTCAATCTGAACAGGCAAACATGACCCCCAAGCGGTTATTTCACGTCCAGAACAACATGAAATAGCCGATCGCTAATGCCATTAAGTGATAAGTCAACATCAGGCAGAAAATTCCTGTTGTCACACCGGCAAAGAATTCGACGTGTTGGCTCATGATGACTTTCTTTGAAAAGTTCAGGGAGGAATTGAGAGCGTATCGGATATGACGATTGAATGCGCCTTGTTTGTCCGGCGGGTGACCAATACCTCGGGTTGGAAGTGTTTGGTTCTCTGATCGATGCGTCACTGAGCCCTCCCTTTTCAGATGGTCGTCTTCTGGAATGGGATATTCAGCAGGCATAATATCAGGACAAAGCAACTTTTTTGTTTAATGAGCAGTACAAAAGTGGTACTGCAGGAAGCCGTTATGATAGCAACGGGCGCCTGCTTCTGTGCGGCGGACAAGCAGAAATTGTGCAGAGCTCGTTTTTCAACGGGCGGATTAGAACGAAAGTTCTGATCAGCAAGGGCTTTCGTGCTCCGATGTTGATAAATCGAAACATTCGCCGGCCGTATTTCTGAACCACGTTGTATTGTCGGTAGAAAAAATGTTGGTAAAACCGTGTAACCACGGGGCCGTCGGGCGTTTCAAATCAAACCTGGGCATCCACCTCAAGCCACCAAAGGTTGAATTCAATGGTCCGTTCCCTTGAACTCGTTTTTTGAACACTGCGATTTTTTTCGAACCGATGACTGAAAACTCGATGGACTTAACTCATACGTTGGCGGACCGCTGGGTAGTATTCTGCTTCGTTTTTTCGTCTTTGTTTATCGCTGTTGGCTGTCGCTCATCCACGTCAAACGCGACCCCGGAAGAAAGCACCCGTCCACCAGTCGTGCAAGACATGGACATCGTTCAGCCAGGTTCTTCGAACTGAATTCATCCGCGTCACACGTTGCCAGTTTTTTAACCAGTTGGAATTCGCCGTGCCCGTTACCTATTGGCTTTCCATGATTGCAGGCCGTAACGCTGGCCAACGGTTCATGGTTTCCAAAAATCAAGGAACGATTGGTCGAGGACCATCCAACTCGATTCAGGTGCTTGACACCGAAGTGTCGAGGGTTCACTTGCGTTACAACGTGGTTGGGAAACGTCTGGAGGTATCCGATCTTGAAAGTTCCAACGGCACGCACGTGAACGGAAACCCAATCCAAAGGCATAAACTCAGCGCTGGGGACGTTGTGAAAATTGGTTCAACGGTTTTCGAATTTCAGATTGGCGATCCTCCCTCAGGCGAGGAACTGTCTGAAAGAGTCTCCGACACCGACTACACGATTCACGATGAGATTCATACGTACGATTCGCCTAGCTCCCTGTCGTATTTCCCTGCTAAACCGAACCTGTTTGTTGAAGGCTCGCACGACAACGATAGCGATCCGACACGCATGGTCCAAATCGTCAGTGACATGAGCTTCATGTACCATGCTTCATTGGTTACCAGCAGTGAATCAGACCGAGACAAGATGCTCGACAGTCTGGTGAATTTGATTTTTGACTGGGTCGCCGCAGACAGATGTTGCATTCTGCTCCGACAGGAAAACGATCTTGAACTTAAAGTTCAGGCAGTACGATCAAGAGGACAGAAAGACAATCAAGATAAACTGCTGATCAGCCAAACAATTGTGAACTACGTACGTGAAAATCGCGTCGGCATTCTCACGTCCAATGCCATGGATGACCAACGGCTTTCCGGTGATGGCAGCATCAAGGAAATGGGAATTCAGGAGGCGATCTGTGTTCCGATTCGCGGACGGAATCAACTTTCAGGACTGATCTACATCGATGCACTCAGCCCAACGGGTAGGTCGGAACGTGACCGGTTCAACAAAGACCATCTGAAGTTAATGATCGCAATTGGCCTGCAGGTCGGATTTGCGATCGATCACGAAAGAGATTTGTCCAGACTCCTCGAGCAGCAACAGCTTGCGACAATCGGCCAGACAACTTCTTCATTGTCACATCACATGAAGAACGTGCTTCAAGGGGTTAATGGTGGCGCCCACCTGGTCGAAACCGGGCTGAAAAACAGAGACATGGACTTGGTCGAGAAGGGGTGGGAAATCGTCAATCGAAACCAGCAGGAAATTTCCAAACTGGTCAATGACATGTTAATTTTCGGGCAGCCTTACAATCCACGGCGTGTCAATGCGGATTTGAGTGCGGTCATCGCAGATGTGTTTGAAGAAATCGGCCCGTTTCTGTCTCGGCGGAATATCAAGTTCGATTGGAGTTGTGAAACGGACGAGTTCCTGTTTCGATTCGACGCGAGGGGAATCTATTGGGCGTTGTACAACCTGATCAACAGCTGTGCATCGACGTGTCACGGAATTACCAACGGAACGATCAAGGTCTCCGTCGAACGAGGCGACGATAATGCGGTTGTGATCTCGATTGGTGACAACGGTTTTGTCGCAAAAGTAAGCAACCCGGACGACTTGTTTTCGCCTGCCAGGTTAAATCCCGATCACAAGATGAACCCGGTTGAACTGGCGGTAAGCCGAAAGTTGATTCAAGGTCATGATGGCGAACTGACGATCTCGCACCCCGAATCGGGGGGCAATCTGTTCACGATCAAACTGCCACTGGAGCCTGCTGCTTCAACCAAAGCTCAGTTCTCCCCGCAAGGTTAAAAGTTTCGCCAGTTTCCTCGATGGCCTATACGGCTTTTGAGGGTAGGCATTCGTCAAAACCGGAACTGGACCTTTAAAGTTTTCCGTTTGAACAATTGGACGCTTCTGGGGAAAATTCAAGGGAGGGATTCTCAACGCCAGAATGGCGATAGTCTCTGATGAGGAAGGAGTGAGTTGATCGCTTCTCGATCGAGCTAGCATCTTGATGCCTGTTTGAACCTGCGGCCAGTGAGCTCACAAAAGCAGTGAACAAGTGGCCCAGCAGACCTGAATTGACCGATCGTGGAAATGCTTTCCGCCAAATTTGCTGGCGCTTAAGCACGACTCAAACGGTTCAATTCAAATTTGACAGACCGCCAGGTTCAAGAATTCAATTGCTCGATTTTTCTTCTCTCGCTACACTCGAGGTGGGGCGACATGGGGAAACGACACGGATGTAAATATCGCTCGCCATTGAACATGACATTTGGTGTTCAGGTGGCAACTGGATCACGGAGGATCGAATGCGTCGACTTTTTCTTGCTTTCCCATCGCTTGCTGCATTCAGTTTGTGTGCATCGTCGATTTTGGCACCCTATTGTGCTGGCCAGGACGTCGCCAGTGAGACAGCCAAGAAAACTGTCGAGCCGGTCTTCCGAGTATCCAAACTCAGCGATGCGAGCCGTGGGTCTGCAGATCAGGAGCTCTTGAAGTCCCAGCCTGTCGGCGAAGCCGTGAAAGAGGCTGCGATTGCCAATGCAGAGGCTACCGGGCATAGCCTCGACCGAGCCATCGACATGGCTTACGAAACACTCGCGCAAATGAGATCAAACGTTCGCGACTACACGGCGATTATGGTGAAACGCGAAGCGATCGACGGTGTGATTGGAGAACCTGAGTACATGAAGCTGAAGGTCCGATGCCCACGTGAAACGAACACCGGGAAAGCTCCGTTCAGCGTTTACATGAAGTTTCTCCGCCCCAAGGCGTTCGCTGGACGCGAAGTAATCTGGGTTGACGGCGTCAATCAGAATCGACTTTGTGTTCACGAGGGTCGTGGCTTGATGGCCATGCGTGAGTTCAACCTTGACCCGACAGGTTGGGTTGCCATGAAAGGCAATCGATACCCCATCTACGACGCGGGGATTGAGAACCTGATTGTAAAGTTGATCGAGAAAGCTGAACGCGACCGGGCGGCAGGTCCGTGTACAGCGACCTATCGAGAAGGTGCCCAGATCAACAAGCGGTCTTGCACATTGATTGAACTGGTCCACGACGAGCGTAAAGCCCCGTACGAATTTCACAAGGCACAGGTCTTTATTGATGACGAACTGAACCTCCCGGTTCGATACGCAGCCTACGATTGGCCTCTGACGCCTGGAGGCACTCCACGGCTGATGGAAGAATACACGTACGTCAATGTCAATCTGAACGTGGGGCTGTGTGATACTGATTTCGATCCTTCGAATCCAAAGTATCATTATCCCAATCGATAGGCCGAGCAGGCATCTCCAGAAACGTTTGACACCTGCTCAATTCGCCGAGAGCGAACCGGAAACACGCATCGATCGGTCGATCACATCTTCGCTTGAACCCGGAAACCACCTTCGGCCTCTACCGATGCCCCGCCTGAACGCCGTCAAACCACCTCAGGCTCAAGGTACGCATCAGCGCTTTGAAAAATCTCTACGAAGCCGACGGTAGCAGGCCCTTCAATATCGCTTCGACGACTCTGAGAATGTCGAACTCAATCTGATCGTCACTTCCATTGAAGTTGACTTCGTGGTCCACCAGACCGATCCCTCAGACATGTTCTCGACTGGCAGTTGGCAGAGCGAAGACGGCATCGCACCGGGGATCTGATCGCGGAACCGTGCTGCGTGTTAACGGCTACTTCCGGTTCGTCGTGTGATTTGACGTAGCACTTCACTCCATTTTGCCAGCAAGCGAAAATCGGACAGGGATCATGATTTTGGCTTTTTCGCAGGTGTGGTATAACGTGGCGTCCGTATTTCGGGACGTATTGCTGACCTCATTTTACGATGGAGTGAAAGATGAAGTGGTTGTTTTGCGCGATTTTTCTGACCGCGACTGCGGTAGGATTAACCTGTTACCACGGATCGGCTCTCGGCAACGAAGTTAGTTTCAGTTCATCAACAGCGACCGAATCCAACGGACCAATCTTCAAGACTCAAACTTCGGTATCCTCGGAGGATGACGAAGAACTGACGATCAAGAAGATCATGAAACGGGCTCATAAAAGCGGCCTGCTCAAAAGCGTCGCCACAGGCAGAGCGACCGATGCTGAAATCGCTCAGCTGCACCACTATTATCAGGCCATGCCGAAACTGAGCCCTCCCAATGGTGAAGAGAAAAGCTGGAAGAAAAAGACCGAGGCTCTGATCGAGGCTTCCAGGGCCGCGATCGACAAAGATCCAAACGCTGGGCAGATGCTGAAATCGGCGACGGATTGCGCCGCCTGTCACGACGTGCACAAGTAAATCTTCAGTCAGGATGCACTCGCCCCTTTAGAAAGTACGCACCATGTTTCGCTCATCAGGCCGTCTGTTTATTTTGTCCACGTGGGTTGCTCTGTTCTCAGCCGTATTCCCAACCACTTCCTCAGCTCAGGACCAACGGGCCAACCGACGCGCTTTTGTCGAGGATTTGCTTCGAGGGCTGATCGAGTCCCAAATCCCCAACAACCAGAACCCACCTCGCGATAATCGCGGGAATCAGGTTCCGGGTGGTCAGCGAGTGGTACGCCCCGTAATCGAGGTCTCACCGGAGATGAGATCGGTTCGCGAGAACCTGAACGGGATGGCGATTCAGTATGACAAGTTGATCGGTGAATTACAGAACATCGAGTCACGATCGCCGTACATTCGTCCGCTGATGGCCGACGCATTGCAAGTTCGCGCCGAGGTCGACAACCTGTCGCGAAAGGCCGAAGTTTACCCTCGAGTCGACGCTCTGGTCAGCGATTACCAGCGGATCGATCGAGACTATCGAGTTCTGACGCATCGCTTGCGCCAGAGTCATCAGTTGACCAAACCCGCGTCGCGCTGCCTTGATCGGATCGCTAAAATTGACACGAAGCTATGCGGGCTTTTCGGGATTGAACCTCAGATCGATCGCAGGGAGTTGCTCCGTTTAACGACTGCCTTACGAAGTGACTTTCAGCACATGCTGCAGGACATATACTACGAGTCCAACAGTCGGCCAGAGCTTCGCCCCGTGCTGGCGGATGGAAAGCGTCTTTACGCGAACATCAATCAGGCGACCGGGCTGATTTCTTCCGCCGCATACCCCACAATTGTTGACTCCTTCAAGGGATGCCATCAACAGTGGAGGAACTTCAATCGCCAGCTTTATCCGTACGCGGATGAACGACTGCTGCGAGACCTTCAACAAATTGAGACTCACGGTGCTCAAATCCGTGATCAACTGTACCTCGAAACGGAAGTGGATCGAGAGTACCTCGCGTTTTTATCATCGGCCGTGAACAACGGGGCGGCAAACGTGTTGGATCTGGTTACCGTCAACCATTTACTGAGGCATGACAATCCGAATCAGTTTCTCGCGAACGCTCGCGAGCTTTGCTCGATAGGAGAAACATTGAATTCCAGTATCGTTTCGGGTCAATCAATGGATGACCTTGCCTGGGACTATCGGCTGTTTGATGTTCAATGGGCAACCATGCATGACCAGCTGACGAATCTTAATGACGCAGCGATCAATCAACGATTGGGAGACATAAATTACACGGTTTCCACTCTGCGACGCACCTTTGGTGAGGGTCCGGCAATGTCCGTCGATCAGATGACACAACTCGCCTCGCGACTGGATCAGCTGACGTACCAACTTGATCGCGAGGTGGATCACTTGATGGCAGCCGGAGGATACAGCGGCGGATTCGCTCGTGCCATCAGAAAAGACGCGCATCAGCTGCATGAATCGGTGCACGATCTGCAGGCAAACCTTGCTGCCGGGCAAAGCGTCCACGCGGTCTCCAGTCAGGTTCGGCAGGTTTACCGAGCCTGGGATAAAACCAAGTCACGACTTGCGAAACTGAACGAGCGAGATCAACGCAGTTTCTCGTTTTTTCGCAGTCAGATCGAACCGTCAATGGTCAAGCTCAAGCTTGTATTCGCAGATTAACTCGTTTCACAGTCGGCGATTCTGCGGTACGTTGCTCTCGGTGCGACGTTTACACCGTCCGTGCGAATGTGCTCAGCCGTACACATGAGACAAAACAACTCAGTAAATTGCCGTTTTAAGAGCAACGTGGGCATCATAGAATAACGAGTAACTTGAAGATGATTTTACGGGCAATCTCAGGCTGCATTTGATCATGGCAATTGATACACAAAGTGAAAAGAAACAGACCCAGCAGGTGGCCGAATCAGATCGGGACGCGATCGCCAAGGATCTGCACGTTGGAACGGGAACGAAGAGCAAACGACTACCAACGCCTGAGATGGTCGATGGTCAAAGTCGCATCCTTTGGGAATACGTGATACCTGTGATTGGTTTTCACTTGTTGATCCCACTGGCTTTCACCAGCTATTTTTTCAGCTGGTGGGGCGTACTGTTCCTGCCGATCGGGAATTACATTTTTACCTCGATGGGAATCGGGGCCGGTTACCATCGGCTGTTAACCCATCGCGGCTTTGACTGCCCGAAATGGTTCGAGTACCTGCTGGCGACGCTGGGCGTTTGCAGCCTGCAAGATTCGCCGGCTCGCTGGGTTCTGGTCCATCGCGTCCACCATCAACATTCTGACCATCAGCCTGATCCACACACCCCCAAAGTCAGTGCATTCTGGTCGCACATGGGTTGGCTGTTTATCGAAAACCGCGAGCTCAGCACTGGAGCAGCGTATGACAAATACACTCGCGACATGATGCGAGATCCCTACTACCGCTGGTTGCAGCGAGGCTTGAATTGGGTCTGGGTGTATGTTGCTCATTCGTTTTTGTTCCTCGCGACCGGTTTTGTGCTCGCGCCCCTGTTCCGGGAAACAACGGCCGAGATTGTTCAGTTCGGACTGCAGTTTTTCCTTTGGACGGTCGTGATGCGAACCGTTTACACATGGCACGTCACTTGGGCCATTAACTCGGCTGCCCACATGTGGGGCTACCGCAATTATGAAACTCGGGAAGACAGTCGTAACAATTGGCTGTTCGCTCTATTGACCAATGGCGAGGGCTGGCACAACAACCACCACGCCGACCCGCGTTCGGCACAACATGGTCATCAATGGTGGGAGTTTGATTTCACCTACATCACGCTCGCTTCGCTTGAAAAAATCGGTTTGATCAGTAATCTGGCTCGACCGAATCGCTCCGCCCTGGACCGAAAATCCCTGTAGTGCTTTGTTCCAACTGAAGATTAGGGTTGACCGACCGAATCATCATTCCGTGAGCCTCAAAAGCAAAAAATAAAACGAGACCCTCCGCAAGTAACAACCCTGAAAACGAGTTGGAACAAAGCAGTAGTCGGTTTCGGCCGAACGTAGTGAACATCGTTTTTGCCTGAGTTGCTTGAGTGCCTTATCTGATTGGAACCGACGAAGCGGGTTATGGTCCCAACCTCGGCCCGCTTACGGTAACCGGGACGCTGTGGCGAGTTCCCAATCGACAACTTGATCTGTTTGACTCGCTCAGTTCAGCCGTGTCCGACAAGCCGTTGGGACGAGAGCTTGAGTCCAACCCTTTGATCCATGTTGCCGATTCGAAATCGGTTTATGGCTCCACGAAGTGCATCAAGTCGCTCGAGCGCAGCGTGCTTGCAATTCTGCATTCGCTAAGGGGCAACGTTCCCGCCTACGAACGTGAACTATTGACAGCCACGTTTTCGAAATGCGTGGAAGATCGCATCGCCCTGATGGCGGGGGAAAATTCGCTCTGGTTGCCTCGCGAGCCATTCCCGTTGCCAATCGAGTTTCCAGCTGATCGGATACCATCGCTCGCTGGCAATTTTTCAGGGACATGCAGCGACGCGGACGTGCAGTTGATTGACGTGCAGTGCCGGCCCATATTTCCTGCAGCATTCAATCGCTCAGTGCAAACTCTTGGCAACAAAGCCAATGTTCTCTCCAGCCAGACGATGCAGGTCATTGCAAAATTGCTCTCGGCCGCTCCCGACGATGATGTGACCATACTCTGTGACAAACACGGCGGCCGCAGTAAATATCTGCCCCTGATCCAACAACACCTTTGGCAACAATTGATCACGGTCGAAATCGAAGGTCGAGCAATCAGTCGCTATCACTGGACGCAAGCTGGCCGAAGGATCTCGATCCAATTTTCTGCCAGGGGAGAATCCCAGCTTCCCGTCGCGTTCGCATCGATGGTTTCAAAGTACGTGCGAGAGGTCTTCATGCACATCTGGAATGAGTTCTGGCAGGAACACATTGACGACCTGAAACCAACCAAGGGTTATCCCGTCGACGCAAAACGATTCATGGCAGACATCGAATCAGACCGCGATAGCCTTGGGATTCCCAGGAACCAGATCTGGCGAGAGCGATAGCACTCGGTCGGACTCAGCCGCGCTGGTGTTAAAATAGGCCAATTCCGGCAACTTTTCTGAATTTCTTGATTTTGACGAAAGAGTTGACCTTTCCGTTTCCGATGAAGACCTGCGACGGCTTCCACCGCGCCAATGGCTGTGCGTGGGCGTCACCCCCCAATCAGGAACAGGAAAATCAAAATGTTCTCGTTCAAACGAATCAACAATCTTGCGTTCGCGATCATCACGTTATCCATGCTGATGGCTTCAACCAGCGGCGAAGCAAGTGCTCAACAGTCCGAATTCGAGCGGCGTGCCGAAGCGATGCGACGAGCCAGAAGCCGACAGGTCGTTCCGGCTCGAAGCTCGGCAGAGGCCGTGGAAACCGTACGAACAGCCTCTGCTGAAGCTTCCGTCGCACCTCGTCGCGTTCAATCCGCAACAACAAGTTCAGGACAAGCTGCTCGCAAAGTAAACGCGCGGTCAACGAACGTCCGGGTTGCTCAGGTGCCTGCTGGTTCGGGTGTCGTGCGGTCTCGATCCAACCACACGCGAGCGCCTCGAGTGGCACAGAACCTTGCAGCCGGCACTGTTATCGATGGTGGCATCATGGGCGAGACAATCGTTGATGGTGGATACGTCGACGGCGGCTACGGCGAAGAAGTCGTTTACGAAGGTGAAGCAGGCTGTGACAGCTGCGGATCATCTGGTGCGTACTTCGACGATTGCTGCGGTGGTAGCTGCGGAACAGACATGTGTTGCGGACGAGGCGGATGCGCTCCCAGAGACTGCTGGTTAACAGGCCTTGGAGGCATATTGCGAAACGGTGAGTACTTTTTCGGTGCCACGGGATTTCAGGAACCGATTTACACGGCTCCTGTCGACGGAGTTGGAGAAGTTCAGGACAGCAGCTTTGGATTCTACGGCGGCGTCAACTTTGGCGTTCCTCTGTGCCGGCTGACTTGCGGAGTTTTGTCCGGTCAAATCGGTGTGCGATCAGTACAAACAAACTTCAGCGGGAACGAATTCACCCCTGAGAGTCGAGATCAACTATTCGTGACGGCGGGCTTGTACCGACGAGTCGACTACGGAATCCAATTTGGAGTGGTAGGAGATTTCCTGCAGGATGAGTTCTATGGTGACGCCAGCGTATCACAAATTCGGGCCGATCTGGGATGGGTCTATGCGGGTGGCAGCGTCTTTGGTTTTCGGTATACCGGAGCCCAGGAAGACGACATCATTGGCGGGCGATTCAACAACACGCCTTTCTCCAACCAGAACGTTGAAGTACACGATCAGTACCGTTTCTATTTCCGCAGGAGTGAATGTGCAGGCGGCTATGGCGAGCTGTTCGCTGGCTGGACGGAGTACGATCAAACGATTCTAGGTATGGACTTCGATGTTCCGGTTAGCGAGAGGCTGGCAATCGAGTCGAACTTCACCTACTTCTTCAGCGATGACGCAACCGATGTGGCCTTCGGGCCCAGATCCAATTTTATTGGCAGCAATGCCAACGAAGCGTGGAACATTTCGGTCGGTTTTGTTTACCGCCCTCAAGGTCGCCGCTACTACAAAAACTACGATCGCCCGCTATTCGACGTAGCTGATAACGGAACGATGTTGCTCAGACGCAGCAACGAGTGATTACTGGCATCGCCAAACGGGCCAATCCAGCGAAAGACACGAACCCTCCTATCGGCAAGGAGGGTTCATTTTGCGCCGACCAGTAAGCGATTTCGCGCGTCAAACCTCATCCGCCGACCTCGCGAACCGGTAGACTCATCCGCGCAACCCATTCGAAACTGGACTTTTACGCTTCTTCTTCCAGTAAAATACGAGGCTGCCACTCGCCTAAAGGATGAGCGTTCGGCTAGAATACTGCCTTCAATTTTCTGACATAATTCTCGTAGCGACGCGGAATGCTCGCGCGGTGGAGACCTCTTGTGAGCGACGATATTTACGATTATTTCAGCGGTAATGCCACGCGAAAAGTCGAGCCGATCGAGGACGACGATGACGACGACGTGACCGAGCAGGAATCTGCACTCTCAAACAATGATTCTGACAGCGACTCCGCGCCCGAAGAGAATGGCGATGCTCCAGCCGTTGCGGAGGAACCGACTCCGGCAGTCACTGATGCGGTTGCATCTGCATCACAGACCAGCGTCACAGCTTCGGTTGAACCTGAAGTGCCGGAAGCTGTTGAGGAAAAAGAGTCGGGAGGTCATTGGGACTTCCTTGCCGGTTTTCTCGGAATTGGTGGTTCGAAATCAAAGGGTGCCGCAGAAAAGGCGACCACCGAAAAGCCAGCTGAACCCGTGAAAGCGGAGGCTGAATCGGCTGCGCCGCGAGCTGCTGAACCCACGAACGAAGTGACGGCAAAATCAACGGCAGAAGGCGAGTCTCCAAAACCGGATGACTCGAAGCCTGCGATCGCCGAATCCACGGAAGAGGACGATTTGTTCGCAGCGTTCGAGGGTTTTGGATCGCCGGCGAAAACGGACGCGAAGCAAGAACAAAAGAGGAAACCGCCCGTTTCAAGAGCGGAACCTGAGCCGACGAAAGCCAGATCGACAAATGACAAAGGCTCCCAGGGCAGTGACTTTTTCGGATTGGACGATGTGCCCTCGCCTGAGGACGACACGCCATTGAAAACCATGTTTGGCGATTCTCCGTCGCCATCTGCCTCAACCGCCTCAACTGCTGACGAAGGCGAATCTGAAAGTGGCGACAACGGCGACTTCATTGAGTTCGAAGTTCGTGATCTTGTTGACCCCGATGATCAGGATTCAGATCGTAATTCTCGCCGAAGACGACGAGGCCGAGGTCGTGGCAGAAAATCTTCGGATCAACAACAAGCTGCAACCGAGGATTCAACCGACGACTCTTCCGAAGCTTTCGATGGCTTTGACACCAATGCAGAAGGAGCCGACAACGATACAGAACCAGGCCAACGAAAAAATTCTCGTAGCCGGCGACAACGTGGTAATCGAGGCGGGCGCGGTCGAGGAAGAAATCAGGAAGAGCAGGGCGATCGCGAACCGCAGGAAGTAAAGTCGGATCGTTCTGAACAAGATGACGATTCGCGATCCGAGGGACGCGGACGTTCACGCCGCCGTCGCGGGCGAGGACGCGGCAGAGAAAGACAGGATTCGGATGTCGCGGCAAAGGAAACGCCCGCCGATGAATTCACAGACGTTTCGGACATTGGGTGGGACCTGGACGGTGACGATAGCGTTGACACCAGCGTTCAGGAAGTTACCAACAAACGATCCGATCAAGATGACTCGAATGACGATCGTCCTCGCCGGCGTTCAAGGCGTGGCGGTCGTGGCAGGGGCCGCGGTCGGGGCGACCGCGACTCAGGCAGAGCCGAAAGAGATCAGTCGGACGACTCCTTTAGTGAATCATCCGCGAAAGGCGATGAGTTTGACGAATTCTCAAAGTCCGGGTCATCACGCCGGGGTCGTGGTAATGGCTCAAATCGCGGGGATTCGGGAGAAAAGCGGCAGAAGTTGGGCGACATTCCAACGTGGAATGATGCAGTGACTGGCCTGATCGAGAACAACATCAAGAACCACAAGAGCAGCCCGCGCGGCGGCAGGCAATCTGGTTCCGGACGTGGTGGTCGCGGCGGCCAGCGGAGTGGACGCGGACGTCGCTGAGAGACTCAACGCTGCTGATGGTCTAGTGCTTTGTTCCAACTGAAGATTAGGGTTGACCGACCGAATCATCATTC
>CAYXWX010000060.1:0-28244 GCA_964468915.1 uncultured Pirellulaceae bacterium
GATGATTCGGTCGGTCAACCCTAATCTTCAGTTGGAACAAAGCACTAGCCCGGATTTTTCATCTGGGATGTAAGCCGTAAAGCGTAGACGATTGCCCTGGGATGGTGAAAACTTTAATCGGCCATGATCTTTTTGTTACGCCTATTGAACCAAAACTGTTTATTCCTCTAATTTTTCACCACCCCACCATTGGCCTGCCGGAACCTGGGCCTCGGATATGTTGCCGTCGAGAACGACAGACTGTTTTTGAAAACTGTCTGGTGTTACGGCCGTGTTTTCGAGACCTTGTTATCGGCCTACGAAATCTCCGGGCTTACAATCAATTCACAAACAACGGTTTCAGGTGACGATCGTACAAGTTCTCAGTCACATTTCGGCTGACCGATTCTTCATACTTCTTCAGCATTTCCAGATAGCGATCGCCCATCTTTGCGGCAACCTTATACCCAACGTGTAACAGCTGCCTGAAGGATGAATTGAACTCGGGGTGATTCGGATCGTGACGCAACGCGTTCACATACTGGGACGCCGTCCAGCTGTTGACCTCTTCAGGTGCCGGCAGCTTCGCCGGATCAACATCAATGACCGATGCGTACGGCTCACACAAAGCTTCGCGGTTTGTAAAGGCTTCCGCGTAGACTTCTTTCGCCAGATCCAATGCTTCTCCGTCGGCCTCAGCCAGACCGATCAACTCTTCCAGCCAGGTTGTCCCGGCGGTCTTGATGTGTAGTCCCGCACCCGTCTTTGCCAGTGCTTCCCGAATCGGGCCATAAATTGAAAACTTGTCGCTACCGGAATGAACGCTCAGCTTCAGATTCTCGGGCAGCGAATACTTGTCGACGCAGTACGCAATCACAGCGAGGTCATCCTCAAACTCTTTAGCAAACTGATTCACATCGCCCACATAGTCGACGCCCTTGTTGAATCGCCCGGTGAACTTGGGGGCAATTGTCTGCACAGGAATCCCCTCCTGCGCGATTGCGGCAAGGATGACCAGCAACTCGGGAGGAGTCTGAGGACTGTCCGTTTCATCCATCGAAACTTCCGTCACAAATTTCCCTTCGCCTTTCACAGAAACGATGTGGCGATAAATTTCACCCGCCAGTTTGACAGCTTTCAAGTATTGGTTCGCCGTCGACTGGACGAGCTCACGAGAGACCTCAATCGCCCCGTCGATACCGGGGATGGAAAGCGATCCTATCAAGTCCGAAACGCTTTCAACAAAAGCACCTACCTCGGCAGGATCAGCAGCTTCCCCAATTGCGTCGGCGACATCCAGGGTGAAAAAATCATGCGAGCCGACGAATCGATCGACTGTTGAGAGGTTAATGTGATCCGCATCGGTGTAATACGAATTACTCCAACCGAGTTCCTGGACAGCCGATGCAGCAGCTTGCGGGTTGGTCGGTGGCTCACTACCGATGGTAACGTGTTCGCGATTTGACTTATTCCAGACAGGAACGATTTCAACGCCCTGTTCGGCAGCTTTCATCACAGCAGCCAATTGGGCCTTCGCCTGATGGGCGAAGCGATCCCCCATGCCGAAAGAGAATTTTTCAATTTTCATAATTTCGATATTCAACTACAAAACGAGTTCTTCCGGGAATTTTGTGGCTCTGAAGATCCAGCCGCATGCCCTTGAACACCGCGTGGCAGGCTCGGTTTCGCTGTTTGAAATTCAGCGATCCAGATCAATCTGAATTTTGCAAATACTGGCCGGATCGTCGCTCCAAGCCCGCATCGCAGCCGGAGCTTCATCGAGACTGATCGTTTTGGTGATAACCTGATCCAGCGGAAATTTTTTCTGCTCCAGCATCGAAATCACATCTCGGAAATCGTCCGGCGTTGCATTGCGTGATCCACAGATGTCCAACTCTTTTTTAACAAAAGGAGTCGCATCATACTCGACAGGCCCTTTCGACCAGCCGATGTAAACGACTCTTCCCGCGAAGCAAACCTCTTCGACCGCCATGCGATAGGTCATTGGGTGTCCGACCGCTTCGATCATCGCGTCGGGTCCGTGACCTTCGGTCAGTTCGAGCAAACGATCATGGACGTTGTCAGTGCGAGAGTTAACGAAATCGGTCGCACCGCACGCAACCGCAACCTCCTTCTTGCTATCCTCAACGTCAATCGCGATCACTTTCGCGCCTCGGAACGCTGCCCCGGCGATCACGCCCAGGCCAATCGCTCCGCAACCGATCACTCCAACGATGTGGTTCTGCTCAATCTGCGCTCGAGCAACGCCGTGAAATCCTACGGTTAAGGGCTCAACCAGAGCCAGTTCCTGCAGAGTCAATTTGTCAGATGCCAACAGCTTCTCCGACGGAGCAACAAAGTACTCGGCCAGTGCCCCTTCGCGTTGGACACCAAGCGTTTCGTTAAACTTGCAACAGTTGAACCGCCCCCTGAGGCAAGCAGCACACTTCCCGCAGCTGCTGTAAGGAATCACCAGAACTTCCTGACCAACCGACCAGCCCGTGACACCTTCGCCAAGTTCAACAATGGTCGCGGCGACCTCATGTCCGGGAACGCGTGGATACGTCACCAATGGGTTGTGACCCCGAAATGCCGCAAGGTCACTGCCGCAGTAGCCGATTCGGTTGACCCTCAAGAGCACTTCGCCCGGACTGGTCGTCGGCATTGGTCTTTCGGTGAGCACGACTGTGCCGGGTTCAGTGATTTCAATTGCTTTCATGCTGGATTCCAGCCGGTGGTCGAAAAAGTAAGTCGAGTCTGGAAGAAACGGATCAGTTTACTTCCACGGTTGTTTGGTCGGTAGTCGTTGTTTGATGTCATCCGCCCGACCCATGTTGATCGCGTTCAAAATCTCTCCGTACGTCAGACTTTCACCAGGATTGCCACACCCTGAATGATCGAGAAAATGAAAACTTCGTGTCCGTGATTCGCGGACGAGACGATCAATCGGAAGCACCGCCGCCGATTTGATCCATACTTTGTTCAGGAACACTGAAAATGGGACTAGTCGTTGATGCTCATCATCATTTCTGGGATCGGTCGATGGCAGGTTACGATCACTCGTGGCTGGAGGACAATGGCCATGAGAAGATTTGCCGCAATTTTCTACCGGAGCACCTCGAACCGCTGATCCGCGAAGCAGGCATCGACCGGACGGTGTTTGTTCAGACGCAGCACCATATTGAGGAAACTAATTGGGTGCTGTCTCTTGCCGAACAGCATGAATGGCTGGCAGGTGTTGTAGGATGGGTGGATCTTGCCAGCCCTGCCTGCGAAGCTCAAATTGAGGCATTCAAGGATCATCCAAAGTTTGTTGGAGTCCGTCATCTGGTTCAGGGTGAGCCGGATGATTTCATCATTCGCGATGACGTGCTTGCGGGCCTCGCAGTGCTTGAAAAACACGATGTCGCCTACGACCTGTTATTTTTTGTACCTCAGCTGCAACACGCCGCAACCGTGGCGAGGCGGTTTCCGAACCTGCGTCTGGTCATTGATCACCTTGCCAAACCTTACATCAAGAACGGCGTGATCGACGGATGGAAAGAAGATTTTGTCGCAGCTGCCAGTTGTCCCAACGTTCATTGCAAGTTGTCGGGGATGGTGACCGAAGCCGATTGGCAGAACTGGGCTGTTGAGGATCTGAAACCATATGTTGATATCGCGTTAGAACACTTCACTCCGCAACGATGCATGTTCGGCAGTGATTGGCCTGTATGCGAACTGGCTGCTTCGTACCAAGACGTGTTTGATGCTTTGACTGATTGCATCGGGGGAGTTTCCGTCCATGAGCGAGAGAGAATCCTCGGCCAGAACGCAATCGATTTTTATCGCTTGGAAATCTGAGCCCTTCAATTCCTGACGGTATAACACCAGCAGCCCAAGCCAAACTGCTTAAACCGAAACGTGAGTGGTGGAAACGCTCTTGCGGTATCTGACTGAAGTTTCGGACCAGTAATTTGCCAAAAGATTATTGGGGATAGGCTTAAAGCCACGAAAAAAGGCTGCTCGATTGAGCAGCCTTCTCGTTCATCTTCAAATGAAATGCTGGCAAGCCAGCGATTGACTAGAAGTCAAGGTTGTTCACAACCTGACCGTCATTGATCGCACACAAACGTTCCCAAACGCCCATGTTGATCTTGCCACCTTGCTCGTTCAGCAAGTCAAGCGGCGTGCTACCTTCATTCAGCTGATAGTACGACTCAACAGAATCTGGAATCGAGTGGGTCGATCCATCGCCGTAAACAACTTGAACCAAACCGTCGTGGCGACTTGAAACGCCTTGGAACGCCTGGTTGTAAGACGTGTTGTTTTCCTGCACCGGTTGGCCAGAAGGGCCATTTGTATCAGTCTGATTCAATCCACCCCAGGCACAGAACAAAACGTCAGCCGAACCATGCAAAGCTGGAGACCCGCCAGCGTCAAAATTACCGATGGGTGCATCCAGACCCGTGGTTCGTCCAATACCGCGAGCACCAAAGATCAAAGCAGCATCGGTTCGCTCAAGGTTGTTACGCTTTTGAGGACGATCGAAGGTTCGCTCAGCAAACAGAATTGAGTTTGAAGTTCCATCGGAGAAACTTCCGATACGGTTTTGACGTACTGAGCAGAAGGCTCCGTCTGGATTAACCGAGAGATCTTGGTTTGGCTCAGCAGTTTCCGAGTGACAAAAACCTGAACTGTTACAGGCAACATAATTGCTTGCAGCGTGACCACCTTGGAATTCCGCGGGCATCAACCCTTCAATGCCAAGCTTACGTTGCTTGTTCAAGGTCGGAAGGCTGTCGGATGGGCATGAGAATGCTGGCAATTGAGTCGTCAACACCTTGAAAAATGGTGTTTCCTCGGGTTGAGGCGACAGGTTGCCACTCTCGATGTTAATCCTTTCCTGCAGCGTTTGATTTCGCGGCTCGAGAAGATCGTACAGAGTACCAAGTTCCAGGAATGGCAGAACGTCTGTTCCCCAGCTGAAAAGCACGGTGTCCCGGACGTTGTCGGGGAAGTTGTTCTCTTGACGAAGCTGCTTTGGCACAGTCATACCAAATGGCAGTTTTTGACGAGCTGATTCGTAGTTCAGAGCTGCCAAGCCCAATTGCTTGAGGTTGTTCTGACACGAGGCACGACGAGCAGCTTCGCGGACCTTCTGGACCGCTGGAAGCAACATACCGATCAGGATGCCGATGATCGCGATCACGACCAGCAGCTCAACCAGCGTAAACGCTTTCTTTGAACGCATTTTCATTCGATTTCTCCGATGAACTTTGGGAATACGGGGGAGTTTGTGGGAAAGGACCTTAGATGAGCTGCATCGGTGCCAAGAAGCGGCTAATACGGTAATTCTCGTCCGTGCGTTTACACTAAACGTCGCTTTATTTCCCTCACAGTATATGGAAGACGGGACTTGTGATCAAATCCCTAGGTCACAATTTGGTGCAATTATTGGTCCATGAATACAAAACTCTGTCACGCACGTCCAATTAGCAGGCTTTTCCGGCATCTGGTCCCGAGCAAGCACGATTCTTGCGAGGTAGCCTGGTGAGTTTTTGTCTCATTTTCAGACGCGAGTGTCGAAATTAAACAACATTGACCGGAGGACAGAGCTTTCGTGGCAGCGAAATCCTACACGGAAGGGCGAAGCTCCGTCTGAGCCGGGCGGATGCAAAACATTGATGGGAGGGCGAAGCTCCGTCTGAGCCGGGCGGATGCAAAACGCTTATTCCAAGAACGGGGAGCGGACGGAGCCTTCCCCTGGGATGGTAAAAACGTTAATTCGCCAACGTATTTTCGTTGCGCCCGCCTCGTTCTGCACGTGCCGATCCCGAGGGGATCGAAGCATGTAGCCCCGGATCGCGTCAGCGCATCCGGGGGAAGCGATCGAAAGCACAGATGCCCCTGAAAGGGTCAAAGCGCCGAACGCTGCGACCCTGTCAGGGTCGACTCAACCCCGTTCACCTGTTTCGGGTGGAGCGCTGCGCGACCACCGGCTACACGCTGTGACCACTTCGTGGTCAACCAAGTGCGTAACAAAAAATGATTCGCCCATTCAACCAAGACTCTTCAACTTCCCACCTTTTCACCAGCCCAGCCTTCCCGTCCCTGATTCTTTTGTGTCCCTTCTGACGTTTTGGCGATCAACCTACTGCTTTGTTCCAACTCGTTTTTAGGGTTGTTACTTGCGGAGGGTCTCGTTTTATTTTTCGCTTTTGAGGCTCACGGAATGATGATTCGGTCGGTCAACCCTAATCTTCAGTTGGAACAAAGCACTACCAGGCTGGCTCAGCAATACCAGATGAATCGATTCGCCACGGCAGCCAGCAAACACTGAATTCCTCGATATCGATATCACTTTTGCGAGGCGTTACCGCCAACTCTTCCAGCTCCAGATTCTCGACGGAAAGCTTCTCGGTCAGCTCGTTCACCTGCTCGTCAAAATCCGCTTCCATGTCTTCATACTTAATCTGCAACTCTTCCAGATTCTCTTCGGCTCGACCGATATCGTCCTTCTCCTTGGACGCTCGGCCAAACGACCGCATGGACGTACCGGCTCGACGGGCATTGGTCGCGCCAAAGGTCTTGCGACCCAGCAACGCTCCCATGATCGTGGTCCCCACGGACAGCACACTGTTCAGCCGACTTTGCTGATACTGAGCTTTCTCGACCTCCACTTTGTCTTCCGCTTTCCGAATGCGTGTCCGCAGCGTCGAGAACTTGCTGGCGAATTTATCACGCAGCTTCTCGACCGCATCATCTCGTTTTTCTGATGCGAGTTGTTCAAGCCGAACTTTGAAATCACCCGCCGTTTCACCAGGCTCCGAATATTGTTTCAAGTCCTTGCAGCGCCAGATGGTCATCGGTTGGTGGCGATAGAGAAATTCCTTGAACTCTTTCTTCCATGTGGTGTAGTTCTTTTTCTTCTGCAAGTCGCTGCAGATTGATGCGAATTCACCACCCGGTTCGGGGTTTCGAACGATTTCCAACGGTTCATCGAGGACGTCAGCCTGCTCCCAGACTTCATCCGGCATCTCGCCACCCTTGACGGTCGCCAACAGCAGCCTCTCCTGCCACGAATCAACCTTGTAGGTCGATTTCACGTAGTGCAGACGGCCTTCGCCAAGCAATGCCGCTCGGTAGACAAGCCGCTCTCCCTCCCCGACTCGATCACGAACCTCGACAAAACGCTGTTCAATCTCACTGGGCACCAACTGGCGTCCGTCCACGGTCGGCTCGACAGGATCCGCTTTCTCGGCTGCCGGGCGACGAGGACGACCGCTCGCTGCGACAGCCTCAGCATCATAGCCGGGGTCTTCATCCATCAGCTTCTGCAACTGCAACTGAGTCAACGGGCCTCTCAGGTAAGACATGGCCCAGCGAGTTTCGAACACGACGGGCTCATCCTCATGCACGTTATTCATCAGGAACTTGCGACTGCCCAGGCCAGCCAGCGTCTGCTCCATCGCCGCCCGATCGAAGGTTTGCCCAACCTGCGAGGCAGCTCCTTCCAGCCCCTCAAGCACGCGAGCCTTATCGCGTTCTGTTTGCAAGCGACCAAGAAACCAGGTTCCCGCATTCGACAGTCCTTTGTAATCCAGATCGACCGGGTTCTGTGTCGCCAGCACGCAGCCCAGCCCAAACGCGCGAGCCTGCTTCAACAGAGTCAGCATCGGTTGCTTCGACGGTGGATTCTTCGTGGGTGGGAAATAACCAAACACCTCGTCCATGTACAGAAGGGCTCGCAAGCTGGACGTTCCCGGTTGCGAGCGCATCCAGGTGAGCATCTCATTGAGCAAAATCGTCACAAAGAACATTCGCTCTTTTTCCGACAGGTGAGCGATTGACACGATGGAAATGCACGGCTTGCCCTCGGGCGTGTGCAGCATTCGCTTGATGTCGAGTGCCTCGCCCTGCAACCAGCTGGAAAACGTGGGCGAAGCCAGCAGGTTGTTGATCGTCATCGCCAGATCCATTCGATCCTTTTTGGGATAGAACTCGTCCAGTTCCATGATTCCGACTCGTTCAAACGGAGGATCCTGAATCGCTCCGATGATCTTTCCCAGATCCAGATCCTTTTTCTCACGCCACGCCTGATCAAGAATCCGACTGATCAGAATGTGCTCACGTGAACGAATGGGATCGGCTTCGATCCCCAACAAAGCCAGCAGACCTGAAGTTGCGGCGCTGATCCGATCACCCAATGCTTCGGCGTTGTTCAACACCTGGTCATTCGGGCAGCCAAAGGACTTGAGTATCGTCACCGGCCGGCCCGCGGTGCTGCCAGGCGTGTAGACTCGCAGATCGACCGTATCCCGCATCTTGCGAATTCTGGCCCCGTCCTGCCCCCATTCTTCCAAACCGGCTTTCCATTTTTCGGCCTCATTGGTCGCGAAAACTTCCGGCGACACACCCTCCCTGGACGCCTGACCTTCGTCGATCCATGGTCGGAACTCCTCAGGACTGAGATTCGGAAACGTCAACAGCAGGTTCGAAATGTCTCCTTTGGGATCAATGACGATCGCAGGAATTCGATCGATCGCCGCCTCCTCCAGCAAGCCGACGCACAAACCTGTTTTTCCACTTCCCGTCATCCCGACAACGACGGCGTGCGTGCAAAGATCACGCGAATCGTACAAAAGAAGATTTTCCGTTCGGGCGCGAGCCTGTTGATCGTACTGCTTGCCCAGATAAAACGCACCGAGTTTTTCGAAATCCTGCATCCTGCTGTGTTTCCTTGATAAAACGAACGTTCGAAAACGATTGATAACCAGTTGAACCGAAAAGCCCCACGCCTCCGACCGTGATTATTGTGTCGCCCACGCGAATTACCAACCCCGACCGCTCGACAGCAAAGCGTTCCATGCGGAAACTGGAACCATGAAAACGCTGATCAAAAACGCTTCGGTTGTCCTGAACAACGAAATCGTCAACGCCTCTGTCCTGATCGATGGCACTCAGATTGCAGCGATCGACCCCGCCGACCAAACGCTTGCGGATCTGACCGTCGATGCCACGGGTTTGCACCTGATGCCGGGCGTCATCGACGATCAGGTCCATTTTCGCGAGCCTGGGCTGACTCACAAGGAAGATTTACACCATGCCAGCCACGCCTGCGCCAAAGGCGGCGTCACCAGCTTTCTGGAAATGCCCAACACCATTCCAAACGCGATCACTCAAGATCTGCTGAACGACAAGCTCGCGATCGCAGGCAAGCAAAGCGTCGTCAACTTTGGTTTTTACATTGGAGCCACCACTTCCAACGTCGAAGATCTGAAGCACGCAAAGCGAACTCCCGGCATCAAAATTTTTATCGGTTCGAGCACCGGAGACCTGCTGGTTGACGAACAAGCGGCACTCGAGAAAATTTTCGGCGAATCAAGCCTGCCGATCTGTGCTCATTGCGAAGACGAGGCAACCGTCCGCGCGAACGCGGAAAAATACAAGCTCAGCACGGACGTCGCCGATCACTCGAACATTCGCGACCACGAGGCTGCGTACATCGCGACCAAACGAGCGATCGATCTCTCGGAACGCCATCAACATCCGTTTCATGTGCTGCACGTTTCGACCGCCGCGGAAATCGACTTGATCGCCAACGCCTCCGATTTGATCACGGCCGAAGTTTGCCCCCATCATCTTTTCTTTAACGTCGACGATTACCCTCGGCTGGGATCGTTGATCAAGATGAACCCCTCGATCAAAACCGCCGATGACAACGCCGCGTTGTGGTCAGCGTTGCAATCGGGCAAGATCACCGTGATTGCCACCGACCACGCGCCGCACACGATGGAAGAAAAACGCGAACCGTTTCCCGCTTGCCCATCCGGATTGCCGGCGGTCGAAAATTATCTGGCGTTGATGCTCGATCAAGTCAATCAGGGCCGCTGCTCGCTGCCGCAACTGGCTCACTGGATGAGTGCCGAGCCTGCTCGCGTCTGGAACATGAAGAACAAGGGACGCATTGAAGAAGGCTTTGACGCCGACCTGGTGCTGGTCGACCTGAATCAGGAACGAACGATCTTGAATGAGGAACAGGAAACCAAATGTCGCTGGAGCCCCTGGCATGGCACGACGCTCAAAGGCTGGCCGGTTGCTACGTGGGTGATGGGTCAGCAGGTGTTCCGTTGGCACGACGGCGGTTGCGAATTTGACTCGGACGTGCGAGGTCACGAGATCGAATTCACGGGTGAACGCCAAAGGCAATCGGAATGAATTCCTTTTCCCACGCATTTCCGTTCCTCGATCAACCTTACATGGCCGTTGGCTGCGGCGTGCCAGATCTTCTGGGCGCGGTCGATCGCAGATGCCGAACTCGGAAAAAAAAGGCCATTCCGTTTATGGATCACGATGATCCGATTGTCGCTGCCGTCGCCAAAGGAGTCGTTCAACACCATCTGGATGACCATTGGTTTCACACCGGTTCAACGTTTAACCGAATGAACCTGGCGATGGCGGTAGAACTGCGAAAACTGTTCGACGACGACCAGTCAATGCGCTCCGGCTTCGCGACTCATGTGCTGATCGAAATGTTTATTGACGCATGGCTGCAGAAGAATTATCCGGGCAAAGTCGAGTACTATTACGATCAAGTCGCCTCGGTCGACGCCGAACAAGTTCAAAACGCCATTAACTTGTTCGCAACACGACCGACAGAAAAATTCGCGCCGATGCTTGGCAAATTTCTGGAGTTGAAATACATCTTCGATTATGTTGATGATCAGCGGACAATTTATCGCCTGAATCACGTATTGCGACGCGTCGGCCTGCCCGAACTGGACGATCGAATTTTCGAGTGGCTTCCGTCCTGCCGCGAGCGAGTCTACCAGAACATTCCGGGTTTACTGTACGAGTATCCGTTTGACATTGCTGTGGGATCCTGACTGCAAATTTTCTTTACTGCAGAAAATTCCTCCCAGGAATACGTGATGCCGTGCGAACAAAGCTGCAATGCTATTCCTGATCCCCACGTCCACCGACGCGCCGCTGTATCACCTGCCCATTGCGACAGGTGTCACCATCGCTGCGAACGTGTTGATGTTCGTTTTGCAGCTTGGAATACCTGAATTCACCGAACGGTGGGCGCTGCAACACGGCACATTCAATCCAGTCAACTGCCTCGTTTCTGCCTATTTGCACGCCGACTTCTTCCACTTGTTTAACAACATGATCTTCCTGTTCATTTTCGGGTTGATCGTGGAAGGAAAAATCGGGTGGTGGAAATTCCTACTTGCTTACAACGCGTGTGCGTTCGGCGAATCAATCCTTGAAAGCCTGATCATGCTTGGCTGGACCGCAGGTTTCTCGCTGGGCGCCAGCAGTGCGATTTTCGGGATCATGATCATCGCGTTCCTGTGGGCTCCCGAGAATGAGATTCATTTCAAGTTTGTCGGCATCTTCTTACTGAGCCCGATCACTTCCAGCTTTGACATCAGCATGTCGACTTTGACGTATCTGTTTGTGGCCCTGAACTTTGTGATCGCCGCGTTTACGGGTTTCGAAATGTCATCCGCGGTCCTGCGCTTGCTGGGAATCCCGATCGGTCTCGCCATCGGCTGGGGAATGCTCGCTGCAAAACGAGTCAACTGCGACGGACATGATTTCATTTCGATCATGACGGGCAAACGAGGGCAGGAACAACTGACCGTGAATGAACTGGCGGAACAGGAAGAGCGGCGACAAGAGCTGATCCTAGAGAAGCGCAAGGCTTTGACAGACGGCCTGAAGATGGTGGCTCACTACATTGACCGAGGTCATTATGAAGTTGGCTTCAAACGGTTCGAAGCACTCGCACGGAAAAGGGAAGGCCTTGTGCTGGATGAGTCGTTGTTGATCAAGATGATCAACGGGCTGGAAAAAGATCCGGGGCAGGGGAAACTATATCGCAAACTTTTGAAGTACTACCTGTCGCACTATCAACGATTACACACCAGTGTCACATTCAAGCTGGCAAAACTGCTGATGCAGCGTGACCAACAACCTCGCAAGGCAATGAAGTTGCTTCAGCGCCTCGACCAGGCAGCACTCAGCCCGGCAGAAAAAAAGACGCTGGCAAAACTCGCCCGGTTTGGCAAACAGCAGATTTTGTCTGGTGCGATAGAAGTGCAAAACGACGACGATTGACGCCACAATGCACCGCAGCGAACAAGCTATTCGGTTCCCCGCACCCAGCCCACGGAATGTGTGCGTCAGGCGCTGGTTTGTTATACGATGGCAGCTGCTAATGCGTTCCATTCCTCCAGGCCTGACCAATCAACATGAATGCGATATCTCGAGCAGTGAACTCACGATGCCTCACCTGTTTGCTTTCTGTCTGCATGCTCAGTTTCGCTGATCAGGCGGACGCTCAAACGAACCTGCAGCTGGAAAGACTCTCGAACGCGTTTGTTCGTCCCGTTTTTGCCACCGAGGCACCGGGCGAGCCGGGAAGTTTGTATGTGATCGAGCAACACACCGGTCGCATTCGAATTCTCAACACCACCACGGGCGCGATTGACGCGACAACCTTTTTGACCGTCCCCGGAATCAGCACTGGCAATGAGCAAGGCTTGCTGGGTCTGGCCTTTCATCCCGACTATGAAAACAACGGATTCTTTTTCGTTCACTACACGGATACAACTCGCGCGACACGCATCCGACGCTACCAGGCTACCGGTGGAGTTGTTGACACGAACTCGTCAGCGATCGTGAATGTCCTGACCGTCAGCCAACCGCAAACCAATCACAACGGAGGCTGGATTGGATTCGGGCCAGACGGCTTTTTGTACATCGCATTGGGCGACGGCGGCGGGTCAAACGATTTTGGGAACGGGCATACACCTGGTATTGGCAACTCGCGCGATATCACGAACAACCTGCTGGGCAAACTGCTACGCATTGACGTGGATTCCGATGACTTTCCAACCGACGCGAATCGGAATTATGCGATCCCCTCGTCCAATCCGTTTGTTGGCGTCACGGGCGATGATGAAATTTACTCCTTTGCCCTGCGAAACCCATTCCGGTGCAGTTTCGATTCTGAAACGGGAGACCTCTACATCGCAGACGTCGGACAAAATGCGAGAGAGGAAATCAACGTGATTCCAAATGGCAGTGGTAGTGGCCAGGACTTTGGTTGGCGGCTGAGAGAAGGGACCATCCAAACTCCTGCTTTCTCCAACGAGGATCCGCCAGTGGGAGCGATTGATCCGGTACATGACTATCGGCACGGAAGTGGCTTGAATCGAGGACGCTCGGTCACGGGAGGCTACGTTTATCGGGGCGAAATTGAGGCACTGAAGGGGCAGTATTTTTTCGCGGACTTCGTTTCAAATCGTTTGTGGTCCTTCAAATGGGATTCGACGCAAACGCCCCAACAGTTCGACGGTACCAACATCACCAATTTTTTCGAATGGACCAATCAATTGACCACTGATGCCGGCACGGTCAATGCCGTTTCTTCGTTCGCCGAAAATTCCGCGGGCGAATTGTTCATCATCGGACTGGATGGCGAGATCTTCAAAGTCACCGGAGCCACCGTGGCGGCGTCAGCCAATGGAGACTTTCTTCGGGACGGGGAAGTTGACCTGACCGACATCGACTTGCTGCGAAAAAACATTGGCGGTTCCGCAACCGGGGCGAACGCGACTTTCGATCTGAATGACAATGGCACGATCGATTTTTCTGACCTGCAACAGCTGTTGACTCAGTTCGTCCAGACGTCTGTCGGCGTTGGAACCAATCCCGGTGACCTGAATCTGGACGGGCAGGTCAATGTTTTGGGTGACGCATTCACGCTGGTTTCAAACCTCGGGCAGGAAGTCGACAGCTACGAGGATGGAGACATCAACGGCGATGGCATCGTTAATGTTCTGGGCGACGCATTCATTCTGGTGGGGAATCTTGGGCAATGACGATGCCCCGAAGCCCTCACGCCTGCGGCTCTGTCATGCTCATCGGATCAAGAGCCTCATTGAGCACGTCCTCAGGCAGAATATTCTGCTCAAGGCACAGCTCGCGAATTGTCTTACCCGACTTGAACGCTTCCTTCGCCAGTGCCGCCGCTTTTTCGTAGCCAATGTGAGGGTTCAGGCTGGTGCACATGGCCAGACTTTTTTCAACGAAGGATTCGCAAACGTCCGCGTTGGCCTGCATGTTCTCAGCACAGAAATCAACAAACGCTTCGGTACCTTTGGAAAGCAGAAGGATGCTTTCCAGTGTCGTGTGAGCCATCACCGGCATCATGATATTCAATTGAAATTGACCCCCCGAAGATCCGCACAGCGTAATCGTCTGATCATTGCCCATAACTCGAGCCGTCAATTGCAGCATGCTTTCGCACAACACGGGATTGACCTTGCCCGGCATGATCGAGCTGCCCGGCTGAAGGTCAGGAATTGCAACTTCATAAAATCCGCATCGCGGGCCGGAACCCAACCAGCGAATGTTGTTGGCGACATTGAACAGCGTCGACGCGATGGTTTTCAATTGACCATGGCACTCGACCAGGCCATCACGCTGGGCGTTCGCTTCAAAGTGATTGACGGCCTCGACAAACGGGATTTTTGTTGTCTCCGCCAGCACCGCTGCCACTCGCGAACCAAATTCCGGATGTGTGTTGATTCCAGATCCAACCGCGGTGCCTCCTGCGGGTAGTTCAGCGACTGCCGCGATCGCACGTCTTGCCCGCTCGATTGACAGCTCAATCTGTCGTGCAAACCCGCCAAACTCCTGCCCCAGACGCAGCGGCGTGGCATCGGCAAGGTGAGTCCGTCCGATCTTGATAATCTTGTCCCACTCTTTTGCTTTGGCCTGAAGCACCGAAGCAAAACGCTCGAGCGCTGGAATCAATTGACGGGTCAGCTCAACGGCAACAGCTACGTGAATCGCAGTTGGGAACGTGTCGTTAGTACTCTGGCCCATGTTCACGTGGTCGTTCGGGTGGATGGGCTTGTCGGCCGTGAACCGATCGCCACCATGGATCTCGATCGCGCGATTCGAAATCACCTCGTTCACGTTCATGTTGCTGGAGGTCCCCGATCCTGTCTGAAACACGTCAATTGGAAACTGGTCATCCAACTTGCCATCGATCACTTCGGTCGCCGCAGCCAGCATCGATTCCACTTGAGAATCGTCCAGTGGGTTCTTTCCAGTGCCCGTCAGCTTTCCGAGATCGCGATTGGCAACCCCGCAAGCATATTTGACTCGCCCCATGGCGTGGATCATCGCGGGAGGGATCTCCCAACCGGAAATTGGGAAATTCTGGACCGCTCGTTGAGTCTGTGCACCGTAATAGGCGTTCGCAGGGACGAGAACTTCGCCCATGGAATCGCGTTCGGTACGAGTCTTTTGGCCGGCTGCGTTTGAATCGGGTGACATTTTCGCGTGTCTTTCGGGTGTTGTATCGGGTCGAAGTCGAATGAAGTGGTCAATGGAAGCCGTGGGCAATGGAAGCCGTGGGCAATGGAAGCCGTGGGCAATGGAAGCCGTGGGCAATGGAAGCCGTGGGCAACGGAAGCCAAAAACTCTTATCCTGCAACCACTGCCAGATGATATCGATTTACGTCAGAATTTGAAGTTCCCACGAAGTCGGACGCCGACCACTGTTTCCACCCAATCAGGTTGATGAAATCCTCCATGAGCAACAATGACAACGTGAATTTTCAGGCTCTTCGAAAAGAGTACCAGACGGATGGAATTGACGACAATCAGCTGCATGAAAAACCGATCGACCAATTTCGAATCTGGTTTGACGCGGCAGTTGCGTCCTCGCCGGGCGATTGGTTCGAGCCGAATGCGATGACGCTGGCGACCGCGGATTTGAAGGGCGATGTGACTGCTCGAATCGTGTTGCTGAAGGGGCTGGAAGATGGATCAATTCGGTTTTTCACGAACTACGGTTCGAAAAAAGGCCAGCAACTGGAAGCTAACCCCGTCGCAGCGGTCGTGTTCAATTGGCCTCATCAGGGACGTCAGGTGAGGATGGAAGGCAAAGTTTCGAAAACGTCGCGTGATGTGTCAGAGGCGTATTTTCACAGCCGCCCAAGAGGTGCTCAGTTGGGAGCCGCCGTTTCTCGACAATCATCGGAAATCGATTCGCGGCAGCAGCTGCAGGAGGCTCGTGATCACCTCGACCAACAGCTGATCGATCAGCCCGTGCCACTACCTGCTAATTGGGGGGGCTATGAACTGACTCCGACCACCGTGGAGTTCTGGCAGGGTCGACTGGATCGCCTGCATGACCGTGTGATTTATCATTTGGACGGCAACCAGTGGCGACGATTCAGGATTTCGCCCTGATTATCACGGCTTGCTGATGGAGTGGCGATCATCATTTCGACGCAACAATCAAAAGCCGAAACGTGAGTGAGGGACGAACGATCCCTCGCTGACCGGCGTGTTGCGATTAAAACAACACGCCGATTAAAACAACGCGCGACAACGCAGTGGGTTGTCATGATGATCAACACGCCAGTTCGCCCCGGATCGTGTGTTTACCCACGCCGCTTCGAGCGGAAGGCGGATGTCGCTGGTTGCAACGCCCTTTCCAAGTTCAAGCAGTGCCGGTCGTAACGACTACGGAAAGAGCCTGAGGACAAAATCGATTCCATTTCCACTTCCAACGTTTGTTTCGCTATTCACCCCGATTATATTGTGGGCTTCCGCGGATCGGCTGTTATCACAGAACACCGCTTCCCAAACTCAACCCTACTTTGCAAATCCGTTTGGAGACAGCTAAATGAACTACCTTCTCAAGAGCTTGGCGCTCGCCCTGATTTTGACCCCGGCAACTATGGATTTCGCTTCGGCACAATCAGTTGAAGGCCCCGCAAATTCAGTTGTTTTCGTTTCTTTCAGCCAGAACCGCGAACTGACGGGTTCGGTTACAGAATTGGACGAATTGAAGGTCACCACCAGCTTCGGCGAGGTCAATGTCCCGATGAGCAAGATTGACGGCATCAAGATGAATATCGGAAACGATAACAGTGCGGTCCTTGCGTTTAAGAATGGTGACATGTTGTCGGGCAAGGTCAACCTGGACACGGTTCAGCTGAAGACTGACTGGGGTACCGCGCATATCGATGCGAGCCAGATTGAGACCATCACGACTGACAAGAACGCAAGGTTCTTCACAGACAACACCTCTGGAGGTTCAGGATGGCGATTCACCAAGGCGCGGCCTGTTCCTGTCCAACGAGGTCGGTAGTGTCGATTCGGCTCTGGTTTTCGATAGACGCCGGACGCGGATAAGGTGACCCATGATCACTAACCCGAATCTCAGAATGATGGGCAACCGTTCTGCAGTTGCCATGATCAGCTGCATGATCTTTGCTTTTTGCAGTGTCACTGTGAATGCTCAAGAGGGTGATGATGAAAAACCGTCCTCGAAAGAAAAGAACGATCGGTTCATGGTCGTTCTGACGATTGGCGAGCAGGAAGCGGCTGCCTTGCGGCGAGACGGGCAGCTTCGTGCGACGTTGCCGGCAAAGTTTCAAAATCGAGTCGACTCGGTTTTGCTGAAGCATCCGACGACGTTCCTTTCGAAAAAATTGTTAATCAAGGACGATATTGACAAACTCGGACGCACGTTGCTGGTCAACGTGGACGAGTCAATTGTGGATCGACTTGAGTATCAGCCGGTGCAGATGAAAGTTTATCAGTCCGGATTCCAGTCGATCACGCTCAAATACCTGCGTCCGGGAAATCGCTCACGACTGGCTTCGATTCGTCGTCGCGCCAAGCCAATGCCCAACGACAGTCCGCAGGTTTTTGTCCGGCTGTCGCCCCAGAACGGAACAACGGGTTGGGTTCGAAACATGAAATCATTGAAGTTTGAAACTCAGTTTGGTCCAACCGAGATTCCACTCAGTCGGATCGCAGGGATTCGCTTCAACGCGGATGAAAGTGATGACGTGGTGGTGATCTCCGCGACCGGTGACTATCTGACCGGAAAGATCGACCTGTCAGAAATCGAACTGGCGACTCGATGGGGGGATGAGAAAATCCCCGTCAGCAAACTTGAGTCAATTACCTACCACCGTGGATCACGTTTCCTTGAGGGTGATCCGAAAGCCGGCAAGAAGTGGGTTTTGACGCGACCCGTACAACCGTTACCGCCAAGTCGTCCACCCGTACGTTTTCCTGGCAATCCAATCGATCAAGGATTGCCAAATTCCAGTTTCCAGGAAAACTGGACCCCAAATTAAATCAGAAACTTCGGAGATACCATGTTTCAATTTCGTTCCCTCGTTTGTGCCACTTTGTTTGCGGCGCTGTTCCTTACGGGCAACTCGTTCGCTCAGGATCAGACTCGTTTTGTCTTGAAGCTGGACAACAAATTGGTTGGCAGCCTTCGCAGCTACGGAAGCTTGCGATCTCAAGTGCCCGAAAAGTACCGGAACAAGATCAGCTTCATTGAGCTTCAGTACGATGAAACAAATGAAGAAGAGCCGATCGAATTGGGGCTCCCAATCAGCGTCTCTGGAGAAAACGCTTCGTTGACGCTGGATGAAGACCTGATCGGGCAAGTCAAAGGACAACCCGTTCGAATTCCCGTTAAAGAATCGGGAAGTGATTTCTCGCAGATCGTCCTGAAGTACGAGGCTCCCGTCACTCCATCACCCATGCTCGCCGGAAGCGAAACGGACACGTTCTTCATCCGCATGACGGATGCTCAGGTAATGGCTGGCAACATGGACGGGTTTGACAGCTTCTCCATCAAGTGCAAGTTCGGTGACATCAACATTCCAATGGATCAAATCGCCGGCATCCGGTTCAAAATCGATAACAAAGACTCGGCTGTGGTTGTCCTGACCAACGGCGACACCATCACCGGTGAACCGACGGTCCCGGCGGTAGAGCTGAAAACGGACTGGGGCCAGGCAGATATCGAACCCGATTTCATTCAGTCGTTAACGACCAGCGCCAATTCTCGCTTCCTTCAGGAAACCGGTGACTTTGGGGTCCGCTGGAGACTGCAAACCGGCAACAGTGTTGCACCAGGCGCCGCGCCCGGTCAGTAGAAATCGGCTGCCAAAGTCAGCAGAATTTCCAACGAGTGCTTTGTTCCAACTCGTTTTTAGGGTTGTTACTTGCGGAGGGTCTCGTTTTATTTTTTGCTTTTGAGGCTCACGGAATGATGATTCGGTCGGTCAACCCTAATCTTCAGTTGGAACAAAGCACGAGTGGTTTGTCATGAATCAAAGTTCGGGTCGATGTTCCCGCTTCATGCCAGTAAACGCGAATGCCATCGTATCGCCAAATCGATAATTCAAGCAAGACAAACGACCAAGGTCCGATTCATTCTATCGAGTGAATCGGACCTTTTTACATTCTCAGGTGCCGGATCGTTGCAAAGTGCTACGGTCCATCGTCCTCGAATTCGTCATCAAAATCCCGATCTTCTCCGGCTTCCGCTTCGATCGATTCCTCTTCAATTGGCGTCAGGCTGACCCCGCCACTTGATCGAATCACGACCTGATATCTTTGGCCAGCTTCAGCAACCAAGTGGTTCGCCTGACCATAAGCAGCGCGAATCCCCAATTCTTTCTGCCGAGCCCGGTCGTTGCATACCGCCCAGAAGTCTCGCCAGATCTGCTGCTCGAAATCTCGCTTGCGCTGGTCGTCGTAGATCCCCGGTGGCCTGTCATTGGAGTCCGAATCCAGCCGCTGGGCGTCTCGCGGTCGTTCGGCGTCTCCGTAGATACTCTTGAATGCAAACAGCGAGGCATTCCGTAGTTCGTCCGCCTGCTCAATGTACTTGTCTTCAAATGTCGCAACCCAACAGTCGATGAAAAACTGATCGCCCTTGATCGTATAGTCTTTTGCTGACCCAATCACGTCGCCATAGTCGTCGACTTCGGTGAAACGAACCTCCATGATCGGAGTTCCTTCCTCGTCGATGGTTTTCTCCATGATTTCGACATTTGCGATCCTTCGATCGGTCTTCAACAGCTTTAGCGATGTCTGCATCCGGTCGTTTTCAACCGTCAGTTCTTCCTGTTTCTTCAACGACTCTGCCAGCTCTTTCTCCAGCCGCGCGGCCTCGGCGATCGCCGCTTCCGCTTGCAGGCCGGGTTTTACATACCTTTCATACCCAAACCAGCTGCCGTAGCCAAAGATTCCCAGGAAGCCCACCAACAGGCCTGTGCGCACAACGCTATTGAGCGTCTTTAAATTTGTCATGAAGTTAGACATCGCACCTCGCTTGATTCAAACTATTTGCCATTCCTCAATTTTCGGATCGCATCCACGATATTTTCAGATCGCATCAGCGATTCGCCAACCAACATGGCGTCAACCTGATTGGCTTTGAGCAATTCTACGTCCGCGTGATGAAAAATTCCGCTTTCGCTGACAAAAGTAATATCGGCAGGAACTTGCTTGCGGATGCGGATTGAATGCTCTAGCTCGACCTCAAATGTGTTCAAATCCCGGTTATTCACCCCCACCAGCGTTGGGTTGCACGCCAGCACTGCGTCCAGATTTTCAGCATCATATAATTCCACCAACGCCGTCATGCCCACTTGAGTGATCGCATCATGAAGCTGTTTCAAGCGATCTGGCGTCAGGCATTCCGCAATCAACAGCACTGCATCGGCGCCTGCGGCTCGGGCCTCAAGCACTTGATACTCGTCAAGAATGAAATCCTTTCGCAGCAACGGGACGTGGACCGCCTGACGAATCTGACGCAGGTAGTCCAAGTGCCCCTGAAAGAATTTTCCATCGGTAAGGACGCTGATGCAATTGGCACCGGCCGTCGCGTATTCGGTCGCGATCGCAACCGGGTCAAAGTCTTCCCGGATCACGCCCTTGGATGGGCTGGCTTTTTTCACTTCCGCAATCAGTCCGACCTCAGGCAGACTGGACCTTAGCGAGGCGACAAAATCCTTCGGTGGATCGGTATCCTGAATCAGTCTGCGAAGATTCGCCGCTTCCGTAACTTCCTTCGCGGCAGCAATCTCAACACGTTTGTGTTGAACAATTTTCTCAAGTATGGAGTTCAAAGAAATGGCTCGTCAATTTCGAAATGGAGTCGATTCACTCCGACGAGCCTCACATCGGCGCTAAAAGCTAAGCCAGACCGCCCCGAATTTAGAATTCACGACGGCCTGATTGGCTTAAGCGTTCAATTAGTGTACCGATTGCTCAGAAACCTGCGTCTCTGGATCCATCAATCGATGGATCGCGGCGTCCGAGCGGGACAGCCGAGCTTTCTTCTCGTCAAAGATCTCACGGAGTCTATCCTGACGGAAACCGAAGATCTTTTCGAGGTCGGGTTTGACCAGAAAATTGTGAATCAGCGATCCACCGCGAGGAATGTAATGGACGTCGTCCAAAACCCGGGTTTTTCCGTCGATCTCCTCGAACTGATGCTCGTGATACCAACGACGGTAGGGCCCTCTGAGCTGCTGATCAACAAACCGGAAGGGTGGCTCCCAGACGCAAATCTCGGTTCTCCACTTGATTGGAATACCGTGAAGCTTCAGCCGGTAGTCCAGCAAAGTGCCCTCCTGAATGTTGATCGGCGGAGGAGTTAAAACTTTGAACTGCAGGAATCCGGGTGTGATCCGTTCCAGCTCCATCGCATCTGAGAAGAATGAAAAAACCTGCTCAAGCGGAAGATCGAACCACTGAACGGCTTTCAGGCGGTAGCCCGCTTTTGCATCGGGACTGATTGTGATTGAGGTCTCTTGCATCTGGTTTCCATCGTCGAGTCGAATACTGCCTCGTGTACCGACTGGACCGATGGTAGCCACAGCATTTAACGCCAGATCCGAACTTCTTTGAGACAGAACTTCGGGATTTCAGGACGCGACAGCCTCAAATCAGGCCGCTCGCCTCGCCTCGATTGCCAGCTCTGCCAGTACCTTGGCAAGACAATCAACGACGTAATTCTGCTCAGCAGCAGTCAATTCCGGAAAAATCGGCAGACTCAGAACTTCTGCAGCCGCCCGCTCGGTTTCTGTCAAACTCCCCAAATCAACTGGTACTTCCAGGAAGCATTCCTGCTGATGCATGGGAACCGGATAATAAATTTCACTGCCGACATTCATTGCGGCTAATTTCTCTCGCACCTGGTCACGCTTGCCGTCAGGGATTCGAATTGTGAACTGATTCCACACGTGGCAACAATCTTTCGACTCGTTCGGCGGGCAGACAATCGAATCGATACCCGCGCGGTTCATCAAGTCTCGGTATCGCATCGCGTTTTGCCGTCGAGCTTCACCGTATTCGGAAAGGTGCTTGATTTTAATTCCCAGCACCGCCGCCTGCATCGCATCGAGGCGGCTGTTGATACCAACTTCACGGTGATAGTAGCGAGGCTTCATTCCGTGATTGGCCAACAAACGTAGTCGGTCGGCAACTTCAGAATCCGTCGCCGTCAACATGCCACCGTCACCGAAGCCACCCAGATTCTTCGTTGGGTAAAAACTGAAACAACCAATGGTTCCCATGCTTCCAGCAGGGCGTCCTTTGTCAGTCGCACCAATCGATTGGGCACAATCTTCGATGACTGTCAGACCGTGTTCCGCAGCGACTTTCAAAATCGGATCCATATCGCAACATTGACCGAACAAATGAACGGGGATGATGGCCTTGGTTCGCCCGGTGATCAACGCATCCAGTTTCTGTGGATCAACGTTAAATGTTTCAGGATCAATATCAACGAAAACGGGTGTTGCTCCCATTCGCGAAATCGCGCTCGTCGTGGCAAAGAAGGTGAAGCTGGGACAAATTACTTCATCACCCGGCTGAATATTGATTGCCATCAATGCTAACAGCAGCGCTTCGCTACCCGATGCACAACCGACCGCGTGATCGACACCGCTGACCCGAGCAACCGTTTGCTCAAGGGATTGAACATGTGGTCCACCGACAAACCACCCGCTGTCAATAATGTCAGAGAAAGCAGACATGATCTCGGCTTTTAAAGGAGCGTTGCCTCGGCCGACGTCCAACAAGGGGACGGATGTGATCAGGTCCATACGAGAATTCACGTCAGGGATTACTGTCATTGCCATTGCCTCCGTGCAATGTTCCATTGCGTCCATGCAATGGTGGGGTAGTTAAGTTGTCAGACGAAAGACGAGTTGGAATTTCCGTCAGGTGGGTTTCACCCGATTTTCCTGTCATCTTTCGGGCAGAATTGCTTCTACCTGTTGTTTTGAGTCGCGGAAACGAGTGCTTTCGGCGAGTTTTGAATCGCCACTGCTCCACGGTCTGGGCAACGATATGGAAGCTCTCAACCTGACGCAATACGAATCCAGAATCCTTTCTGGCGTAACCGTCTGACCTTAACCTCACGCTGCTTTTGACCGATAATCATCAGCTAGCAAATTTATTCCGTGCGGACGCTCACCCCAATCAATCGCGCTATTCCATGATTCTGATCGTCGACAACTTTGATTCGTTCACTTACAACCTCGTCCAGCGGTTGGGCGAGATCGATGACTCGCTGGATATTCGGGTCTATCGCAACGATGCCATCACGACACCAGAAATTGAATCGCTTGCTCCAGAACACATTATTATTTCGCCGGGGCCTTGCACCCCCAACGAAGCGGGCGTTTCAGTCGATTGCGTCAAACAGTTTCATGGACGCATTCCGTTGCTGGGGGTTTGCCTCGGCCATCAATCCATCGGTCAGGCCACCGGTGGGAAAATCGTCCGGGCCGAACGCTTGATGCACGGCAAAACAGATCAGATTCATCATCAGGGGCAGGGCATCTTTGCGGGTCTGCCCCAGCCGATGACGGCAACTCGGTATCATAGTCTGGTGATCAAAGACGATACGCTATCCGCTGAGTTCAATGTGACAGCGTGGGCAGATGGACCAAACGGAAGTCGAGAGATTATGGGGGTGCAGCACAAGGAGCATCCGACTTTCGGAGTTCAATTCCATCCCGAGAGTTTCTTGACCGAAAATGGAATCGATATGCTCAAAAATTTTATCGAAACTTGATTTCTTTTTGGCGCGGTCCCTCCAACGATTTCAGCCGTATGATTTCAGTCAACGAAGCGTTAGAATTAATTCGGGAACACGTGCATCCCGGCGTTCGCCAAACCATCCCTTTGGCCGACGCGGTCTATCGTCGACTGGCCGAATCGATTGGCTCCGATGTGGACTCACCGCCTCACGATAAGTCGGTCATGGATGGATTCGCAGTACGAAGCGAAGACATACAAGCCGGATTGCGCGACCTGAAAGTCATCGAAACGGTTGTTGCAGGTGGCTGGCCGAACAAGAGCCTGGAAACTGGACAGGCAACACGAATCATGACCGGTGCTCCCATGCCCATCGGCGCGGACGCGGTTGTCATGATCGAAAGTACGGAAACTCGATCCGACGATTCCGGAGACTGGGTTCGTATCAACGCAGATCAGATCCCCAGCGGCAAGCATTGCATGAAACGCGCGGGAAACTTTTCCACGGGCGATACCGTTTTCACTGCCGGGCATGTTGTCCGTCCAACGGATGTCGGCCTTCTGGCTGAGGTCGGCTGTCACTCCGTTCCAACGTACGCGTTGCCCTCGGTCGCGGTTCTTCCCACGGGGGACGAATTGGTCGGTTGCGAACACCTGCCCGAACGAGGGCACATCCGCAACAGTAACGGACCCATGTTGGTCGCCATGGCTGAGTCACTACGACTGCCAACAACAAGCCTCGGCATCGGCCGTGACGATCCGACTCAACTTTCGCAGTTGATCGAGCGAGGACTTGATCACGAAATCCTGATGCTTTCCGGTGGAGTGTCCGCAGGGATGATGGATCTGGTTCCGGGACTGCTGAAAGAGCAGGGCGTGAAGCAGATTTTCCACAAGGTGAAGATGAAGCCGGGCAAGCCGGTCTGGTTTGGCATTCGCGACTCTGGGGACCGTCAAACACTCGTTTTCGGATTACCGGGCAATCCCGTGAGCAGTCTCGTTGGCTTTCACCTGTTTGTGCGAGCCGCTGTCGATCAAGTGAGCGGAGGAACCGCTGCCGCGCCAGCGTCAGTAGCCTGCGTGCTCGCGGCGCCGCATCAGACTCGCGGTAATCGACCAACCTACTGGCCCGGACGTCAAATCACGGATTCGGAAACTACTCGAAAGGTACAGCCTTTACCGTGGAACGGCTCTTCCGATCTCCGAGCACTCGGGCAAGCCGATGGATTGATTTACTTTTCTGCCGATTCACACGATCACACCGAAGGTGAAATCGTCACCTTCTTCCCGTTCTGAACCTTCTCGCGTTGACTCGATCGGCCATATCGAGGAACTTCAGAACAAACCAGCTTCAGCACCCACCGCCGGAAACAAGATTGACCTGGCTGAAACAAAATAACTCGATGCAGACGTTTCTGCTGGCCAGTCTTTCATCTGTTTTGCTTTGGCTGGCCTTTCCGTTGATTGGAATCTGGCCACTGGCGTGGATCGCAACCACACCGTTAATCTGGCTGGTGCTGATCGACGAACTTTCAGGCAAACGACCTTATCGACAGCTGTTGTTGGCCGGATTCGTTTACTGGTTGGTCGCCTACCACTTCATAAGAATTCCGCATTGGCTTTTAAATTTTGGGTGGCTGGCACTTGCTGGATACTTCTCCATTTATACGCCGATGTTTGTCGCCGCATCGCGAGTATTGGTTCATCGATACCGAATATCTCCGTTGCTGGCGGTGCCGGTCGTTTGGACAGGAATCGAATGGATGCGGACGAATTTCTTCACCGGCATGGGAATGGGTTTGCTGTCGCATTCGCAATATCAACAACCATCGCTGATTCAGATGGCCGACATTAGCGGAGCGTACGCCGTCAGCTTCATGATGGTGCTTTTCGCAACCGGAATTGCAACGACTTTCTTTCGCCACCGTTTATCCGATTCGGGCATTCGGAAAGTCGCTCCAGCCATGATCTCGGCTATGGCATTGATGATGTTGATTGGCTACGGGCGATATCGGCTGTCGGAAACATTTCAACATACTGCCAAAAACCAGTCGCTATCCGTCGCATTGATTCAGCCATCAATCGACGTTGTTTTTCGCCCACTTTCTGAACGGGAAAGAAACGCACGATGGGAGCAACATCGCGAACTGACAGAACTGGCCCGGGAGAAGTGGGACGATCTGGATCTGATCGTCTGGCCCGAATCCAGCTTCGATTCACCCGACTTACTTTCGGATGCCAACGCAGAAGTGACCGAGGCCTACTTTGTTGCCAGCAACCAGCAGTTGTATCGGGCCACCAACGGCACCGCAGCTGGCACTCGTCCCAACATTCCTTTACTGGCCGGTGGCTCGACTCACGATCCTGCCAACGACGACATCTTTAACTCAGCCATTCTGTTTTCACCCGAAGGACGCATCACCGACCGCTACTACAAAAGTCATCTGGTGATCTTTGGCGAGTACGTACCGTTTGCCGCGTGGTTTCCTTTTCTGGATGGCCTGACACCAATCGGGAAAGGACTATCTCGCGGTACCGAATTCAGCACGATGAAAGTCAATGGTTTTCGTATCGCACCGAGTGTCTGTTTTGAAACCTGCGTGCCTCATTACATTCGCCGTCAGGTGAATTCCCTTGCCGACAAAGGCGAAGAACCGGATGTGCTGATCAATGTGACTAACGACGGTTGGTTTTTTGGCACGTCCTGCCTCGATTTGCATCTGGCCAGCAACGTCTTCCGAGCCATCGAGACGCGGAAGCCTCATCTGGTTGCGGCCAACACTGGATTCTCGGCGCAGATCGACTCGTGTGGCCGATTGGTTCAAACCGGTCCGCGGCGTGAAACGGGTGTCCTGCAAGCATCCGTTCAACCCGTCAAACGAGACAGCCTGTACCGCTCGATCGGCGACGTTTTCCCATTCGGATTTGCACTGCTGACAATTTTCGTTCTGGCCATCCAGTTGTTATTGCCAGATAAAAGCGACAAGTGAGTCAAGCCAAGCTAGTTCCACTTAAGCCCTGAACGATTCGCCCAGTAAGTTTCCGGAGTTTCGATCAAAGACTCCGTCAGCTGAGACAGCTCATCTTCTGACAATTGGTCGGCGAACTCGTTTGCGAGTAGATTGGAATTCAATTGCTCTTTCGTTGCTGCACCACTAAGGACAACTTTCGACCATGGTTGCCGTAGAATCACCGCAAGTGCAACAGCGTCCATCGATGCATCATGTTGATCTGCGATTGATTGAAGCAAGTCGCGTTTTGAGGAAAAGTCAGGATCGTTGTTACGATCGGTTAAACGGCCGTTTGCAACACCTTCTTTCACGACCACCACCCAGCCTTGGTCGCTGGCAGTTTGGAGGGCGAAGCCCACCGACTGTTCCAGCAGATTCCAAGTCGCCTGGACCGCACTGAAAATCGGCCTTCCACCTCGTTCGCAGTCGATTGCCCGGAGAATAACATCGGACTGTGTCGCGCCGCTGACCGACAACCCCATACGCAAGCCTCGATCACGAAGCTGGGCCAGTCGGTCCAGCACTGCGTCGTTTGAAAGTACTCCACTTTCCAGCGTCGCCGAATGAATCTGATACAAATCCATGTGAGCGCCGAGCAATTTCGTGCTTTCAGGATACTGTTGATTCAGTCGATCAACTGAGTGCTGCTTGACTTCGTGCTTGTGGCCATCGGCGACCGTGATCTTCCAGTCAGCCGTGTAGGTGTATCCCCACTTCGAGGCGACTGTAACCTCATTTGGTTCAATCGCTCGCGATTCGAGCCACGATGAAAGAAACTCTTCCGCCCGCCCATACGAGCGGGCCGCATCAAAATATCGAACGCCGGCCTCCCACGCGTAATCGAGCACTTCGTGAGTGCGTTGCTGCATCGATTCAACATCGTAGTCCGATTTCAGGTCCGTGGCATGTCCCAAATTGATGTAACCGGGTCGACCCAGGGCAGCCAAGCCGAGCCCAATCGGGCAGGCGGAAACTTTTACGTGCGGAAAATCTTCAATACTCATCCCATAAGTCTATGCAATCACACGAACGTTGAAACCATGATGTTCAAATAGGCAGGCGCAATCCAAGGTTCGATGGGCGCGCAAAAAAACCGAACCGGCAAACAGGATCCGGTTCGGCTGAACAGTTTCGAGCAAATCGAAATGTCGTGTGAACAATGGCGGGAAGCTCAGTTCCCAATTCCATCGGTTCTTAGTTGCAGCAAAGACGGTCACGCAAGCGTGGACGAGGTGTGCAGCAACGCTCACGCTTTGGGCGTGGGCAGCAGCGAACGCGACGTGGCTGTGGGCAGCACTTACGAACGCGAGGAGCTGGGCAAGCTGGCTTGCAGCAGACTGGTGCTGGAGCAGGTGCACAGCA
>CAYXWX010000061.1:0-27428 GCA_964468915.1 uncultured Pirellulaceae bacterium
CCAGTTTTTCGCGGCCAACGCCCTTCAGGAATAAAAGCTCACGCAGAGGCGCTAAGCTCGCGGAGTCAACGCGCTGACTTTTCTGTGGCTACGTTCGGGAGGACAAGGCTGGGATGGTGAAAAGTTGGAAGAACAGAGGGTTTTGGTGCAATAGGCGAGGAGTTCTCTGTTACGCACTTGGTTGACCACGAAGTGGTCATAGCGTGTAGCCGGTGGTCGCGTAGCGCACCACCGGAAACACGTAAACGGGTTTGAGTCGACCCTGAAAGGTGTCGCAGCGTTCGAGGCTTTGACCCTTTCAGGGTCATCTGTGCTTTCGCACGCTTACCCCGGATGAGGTTGTGATTTTTTGAAAGTGGCCGTGCGCATTCCGGGCAGCGCCGTTCGTAGTAGCGGCTTTAGTCGCTTGTTTGTGGTAACTTCAAAAGCCTGAAGGCTTTACTACGAACCATGTCTCGAAAAAATCACAACCTCGATGGGATGACGCGATCCGGGGCTATATGCTTAGAGCCCGTCGGAATCGTCACGTGCAGAACGAGGCGGACGTAACAAAAATATTGTGGCCGATTAACGTTTTCGCCATCCCAGGGTAAGGCTCCGTCCGCACCCGGTACGGAGTTTTGTTTGATCAATTGCGTGAAGATGGTTCCAGGCTCGGACAGAGCCTTCTCCTCCCGCAGATCGCCCTCTCGCAGATCGCACTTCCCGCAGATATCATCCAGCCTTGCGCAAGGTTTCGCTGTTCAGCTTGTTGTAGAGCGTCTTCAAACTGATGCCCAGTAACTGAGCGGCAGCGGTTTTGTTGCCGTGGCATTTGTCCAGCGTTGCATGGATCGTTTCCATTTCAACCTCTCGCAGTGATCGTCCGCCCGTGCCCGAAGTCATCGGAATCGTCGCGACCGAACCCAGATGACCGGGCAAATCGGCTGCACTGATCGGTAATCCGTCGCTCAGGATGGCAGCGTACTCGATGACATTGGCCAACTCACGAATGTTGCCGGGCCATGAATGAGCGGTCAGCAACTTGATCGCCTTATGATTCAGGCATTCATTCATCTCAGGAAGTCGCCCACTCAGTTCAGGCCGATGTCGCGCCAGCAGATGCCGCGCAAGTGCGGGGATATCTTCCGGTCTTTCACGCAGCGGCGGTAAACGTACTTCAAACGTATTGATTCGGTACATCAGGTCCTGCCGAAAAGCGCCTTCGGCGACCATGGTTGTCAAGTCACGATGTGTCGCACAAACGATTCGAACGTCCACGTTGAATGGTTCGTTATCCCCCACGCGACGGATTTCGCCGCTTTCGAGGACTCGTAGCAGAGTCGATTGAGTCGCCATCGGTAGTTCACCGATTTCATCCAGAAACAATGTCCCGCCGGTCGCGACTTCAAACAATCCCTGGCGATGTTCATCGGCCCCAGTGAAAGCACCTTTGCGATGCCCGAACAGTTCACTTTCGATCAGGTTTTCTGGCAGCGCACCACAGTTAATTGCCACGAACGGTTTATCGGCTCGATCGCTTTGCTGGTGAACGGCTCGGGCAGCAAGTTCTTTCCCGGTACCTGTTTCACCAAGGATCAGCACCGAGGATTCGGTTGGAGCCACTTTCTTGATCAACGCACGGACTCGCTGCATGGCTCGGTTGTCACCGATCATTTCAGGTTTGCCTTCGACTCGCGTCAATCGACGTTTGAGCGAATGGATTTTGTTCGTCAGCTCGCGTCGTTTTGCCACTCGCTGCAGCAGTCCCTTCAAGTCAACAAGCTTGCACGGCTTTTGCAGATAGTCGAATGCACCCAACCGTAATGCGGCGACGGCCGATTCCGTCGACCCTTTGCCCGTCAACACGACGGCTTCGGTGGTCGGGGACAGCTCACGAATCTTCTCGATCACGCCGATGCCGCCAAGCTTGGGCATGTCCAGATCGAGAATCGCGCAGTCAAAGTTATGATTTTCCAGCGCAGCGACAGCATCAATCCCATTGCCACAAACGGTCACGGTGTGCCCCATCCGCGGCAACTCGGCAGCCAACAGTTCCTGCAGGTTGATTTCGTCGTCGGCGAACAGCACGTTAAGCGACTTTTGTTCAGGCCGCTTTTTGGTGGACTTTTTTGATTTCATTCGATTCGCTCGACTGCAAAGGCAAAGTAACGACAAAGGTGGACCCAAGACCGGGCCCGTCACTGAACGGCATGATTTTGCCGCCGTGGTCTTCAATGATTTGATAGGTGATCGACAGGCCCAGGCCGGTGCCCTGCCCGTTTCGCCGTCGCGTGAAGAATGGTTCGAACAAATGCAGCATGACCTCGTCCGTCATGCCACAACCATCGTCGACGACCTGTAGTTCCGCGTTTTGGTCGGTTCGTTTCAATGTGATCGTGACGGTTCCACCTTCGGGAACGCAACTGAGTGCATTGGTGATCAGGTTTAAAGCGACTTGTTTGATTTCCTGAGCGTTCACGACCGCCACAAGACGCCGATCCGCTTTGAAGTTGATCGTTCGGTCTCGATACTTGCTGAGCGGTTTCACCATTTCGATGACTGAGTCAACGATCTGGGAAAGATTGGTGCTGACTTTCTTCATGTCGCCCATGCGAGCGAAATCCAATAGTCCGGCGGTGATCCCCTTGCAGCGGAACGCTTCCTCCTGCATCTGTCGCAGATACTTTTTCATTTGAGCGATATCTGCTTCTCGCAAATCTTCGTCGCAGTCGAATTCCGGATCCAACATGTCGTGGACCCGTGACTCCAATGATTCGGCCGCCCAGGCAATGGTCGCCAGCGGGTTGTTGATTTCATGGGCAACGCCGGCGGCAAGGAATCCCACGCTGGCCATTTTCTCACTGCGAACAACCTCGCGCGTGCGCTGTTGAACTTTCTTGTTCAAATCTTTACGAACCATCTGAAAGCCGGAAGTCATTGCGTTCAACGCTTCGGCCAGTTCCGCCAGTTCATCATCCGATTTCAATTTGACGCGATAGTTGTAGTTTCCTTTGGCCACCTGTCGCGATCCTTCCAACAGCATCGAAAGCGGGCGGAAGACTCCGTTGCGAAAATGAACCATCAGCAGTGCGATCATGCTGAGTGCCAAAATGGTCAGCAGCAGACTGGCCCACATCCAGGCGTAGTACTGCTTTCGAGCCTCGCCCGCAAACGCATCCATTCGCTGCTTCAGAAAAACGGGCAACTGGCTGGCCTCATGCTGCAAGCTCTCCAGTTCTTCGCGCAAGGATCGGACAAGATCATCACGTCCCATGAACCAGTCATTGTCCTCGACCACGGTGTCGATCTTGCAAAGCGAACGCTCGAAATCCGCGACAAACGCAAGTTCGCGCCGGTGTTGAGCGACGCTGGTGTCGTAGCGCTTTCCCTGTTCCAGCTGGTATTCGTATTTAACCAGCGTTCGCTTGATGCCGTTCAATTTTTCAACGAACTTCATTCGCGACATCCGACCATCGGCCACGACGGGCTGGAAATCGGTTTCGTTCGGCGCGCAATCGGTTTCAACCTGCCACAGGAAAGAACGCAGTTCACTGATTCGCTGGCCCAACTCCGCTGCCAGTGGAAGTTCTGTAGAACGGACTTGAATGTTCTTGGTCAAATGCCGAAATCGCCAGGCACCTTGAAATTCAGCGATCGCCAACAACGTGACACTGACAAACAACAGTGTCACGCCGAAGTACATACGTGATCGAATTCGGCGCATCGCGAACAAGAGACCGTTCCTTGCAACGAAAATTGACTTGAGCCAAACTTTGAAGAATTATCAAAGTCGGCCAACGTTACAGAGGCGCCAGAGCCGGGGCAATGTCATTTTCAGCCCAGAATTCGCGAACATTTGGCGATTTTTCACGGCGAACGGCAACGCAAAAACCGGTGTAAGCCACGCCGATCAAGAGAATGCACAATGCTGGCAAAGCAAGCTGGCATCGTTTTGTGCGGATTCGTTGGCGATTACAAATCCAGAGATGAGCTACTGCCGTCGACATGGTTGCGTAGCGACTCCATCAACTGACTGATGGCTCGACCATAGGAACGGATGGCCGAAGAAAAGTCACTTTTACTGGTATGCTGTTTTGCCTGTTTGGACATCGAATCGAGCTGCGACTGATCGACATTCCATTTGTTCCCTTTGGCGGCGTTCTCCAACTGATTCCAGATTGCTGCCAATTGCTTTGCAAACTGTGGCTGCGACGCACAATTGACTCGTGTGTACGGAGCTTTCCCAAATCGCTGCGTCGTTGTCATCTTGTGGCCGCTGGACCACGATCGAATCAGTTGAGTAAGAATGTAAATCCCAGTTCCGATCGCGAGCAGGCCGGGCAAAGCGGCAGTTACAGCATTATCCCAAAACAGAAAAATGAGGGCGAACAGCAAGGATGCCCCGAACAGCGCCCACACGAAGAGCGGGATTTCGTAGTTCGACTTTTTCGAATTGATTACCAGCGGCGGAGCGTCAGGCGAGGTCGCCAATTTCGGATGAATCACCTTGGCGACAATCACCGTGATATTGTCAGGGCCACCGCGCAGATTCGCGAGATCGACAAGGACGCGAACTGCTTCATCAGGCGTCATGTTCGCCAGAATCGATGCGATTTCGGGATCCGAAATCACTCCCGTCAGTCCGTCACTGCACATCAGAAATGTATCGTTGGGTGTCAGCGGAAACGGACCCTCGAGGTCGACTTTGCAGTCAGGGTAAGGCCCGAGTGATCGAGTGATTACATTTTTGGGAATCTTCCCCGATTTTTCCTCGGCGGCCGTAAGTTGCCCCGCCGCTTTCATTTCCCAAACCAGACTGTGATCGAAGGTCAACTGCTCCAACCGGTTTTTACTCAGTCGATAAACCCGACTGTCGCCGATGTGAGCGATGACCGCACCCTGCGGCAGCAGCGTCATCGCACAACATGTCGTTCCCATGTTGTAGAATTCTTCGTTGGCCTGACCACGACGGTATATTTCCGCGTTTGCCCCAACCACCGACTTCCGCAATTCTTCCGGCGGGGATGCGTCGTTGTATTTGGAATACAGATGGGGAACGTGCTCGATTGCCAGCTTGCTTGCAAGCTCGCCCGCCGCATGGGCTCCCATGCCATCGGCTACGACAAAGACGTGGCCTTTTCGCTGCCACTGCTCCATGCTGCCAGCCATCGAAATCGACATATTGTCCTGGTTATTGGATCGCCGCATTCCGACGTCGCTTAGCGAAGCAACGGCCAAATAGTTGTCCCAGTTCGTGAGGCTTTCGCTCATGCGGTTCTTTGTCGCCCAATCGTCGGCAGGATGAAGTTGTTTATCTTAACTTGCTTTTGCCTGCTGCAAAATGTCGGTTTGAGAATCAGTCTGTCTTCGTGGCGGGGGGTTTGTTACTGTCGTCAGCGTCTCGATATCATCATGTCGATGAAAATGGCCTGGCGGATCAAGGAAAAATGCGGCCCAATGCCTGAGAAAATGCCTTTCAGTGAATCTCGATCGAACAGGTCGGTCTCTCCGCAGTGGCGAATTCGGGTCATGGCTCGAATTGCGGTCGGTTTGGCAGTTTTTTCTCTGATCAGTTGCGGATGTGTTCAACGGCGGCTGATTGTCCGAAGCCAGCCTGAAGGAGCGTTCGTCAAAATCGATGGCCAGCAAATCGGGTACACACCCGTTTCAGTCCCATTCACGTACTATGGCACGCGAGACGTTCAGCTGGAAAAAGATGGGTTCAAAACAGTGAAGGTTCAGCAGCGGGTTCGCCCGCCGTGGTACGCCCGTTTTCCAATCAGTTTTTTCTCAGAGAATTTTTCACCTCGAGAGATTCGCGATGAACGACTGCTGGAATTTCAAATGGAGCCCAAGACCGAGGTTCAGGAAAATCTGTTGCTTGATCGTGCCAATGGATTGCGGGGCGATGTGCAGCGCGGGACAGTGACGGCTCCGATCCAGTAGGCAGACCTGGTCACTCAAAACTCATGTTTCACCTTCGTTCGCCCCAAAGCGATAGCGACTTTGACAGCTACTACGATCTGCGTTGGCGAGTACTAAGAGAGCCGTGGCGTCAGCCGAAGGGATCGGAACGCGATTCGTTTGATGCATCTGGCGTCCACGTCATGGCGGAAAGTAGCGAGGGCAATTTGTTGGGATGCGGATGTTTGCATCTTGTCAGCCGAACCGATCCACAGATCCGTTACATGGCAGTTGAAGAATCTTGTCGTGAACGCGGAGTGGGTCGGTCTATGGTCGAGTGGCTTGAACAGCAAGCGGACAAGCTTGGTGTGACATCCATTATGCTTAACTCGCGCGAATCAGCCGTCGGATTCTATCAACGGTTGGGCTATACAGTTTTCGAGAAGGGCGAAACGCTTTTCGGTGAGATCAATCACCAGAGAATGCGCAAGAGTCTAAACTGAATCGCTCAATAGTAGAGCGGTCAATTTTGGCAACGCTTTCGCCGCTGGTTCGGCAATCACCGTCAACGAGTCACCTCGCTGAGCGGTTTCAGGATTCGTCGATGGATTCGGATCGATGTAAAAGATCTTTGCACCGGCTGGTGCGTATCCCACAAGGCCCGCCGCTGGATAAACCTGCAAACTGGTTCCGACGATCAGCACCATGTCGGCCGTCGACGTGATCCGCGCTGCCTGATCCAAAGCCGGAACCGCTTCTCCAAACCACACGATATGCGGACGTAGTTGATGTCCATCCTCGCACAAGTCACCGAGGTTGATGTCGTCGGTCCACTCGTAAACCAAAGACTCGTCCTGCGTTGACCTTGCCTTGGTCAGTTCGCCGTGCAGATGCAGCACATTCGTTGATCCTGCTCGTTCGTGCAGATCGTCAACGTTCTGAGTAATGACATGGACTTCGAATTCGGTCTCGAGTTCCTTGATCGCATGATGGGCCGCATTAGGTTCCACTTCCTTAAGTTGAGCCCTCCTCGCGTTATAGAACCGCAGCACCAGTTCCGGATCTCGCGCCCAGCCTTCCGGACTGGCAACGTCCATAACCTCGTGGTCTTCCCACAGTCCATTACTATCGCGAAACGTGCGGATTCCACTCTCTGCACTGACCCCGGCACCCGACATGACAACGATTTTTTTCATAGTTCTTCCGGGACACGCCGATGTGCGAATGGTTCAATTGCCGGGGCATTTTTTCATCCGTCCATTGGCATTTCATCGCCAGGGGCAGGAATGATCACGGGGCCGAGCTTGCGTTTTTTCAGCTCCTGCTCGAATGCCTGAGCGCTGTCTTCTTCACAATGCACCAGAGCGATTCCTTTGACGTCCCCTCGCTTACTGGTTTCGGCTGCCCAGTTGACCAGATCCTGCTGGTCCGCGTGCCCGCTGCTGCCCTGAAGTTTGCAAATATCTGCTCGAACCGTGTACTCGTCGCCATAGATGCGAACTTTTTCCAGATTGCCGTCCAGTAGAATCCGTCCCAGCGTATGGGGTGCCTGATAACCGGCAAACAGTACGGTCGTGGTTGGGTTCTCAATATTGTTCTTCAGGTGATGCAGGATGCGGCCACCCTCACACATGCCCGAGGCACTGATGATGACGCAGGGTTTTTTTCGATGGTTGAGCGCTTTGGAGCCCTCGATGGATCTCACGTAGTTGATCCGCTCGAAAGATAACGGATCTTCGTCCTCTTCGGTCAGAATCGCGTCAATCATTTCATCGTCAAAGCATTCGACGTGTTCGCGAAAGATGTCGGTTGCGTTGACTGCTAACGGGCTGTCGATGAACACGTCGATCTCAGGTAGTTCACCGGCTTCTGCCAATTGATTCAATCGGTAAACGATTTCCTGCGTCCTTCCAACTGAGAACGCGGGAATGATCAGCTTTCCGTTGTTTTCGAAAACTTTATGAGCGGCTTCCTTGAGCGTTTGCCGGGCGTCAGACCGTTCCGGATGATTTCGATTACCGTAAGTCGCTTCCATGATGATGTAGTCGGCGCCTTCAACGGTCTGGGGATCTCGCAGGATCGGCATCCCATCACGACCAATGTCGCCGCTGAATACCAACCGAGTCGGTTTTGCGGTCGCATCGGTTTCGTTTTCCAGGTTCAGCTCGACCACCGCCGCACCCAGCATGTGACCGGCAAAGTGAAAACGAGCCTGAGCGCCAGGCAGAACATCAAACAGATGATCGTATTCGATCGTGCGGAACTGTTTGAGCGTTTGCACAGCGTGATGTTGTTTGTAGAGCGGCTCGAAAGGATTTTGTCCTTTTCTTTTTCGCTTTTTGTTGACGTATTTGACGTCATATTTTTGAATCTTCGCGCTATCAAGCAGCATCACCGCCGCAAGATCTCGCGTGGCCGACGTTGAGTAGATCGGTCCTTTGTAGCCGGCCTTGACCAGCGAGGGCAGATTGCCACTGTGGTCGATGTGAGCGTGTGAAAGGATCACGGCGTCGATCTTGTCGGCGGCGAAGGGCAGATTCCGGTTCTTTTCGAACGCGACTTTTCGCTTCCCTTGGTACAGTCCACAGTCGAGCAGAATTTGTCTGCCTTGATGGTGTACCAGGTGCATGGATCCGGTTACCGTTTGGGCCGCGCCCCAGAATTGGACTTTCATGTGGTTCTCCAGAACGCAAGGTTCGTAGTAAAGCCTTCAGGCTTTTGTTCGTTGATATCGAGCGGCTGAAGCCGCTACTACAAACCAAGTCAGCTTTTCACTCGTTCCAGATATTCGCCGGTTCGAGTGTCAATGCGAACGACGTCGCCTTCGTTGATGAAGATCGGCGTCTGAAACTCACCACCGGTTTCGGTTTTGACCGGTTTGCGAACGTTCGTCGACGTGTCACCTTTGGCACCCGGTTCGCAGTACGTCACGACCAGGTCGACATGGTTGGGTGGCGTCATGATGATCGCCTTGCCATCGAAGAAGGTCATCTGGCAATCCATGTTGTCCTTCAAGTACTTCCAGTCCTCACCGATTTGCTCTTCGCTCAGTTCGGATTGCTCGTACGTTTCCTTATCCATAAAAACGAACGTGTCGCCCTGCCGATACAGGAATTGCACATTGGTCTCGACGATGTCGGCTTCTTCGAGCGTATCGTTGCCCTTGAGCGTGCGATCCAGCGTGGTGCCTCGCAGCAGGTTCTTCAGCTTGCAAATGTACATCGCGTTGCCTTTGCCTGGCTTCTTGAACTCCATCGAAGTCATGACGTAAGGTTCGCCATTGATTTGAACTTTCAGGCCTTTACGAAAGTCTTGTGCTTTGTACGCCACGGGTCGGATCCTGCTGTCTGGATTAAGGTTGGAGGCTTTCGGAACTCTGACATGATCGAAAAGAGTTCGAAAACCGGTTATGTTACTCGGATGCAGATTTTAACGACTTCCAACGATTCTGTCGGCGCGGGTTGCGATACTCCCGCTGAGCCCTGGCAGCGGTCTATGAAAACCGCCATTCGAACCGCCTCGGAACTGCTGGACAGTCTGAAATTACAAGACACCCCTGCTTTTCGAGCGAAAGCCGAAGCTGACTTTCCAGTCTTCGCGCCGCAGCCGTTTTTGCAGCGAATTCGTCCAAGTGACCCGGCAGATCCGTTGCTAAGGCAGATTTTGCCAGTCGAAGCCGAAGATGTTTCACCATCGCACTACTCCGCCGACCCGTTGGCCGAGGCTGCCGCGACGCTGCAACCGGGTTTGCTGCAGAAATATCATGGCCGCATACTGGTCGTGGCCACGGGAGCCTGTGCCATCCATTGCCGCTACTGCTTTCGTCGACATTTTCCGTACGGTGACGGGCCGGCAGGATCGGCTTTGCGGGAACAGTTGGCAGTCGCCTTGCAAAAAGACGAATCGCTCGAGGAAGTGATTCTGAGCGGTGGCGATCCGCTGACGTTGGTTGACGACGCTTTTGCTGCGCTAATGGAAACGATCGAGAACGTGTCTCACGTCAAGCGATTGCGCATTCACACTCGGCTGCCGATCGTGATTCCTCAGCGAGTCAATCAGTTCCTGGCCAAACGACTTGGTTCAAGTCGTTTGCAAAAAATAGTTGTTGTTCATGTAAATCACGCGAACGAAATTGATCAGGATGTCGAAAACAGTTTGCGTCGGTTGGCAAATGCGGGCGCTACTTTGCTTAACCAGTCGGTGTTGTTGAAAGGAGTCAACGATTCGGCCGATGCGTTGGTTGGCCTGAGCCAGCGTTTGCTGGACGCTGGTGCCCTGCCCTATTATCTTCACCAGCTTGATCCGGTGATTGGAGCGGCTCATTTTGAAGTGCCGATCGAACGCGGGCGACAACTGATCGAAGCCATTCGAGCACGTCTGCCCGGTTACGCGGTGCCACGCTATGTGCAGGAAATTCCGGGCGAGCCAAACAAAACGGTAATCGCGTGATCACGTTGCTGGAGTATTCATGTTGATTCACGCCGACCGCTTTGGAGTGATTTGTTGGCATCGCTTTGTGATTTCGTTTACGATATTGACTTGTTAATCGTTCTCCATCCAATTCCCAATCGAAAGCCCCGTCATGCCGATCCAGTTCACTTGCACCCAGTGTTCAAAAACGATTCAGGCACCCGATGGGAGCGAGGGGAAGAAGGCTCGCTGTCCTTCCTGCTCGTACGTGATGACGATTCCCAGCCTTGCAGTCGCGGCTGAGGTTCCTGTTGCTCAAGTTGCAACACCCGCTCCTGCTCAGGCGCCACCGCCAGCCAGTGACAATCCATTTGCGGCTCCCACAACGACCGATTTTTCCGGCGCAGCAGGCAGACGCAGTCGTTCAGACAGATACATGCCGACGTGGGAGAACGAGCCATCGTTCGGGAATTTTTTCAAATCGACGAAAGAGATTTTACTGGCTCCCAAAGAGACGTTTCGAGATTTGAAACGCGAAGGATCCTTGGGGCGAGCACTCACTTTTGCGGCGATCAGCGCAGCGCTGATGGGGGCAATTGTCGGATTCACGCAAGCGATTTTGGTTGCATTCAGCCAAGGAGATATCGCTTTTGCGATTGGAATGCTGTTCGGATTCGTTTTGGCGGCAGCGATCATTTATCCGATCATGGCCGTAATCGGTTGTTTCATTGGTGGAGGAATTCTGCACGTGATGCTGTCAATCGCCGGAGCGAAAAAATACGATTACAACGCGACGGTGAGAAGTATTGCGTACATGCAAATGTCTTCCTGGCCCTTCATGATCGTGCCGATCATTGGCCCCATGATTGGCGGAATCTGGATTCTGGTTGTTCAAATCGTCGGGCTGGCAGAAGTTCATGAAACCACCAAGGGACGCGTCGTACTGGCGATCTTCCTGCCGTTTATTATTCTGGCGACGTTGGGGTTGGTTCTTGGTTTGTTGCTTCCGCTGTTCGGTTAGCAACGTTGGATGTGAACGCAGAATTTACTCAACCAAACAGCTGACTCAGATACTCAATCGCGTTGCCGCATTGCTCGATCGTGTTTCCGTCGGTTTCACGTTCGACGGTGATGAAGCCGGTGTAGTTGTGTTCTTCCAGAGTACCCAATAGTTTTGCCCAATCGACGCTGCCTCGCCCGAGTTCGACCTCAACTCCTCTCCCGATCGAAAGGTCGGTCACAGCATCACGAGCCCGAAAACTTAGTACGTGTTGTCCCAATACAGCGATCGCGTCGGAGGGTGAGTGACCATTGATCACGAAATCTGCTGGATCAAAATCGACGGCCAGACTGTTGATGGGAAGTGAGTCGATCAAACCCTTCAGCGTTTCACCGGGTTCGCTGCCGGTTTTCGCAGCCAGCCATGCCCCCGCTTTCTGGCTGTGGTTTCCGATGTCGGACAGGGCCTGAATCATCGTCGTCCAGCGTGGGTCTTCCGGTTCTTCCGGGACTCGGCCGATCTTGTTGACCACCACGTTGCAACCAAGGTCATACGCCATCCTCATGGCTTGTTTTGTTCCGTCGATACGCTGTTCCAGCAGCTCGGTCGAATCGTAGCCATATCGTGTGGGAAAATGGATCGCGGAAACATTCAAGTTCAAATCGCTGATCAGCTTGCGAAAGTGTCGAACGGCGGTTCGAGACATATCCGCTGGCCGCAGTTGAGTCCGCCCGTTGATCTCGACCGCGTTTGCTCCCAACCTTGCTGCGGTAACGAGCGCCGTTTTCAACGGTTGGCGGAGCGATTCGAGGCGAATGGACGTTTTCAGCTTCAGCATCGTGCTATCGGGTGGCGAAAGGGAAACAATTTGTTGGTAAGATGCATCCTATCGTAGCGTCAAATCACTCCCTGCGTCACCGATCCAAGAAGCTGAAAGGCTCGCCGGCACAGACCGAACGGAACCCGAACGTGATCAAGATCCAGCAAGTTTGCCAATTCCTGAACCAGTTTGCACCAATCAGATTGGCTGAAGAATGGGACAACGTCGGTTTGCTGACGGGAGATCGTGAGAGTTCTTGCAAGAAAATCATGACGTGTTTGACGGTGACCCCTGAAAGTGCGGCTGAGGCAATCGAAGAAGATGCCGACCTGATCGTTTCGCATCATCCGCTGCCCTTTCGACCGCTCAAACGGATTACAACCGACAGTATCCCGTCAAAGCTGGTTTGGGATTTGGCTCGAGCCAACGTGGCGATCTACAGCCCTCACACCGGTTTCGATTCCGCTTTGGAAGGCATCAACCAGTCGCTGGCCGAGAAGATCGGTCTTGAACAGATCAAGCCATTAACCATGATCCCCAATGACGAGCAGAATCTGGGTGCCGGGCGTGTGGGCAAGACTGCCGGGGGGCCTCAGCGTCTGCCAGAGTTTGTGAACTTGATCAAGAAAACGTTCGACAAGCAAACAATCAAACTTGTTGGTCAACCAGATCATGCAGTCGAGAAAGTGGCGGTCGCTTGCGGCAGTGGCGGCAGTTTTCTCAGCGACGCGATTCGAGTGGGTTGTGATACGTTTGTTACTGGTGAAGCAAGTTTTCATTCGTGCCTTGAGGCTCAGGCTGCAGGCGTGAACCTCATTCTGATCGGGCATTACGATAGCGAGCGGTTTGCGGTTGAAATGCTGGCCGATCGGCTGGCAGCTGAGTTCTCTGACGCCAGGGTTTGGGCAAGTGCGAAAGAGTCGGACCCGATTGAGTGGTGGTAGTGTTGCGTTGCGGATCGAGGAATCACGACATTCGGCGATCTTGTTCGGTCGATTCTGGCCAATCCATTGACCTCTCTTGTCACCTTTTCGAACAATGACGGGTTACGCTCTGGAAGTTTGAATCGAACCTGTTCGAGTCGAAAGCCGAATCTGAAAATCAGCGCCGGAACTATCTTGTCTACAATGGAATGAAGTTATGAGCAATTCAACCTTCCTGACCGCTCTGCCGGTCTACAACGAAGTCGAAACTGTATCTCCAGTTCTGGATCTGGTGAAACGTTACGCGTGCAATATTCTGGTCGTCGATGACGGCTCAACGGATGGAACAGCAGAGTTGCTTACCGAACGAAACGATATTGATCGGGTGACTCATTCGGTGAATCGTGGTTACGGTGCCGCGTTGCGGACCGCGTTCAGTTACGCGATGGCTCATGACTTCAAGTACATTGTCACCATCGACTGTGACGGCCAGCATGAACCTCAGCGGATTCAGCACTTTGTTGATGTGATTGAAAAAACGGGTGTCGACATCGTATCGGGTAGTCGGTATCTGGAATCGTTTGCGGCCGATTCGCCTCCGCCCGAGCAGCGTCGCGCGATTAATTTTCAGGTGACACGAAAATTGAATGAGCGGCTTGGTTTTCGCCTGTCGGATGCGTTTTGTGGATTTAAGGCTTATCGAGTCGAATCGCTCAAGTCGTTGAAACTGACCGAGTCCGGTTATGCGATGCCGTTGGAGCTTTGGGTGCAAGCGGCCTGTCAGAAACTTACGGTCCATGAGATCCCGGTGCCTCGAATTTACCTGGACGAGTCACGTTCGTTTGGCGGGAAACTGGATGACGCTCAGATTCGTCTGAATCATTATTACGACGTAATGGACAAAGCGTTTAAAACGCTGCCGTCGGACTGCGAAAAGCTGCGAAACTCAGGGAGCGAGCGTGTCCGATGATCGTGAGGTGAACGTCAGAGTTGTCGGTGATGCCGATTCAGATGCAAAGCATCGGTTGCAGTACCGACGCCTTCGAGCTCCCGCGGGTTCCGGTGAGTCACTTCAGATTCCGCCCTTGGTTCAAACTGCTGCACAGTGGAAGCCGAACGACGCTGATTCAATCGCCAACGTTCAGGTCGGCGATTTTGATATGACGACATTGCGGCGCCGGGGCCGTGCCGAATTGCTGCGTCTGGCGACTGAATACACTCGGCAGTACATGGACGTTGATTTATCGGATCGCGATCAAGAATCCATCGTCATGTCGGGGCATCAGCCGCAGCTGTTTCACCCCGGTGTGTGGTTCAAGAATTTTGCACTTTCTTCGCTGGCGGAAAAAGTCAACGCGATGCCCGTGAATCTGGTTGTCGACAACGACATCTGCGGGCCAGCTGCGATTCGATGCCCTGTTTTCAGAGATGGCAAAGCATCAACCAGCTTGATCCGGTTCGATGAAGCGCATCCGTCGGTGCCGTTTGAGACGCGTCCAATTGTGGAAAACAAAATCTTCGAGACGTTTCCTGACCGAGCTTCGGAAGAACTCAAAGCGTGTTTCGCGAGATTCCAGAAACATTCAAAACCGCTCGTTTCTGACTTGTGGCCGCATGTCCGAGCGACGCGGCAATCAATGGGAGCTTCGGCATCATTGGGAACGGTTCTCGCCGCTGGCCGCCATCGTTTGGAGAAGGATGCAGGGCTGGAAACGCTTGAAATTCCAATCAGCCGAGTCGCTGAGACGGAGACGTTTGCTCGATTTGCGTCGAGCATCGTGAGTCAGCAGGAAAGATTCAATCGATCGTACAACGTTCGGCTGCTTGAGTACCGGGAACTGCACAAAATTCGCAGCACCGCTCATCCGGTGCCCGAACTTCGGACGGTCGACGGTTGGATGGAAGCTCCGTTCTGGATCTGGACTGTCGAGAATCCAGTGCGACGTCCATTGTTTGTTCGCCCGTTTAGTAATGAAATCGAGCTGTCTGATCTGGAAGGTTGGAAGTTTCATGCGGCATCAAAGTCGCTTGCTGAAGCTTGGCGAAGTCTTTCCGAAACAGGAATCTCACTTCGCCCGCGAGCATTGATCACGACCATGTTTTGCCGGCTGATCATGAGCGACCGGTTTCTGCATGGAATCGGTGGAGCGAAGTATGATCAATTGACGGATGCGATTGCGAGAGATTTTTGTGTGGTTAAACCGCCGCCATTCTCAACGCTCACGGCGACCTTTCGTTTGCCCCTTGGATATCCGCAGGTCGATCAATCGAATCAATCTGCACTCCGTCAACAGATTCGGCAGCTGCGATTTCACCCTGAAAAGTACATCGAACCTTCTCAGCCCGCGGACGAGTTGATTGCTCGAAAGCAAGCGGCAATTGATGATGCGCAGATGAGCCGTCTTGATCGGCATCGTGAGATCGAGCGGGCCAATCGATTACTTCAGCCTTGCGTCGCTGAGCACGTTGAATCGCTGACAGAAGAACTGAATCAAGTTTCTGCCGATCTGCAAAACAGCCGGATTCTGAACTCTCGCGAATTCAGTTTCTGTCTGTTTGATGAATCGCTGATTGACGATTTGAAACGATTGAGTGATGTCAATCGGTGAATTCGTTTTGATTGCCTCTCGAGTTCCTTTGCGTTGCCACGGAAGGTGATACTCCGGAGGAGTCAGCATTGGTAGCTCGGGAGCGTAAGCCCCGAGATTTTGTTCGAGATAAACATCTTTCGCCCCGGATGGGGCCGACTTTCATCGGTGCCATTGCAAGCGTTGCGACGGCCCCTCCGGGGCGGATCGTTGTTTGATCTGTTTGTTTTCGTGGGGCTGACGCCCCACGCTACCGAAGACGGCTCCTCCGGAGCGAACCTTGAACCTGCAAACTTCCAAAAGGGCTCTGGGGAGTATCGGATGCTAGGCCCGAGAACATTTTTTATTCGAAGGATGAATCTGTGACTGCGATCTGTTTCATTGCAGCGCACAAAAAAACCTCCGCCGAGTTGGCAGAGGTTTTGGTTTGAATGATCTTCTTGATTCGGGTCAAGGGAAGACGATGTGCTCGGCTGACGCTCCGCTGAATCCGCCCCAGTTGCCGTGTGCGTTTGCTTCGGCTCCGCTGAAGCCGCTGCCGATCGTGACCGCCTGACTTTGAGCCGCTCCGACGCCGCCCCAGGTGCCCATGCCGTTGGCCGTGCTCTGGCTGACTCCGAATCCACCGCTGTTGGTTGACAGAGCCGAGCTTTGAGCCTGACCATAGCCACCGTACAAGCCTGCGGCGTTTGCTGTACTGTTTGACAACGCTACTCCGCCGTTGGTGATCGCTCCGCTGGTGCTGTCGGCGTATGAGTTGCCCAGTGCGTTCGCGTTGCTGACGGATCCGGCGTAGCCATAGTTAGATGCAGCAAAGCTGTCGGCGTTGGATAGTGCTCCGGGGCCGTAGGCGTTCGAGTTGCCTTGGCTGTAAGCGATGCCGCCATTGGTGATGGCTGTCGAGGATCCTGTCGCTCGGCCACCGTTCAGGCCCGAGCCGTTCATCACTGCGGTAGCCCGTCCGCCATTTGATGCCGCTGCGTTGGCCGTCAGGTTGACGTTACCTCGTCCGCTGGCGGTTGCGGTTGCGGTGCCGCCGTTTGAGAAGCTGTTGGCTGTGACTTGAGCTTGAGCGTTGTTGCTGGCTGTCAGGAAAAGAGCGATTGCGAAGCAGGTGACGAAGCGTGTCATTGTAATTCTCCAGGTTTAGTTTTTAAGAAAGTGTTGTTTTAATTTTTCAGTCAGGCGGTTGTTGGCGATGTTGCCGTGTGATGCTTGACTGATATTTAAAGCGAGAGGTCGCAGAGGCGGGTGCCAGAGAATTTTGGGAGAATTGCACTTATCGAAAGGTTGTCCGCTTTTGCGGTTGATTGCATTGAACCGCTGGCCGATTTGTTGGTTTGCTCGTTCGTGATCCAAGCTGACGTAAGCAAGAAATCAGGATGCCGAGACTCTTCTGCTGTATATGCGGGGCTTCGCGACTTTCGTGGGGCAGGTTTGTAACCTGCCGTTGGCCACCACTTGGCAGGTTGCAAACCTGCCCCACCACTTCCGTTCACGCACAAAAAAACGCTGTCCGATTGGACAGCGTTTGGAAGTGGCAGTTGATTCGCAGCGGTTCGTTTTACAGCCCAAGGCGAACTCCCAGTGCTTCGCGGATGGATCGCTCAGGGTCACGAATTGCTCCTCCGGTGCGAAGCCCGAGATCTGTACCTGCTGGCGGTCTGGATAGACTCAGTCCCTTGATTTCGGACTCTTCATGCAAATTAGTTGCGCCTCGTGTTCCAGGTCAGGCATTGCGTCGACCCCATCCGGGGTGATCAGGTTCGTTTTACCTGTTCTCAGGGCTTCCGCCCTGAGCTACCAGCGTCAGCCCCATCCGGGGCGATTTTCAACGATGTCGGCTTATATCAGGGCTTTCAACGATGTCGGTCTATCCGAGGGCGTTCAACAAGATCGGCCTATCTCAGGGCTTTCAACTACGTCGGTCTATCCGAGAGCTTTCAAATACGTAGGGCCATTCGGGATGGCTTCCAAATACGTCGGACCGTTCAGAATGGCTTCCAAATGGGTTGGCCCATTTGGGATGGCTTTCGATTTGCCCCGGATGGGGCTCGCGTCAGTAGCTCGGGGCGGAAGCCCCGAGACAATCGAGCAGTACCTTAGGCCACCCCGGATGGGGTCGGCAAGAAACTATTTCAGTTTACCAGCGTAAGGCTCGTTTAATGAAGGGGCGGACGGAGCCTTCCCCTCCCGTGATGGTGTGCATTTCGTCGGGAGGGCGAGGCTCCGTCCGAGCAAACAGCAACGTGGGGCAGGTTTGCAACCTGCCAAGTAATCGCAGATGGCAGGTTACAAACCTGCCCCACCACTTCCGTTCACGCACAAAAAAACGCTGCCCAATTGGACAGCGTTTGGAAGTGGATTCTGATTGAAATCGCTCCGCCCTACAGTCCAAGGCGAACTCCCAATGCTTCGCGAATCGTTGGGTCAAGCTGACGGATCTGCTCCTGAACTTCGGCTCTGGTCCCGTTCAGCTGGACCTTTTGCGGACCATTTTCCACGTCGACCACTGCTTCGATTGAGTACAAACCATTGGCGACACTGACGGCGATTGCCTGAGGTGCTTGTGAGAAGGATTGGGCCGTGGCTGTCGATGGCGAAGAAGTGGATGCGGTTGATTGTACCGAGGTCGACCGTGCCATCGCTGATTGTGCCATCGCAGCGGCAGATCGAGCGGAGAAGGGACCGTGTTGGGCGATGCCGGGGAATCTGCTCTTCAGCTGTTGCATGCGTTGCTCAATTTCTTCCAGCGTTTTATTGGTTTCAGGCAGGATCGAATCGAGCCGTTCGGCTCCGAACCCCTGCAGTCTTTGCAAATTCTGCAACGATTGCAGATTCGACCAGTTGCCAGCAGCGGATGTGATTCGTGACTGAAGCTGGTCTTGCACGTCAGCGGCCGGCGTCATCGCTTCAAGAGGACTGTTTGGAAAAAACTCCTGCATGATTCTGGCGGTCAGATCTGCGACCGGATTCTCTGAGGTCGTGTTTTCGTTCGATCCCGTTGGTGTTGTTGTGGTGGTTTCCTGGGCTGATACGATTGAGACGCCAAGTGCCACGATGACGGCGGCTGAAAAAATGTTGAAACGTTTCATGATTGGGTTCCTTGATTTATTTCGTTGCAATTGAGTTGATTTGAAGATAAGCCGGCGTGGGCCGTAACAAGCAAAACTCGGTGGTGCCGGAACTGCGGCCTCTTTATTGTTTTAGTGAGTAACCGCAGGTGAAGTTTGACGCTGTCAGGTTTTGCAAGGTTACGGCAGTGGTTTCGAGAGCCTTGTTGCCGGCCTGCTTTTCACCGTGTCAGGGACCGTAGATGATCGCTGGCATGACCTGTCGTCGGACTTGCGTGTGGCTGTTGCTGTAGGCGTCAACATAGTCGCCGTAACCTGTTGCTGAACTGCCGCCACTGATTCCACCGCCGTATTGGCCACTTCCGCCGCCGACTGCGACGCCTGTGTTTCCGCCTTGGGCGACCACGCCGCTTTCGCTGAAGTGCGTTCCGTTCTGACCGATGGTCATGTTGAAGTTATGACCGACGCCGCCTTGAGCCGTATTGACGCCGACACTGTTCGAAAGTGAGATGCCGTTTGGCCCGACTCCGATGCCAATGCCATGCCCGAAGCTGTTAGAGCCATCGACTTTGCTGGTGGTGTCAACCAGCGTCCATTGACCATCGGCAGAAGCGGATGCTCCTGCGAATCCGCCACCGAGATTGATTCCTGATTCGCTCCATTGAGCGTCGACGTTGGTCGGAGCAGTGATGGTGAACAAAGCGAGAGCAGCAAGAGTCGATAAGCAGCGAGTGATTTTTGAAACAGACATTGGAATCTCCTTGAGTTTTGAAGCCGGCTTTTTTGTTGGCCAGCATGGTTTTGTTTGACGGCGTTGATGGCCGGACATTCAAACTCAACGCACGCACCATTCATGAGGGGACAATGTCTTTCCAGAACGGCTTGCACAACCGTTTTTGGCTTGGAAATCAGCTTGTGCGCCCAGATTGTTTGATTTCCTTGCCCCGTCAATCATCGATTGAGCGTTGTGTTGCCACGTAAGTTGCGGATGCTTCAAAAGGAGAAAACAACCGCGAAAAAGCTGTGTCGAAATGGGAAAAATCAAACGAGTTCGGTACAAGCAATGTTCTCAGTGCCAAACGCATCGAGACGCGTTGTTTCGTGTCCGAATTCAAAAGCTGGGTGACTGGATTTTCGTGTGCGAGCTTTGCCTGAATCACGTGAAGCACGGAAATCCTGATTATCAGTATGGCGGCACCTGGAAAAGCAAGAAACGACATTGATCGTCAGTGGCGTTGTGGATTGTTTCACGATCAAGCTTTCATCTCACGCGGCCCGACTTCACTTTGGATCAGCCATGATCATTTTGAAACACATGTTTTCGAAACCACTGTGGTGGTCAGGATGGCTGTTGCTGTTGTTGGGACTAGCCCACGTGCCTGCATGGCTCCTGAGTGGTACTGATTGGGAAGGCAGTGTTTCGTGGCGGAAGCCGATTCTGTTTGGGGTCTCCACCGGCATGACGCTGTGTTCGTTGGGGTGGTTGGCGGACCATATTGATCAACGGTTTGCCAGACTCACGGCATGTGTCGCGTGGGTAACTTCGATCGCTTTGGTCTGCGAAGTTGCTTTGATCACGCTTCAACAGTGGCGGGGTGTCGCGTCTCATTTTAACAACGCAACCGAGTTTGACTCTCGGGTCGACTTGGCCATGTTCGTGCTGATTTGTATCGCGGTCGCTGGAGTCTTCTACTTTTTCGTGCGATGCTTCGGCAAGCTTGATCTCGATCCTGATTACGCGATCGCAATCCGGTCGGGTATGTTGTTGCTGATGATCTCGTGTGTGATCGGATTCGTGATCTCGTCCTATGGCTACCAGCGAGTGTCCGCGAATCTGCCCCCTGAAATTGTGGAAGAAAGCGGCGTTACGAAATTCCCGCACGGCATTGCTATTCACGCATTGCAGATTTTGCCCGGGATCGTGTGGGTGATGCGCCGGTTCAGTTTTCGGCGTGAGAGTAAAAACCTGGTCGTATGGTGTCTTTCAATTTCGTTCGCGATTCAGATTGCTTTCGCCATTTATCAGACGGTAAATGGTTACAGCAGATTTCAATTGGATGGCAGTTTCAGCCTGTTCTTGGCGGGCCTTGCGTTTTTGACTGCCGTTTTTCCGGTTGTCATTGTCAGCTGGAAAGAGGTGGCCGGGCGACTTGCTGCTGGAAAGTAGCTCATGTCTACCGATTGCTTTTTTGCACGAAGGTCAAAGCATCCAATCGCAAAATTATTTTGACTGAACGGTGAATAAACCGTCTGTTTATCGACATGCCCAGCTTTCTTTGAAGCGAATCATCTCAGATCGATAGCGATCGAAATCAGCTTCGGCCACGAAATCGTCGTGTTCAGCACTGGGAATGACAAACTCCTGCACCTTGCCGCCGTAAGCTGCGATCACTTTCCGCTGGAATGTTTCTGGTACGATCGTGTCGCTCTCACTTCGCAGGAAAAAAGCAGGACATTGGCAGCGAGTAGCATTAGCGATGGCGTCAAGTTCGTTGGGAACCTGATCAGCAACATATCGAGCCATTCCAAAATTCCACCAGTTGTATTTTGGTCGACCGCTAATCAATTCTCGCAGTGGTGGTGGATTCCTCACAAAGATCCCCGCGACTTCGTGTCGAGAAGCAAGGTATAACGCGGACAGGCAACCGAGACTGTTTCCAATCAGCAGGACCTGATGGTCAGCCAGTTGTTCTTTGACGAAGCTGAAAACCGCATCGCATTGAGCAGCCATGGTTTGCAATGAGGCGTGGCCGTCGCTGCCTCCGTAGCCTGCGGGATTGATGGTCCAGATTTTTGAGGCGATATTCGGCCATAGCTCGCACGGATGCGGCCCCGCTCGTTCGGCACGACCGCCGGTGCCGGGAAACTTCAATGCGATCACTTTCGGTGATTCAACGTCTTGATGTACCTCGTTGGACCACGCTTCCAGATGCCCGCCATCAAACGGGATCAGAATCCGCTGACGGTCCTCCGGATCGATTGGATTGGTGGACGGGCATAGGACCAAGCGATCGGCCAACCTGGCGAGAAGTTTTTTCATGAATTCAGTTTCGAGTCCAACTCGTGCTGCCATGCTTCCGAAAGCTCCGACAGATTGGCGAGCGCCTTGCGATCGTCGTCCGAGGCATCTTTTCGGTACATCGTTTCATGAGCTCGTTTCACTGTCCACTCGTGATTAGGTTGTTCAATCCGTTTGAAGCCCTGCCCAGCCTCGATCGTTCCGGGCTCGAGCACTCGAAGGTACCAACCGCAGAAACCGGTTTGAACAACTCGCTTGGGCAAGAGTGGCTCGCTCCACCGTCGCCCCAGCTTCCAACACGGTTGTCTGGGTTGAGTAACCTGCACAACGACGTGGTCGATTAAGAATGTGTCTCCGATGCAAACCTGATCTTCGCTCAAGCAATCCATCGTGAGATTTTCACCGAACATTCCTCCCGTTACCTCGTCGCGAGAGAACTCGCTTTTCCAAAACGGAAAGTGCCCCGCGTTGTAGCACAGAATTGCTTTATCGGGACCGCCGTGATTTTTCAAATCAGCTTGTCCGTCTCCCTTGATTCCCGTCAGCGTGACCTCGACCGGTCCATCAATCGGGCTTTTCATGAAACCGCTGAACCACGGCTGTTGACTGGGTTCTTCGCTGCCGGAATCACCTAACTGGCGAGGCATTCCGGTTTGGATTGATTGAACGATGGGAATTGGCATGCGTTCAGTTTACCGAAGAGAGTGGCCTTTAGATCGCGTTTCGTTTAAGTCTAGCGGCTTTTCGATACTTTACGCTCGGTTTTTCAACGCCGCAGACGCTACAGTTAAGTGCAACATGCACTAATCGATTGGCCTGTCGCGAGGAATGCTATCTTCGCAGAGGAGAGTCGTTATCGCGAGGGATCATGCTTCCTTTGTAGCCCGTTTTGCCGGGCCGACGATCCAAAGCACCTCGGACACCCAGCGAACCGGGGTCACGAGCAATCGCATCAGCAAACATTCGCAAGTCGCTGACCATCGGATCGAGCCGAACGCTCAGCTCGCGGACGTTTTCGGCAGTTTGCAGAACGCTGTCGTACAATTCTGTGTCATTAAGCAGCTTGCCTATCGTACCTTCTGAGTTCTGCAGCTTTGACAACGACTGAGTGAATTTACTGATGCGACTGACCAAGCCGTTGATGTTGCCAATGCTGGATTTGACCTGCGAGAGAATTTCGGGGCCATTGTCGTTGAGCGAATCAGTGAAGCCTTGCAGGCTGTCGAGGTTCTTGCCTGCCTTTGTGCTGACCGATCGGAAACTGTTGATCGTCTTGCGAGTATCGCTGATCGTGACTTTGACTTCCTGGAAAATGTCCGGCAGAGTGCTCATGACATTTCGAATCTGGTCTTTCAGTTTCGGATCGCCAACGATCGTGTTCATGTTCTCAAACATGCGATTGAAGTTATCCAAAGCCGCCTGAGCTTTCACGCTGACACCTCGAAAGTCAATCAGTAACTGGCGAAAATCACTGTCGTCATCTTTAAATGCGCTGTTGACATAGTCGGTGATGTCTCGGATCCCCTGCCCTGCTTCATTGACGGCGGTTCCTGCGGTCCGTACGGCGGCCAGAGTTTCCGAAACGTCTTTCTCAAGATTCAACGCAATATCAATGATCTCCATCGGATCGCGTTTGATCGAGACCTTGCCCATGACCCCATTGTTGCCGACCAGGGTGCCTCGAAGATTGCGCGGTTGAGGAAGAAACTCCAGCCCCGCGTCACCAAGAAATGATTCGGTTCCGATCGAGACGATCTCATTGCTGAAAATTCGTTCGTTCTCATTGATGCCCAGCTCAAGCAGCACGTAGTCATCTTCGTTGGTCACCGATTGGACTCGGCCAATCAGAATTCCGTTCTTGCGAATTGGCGTGCCGACAGTCACGCCGGGTGCCGATGAAGGTTTGATATATAGCGTGTACTGATTCGTCCAGCCTTCGCTGAACAGGAAAATCAGAATGCCCAGAATCAGCATCCCAAGGATGACGAACAGGCCGACGCGAAATTGTAGTCTTTGTTCATTCATGGTGGTCAAACTCCGGTGGCTCGAAGTTCCATGAGTCGTTCGCCCGCTTCGCCGTTGATGAACTGTTGCACGCGTCGGTCGCGGCAGTTGGTTAGTTCTTCGGGAGTTCCATCAAAGATGATCTGTTGCTCTTCTGCCCCAAGCCTTGGCAGCGGCATCAGCATGACGACTCGATCGGCGACTTTTTTGGCGGTGTTCATGTCGTGCGTCACCACGATGCTGGTGACCGGATTGCGTCGACGAGTCCGAATGATCAGCTCGTTGATGACATCGCTCATGATCGGATCGAGTCCCGTGGTCGGTTCGTCGTACATAATCATTTCCGGGTTCATGATCAACGCTCGAGCCAGGCCGACTCGCTTTCGCATGCCGCCGGACAGTTCCGCAGGTTTTTTGTGAACGACCGAATCGGGTAAACCGACTTCCGACAGTCGTGACAAAACCATTTCGACAACTTGATTGTCTGAAAAACGCCCCTGCTGACGAAGCGGAAAGGCCACGTTCTGCCCAACCGTCATGCTGTCAAACAGTGCCGCGTTTTGAAAGACGAAGCCAAATCGTAAACGCAGATAATTGATTTCGCGGTCTGTCAGTGTTGCCAGATTTTCATGGTCGAACGTGACTTTCCCGCTGGTGGGTTGCACCAGTCCGATGATCGACTTCATCAGAACCGTTTTCCCACAACCACTTTCGCCAAGCAGAACGAGCGTCTGGCCCGCCGGGATGGTCAGATTGATTCCGCGCAGCACTTTCTGAGCCCCAAACTGCACGTGCAGATCGCGGACTTCAACCAACGGTTCTTGTTGTTCCAGCAGTGCTTCGATCATGGCTTACAAAAGTCCGACTCCTTCGGGGTAAAGCAGAAAGTAAACCCAGTCGAGCGTGATTCCCAGAAACAGGTCAATGATCAGAATCATCACAAACGAGTGAACGAACGCCGCCGTCGACGCTCGCCCGACACCTTCGGCTCCCGCGGTGCAGTTGAACCCCTGGTAACAACTGACCATCGCGATGGCCGATCCGAAGAAGATACTCTTGAACAGGCCGACGAACAAATCGAAGTGTGCGACGAACTGTTTGCTGTTGTACCAGTAGTGGTGAATGTCAATTTCCAGAATGTAGACGCTGTAGAAATGACCACCGGCGACTCCCATGAAATCCGCCATCACGGTGAGCGTGGGAATCAAGAACAGGCATGCCAGAAATCGCGGTACGACCAGGTAGTGAATTGGATTTGCTCCCATCGCGGATAACGCATCGATCTGCTCGGTGACTCGCATTGTGCCAAGCTCCGCCGCCATCGCGCTGCCGACGCGACCGGCCAACATCGTCGCAGCCAGCACCGGTCCTAATTCGCGAACCAGCGTCATGTTGATCACGCCGCCCAGCCGAGTTTCAAGACCAAGTTGGCGGAACTGAAAGTAACTCTGTACGGCCAGAACCATGCCGATGAACGTTCCCGTCAGCGCAACCACCGGCAGACTTTTGACACCGACTTCGTAGAAATTTGGCCAGACCGTTTCGCTGCGCGGTAAACGTGTCAGCAGCCATCGCATCGTTCTGATAATGAACAGCGTAAAATCGCCGATCGCCGTGATCGCGTTCAGGGTCAGCTCGCCCCAGCCGGAAACCTGGTCCACGAACCCGCCCATGAATCCACTGGGTGGCGAATAAGATGGATCGTGGATTGGGCTGACAGAAGACACGGTTCAAACACGCTTTTCGCGCGTACCTTGAGTGACGATGTCCCCCCAGACAGATTCAACTCTTTCATCGACCGGTCAACCGCCGATCTTGATCAACTTTGGCGATTGGGCTGAGATTGACGATTTCACCCGCCATCAGGTGCTAGCGGTCACGGTTTTGAGCTGTCCGTTCAATCGAGACTGCACGAACGCGACGATGACACCTGCAATCGCTCCGCAGAGATGGCCATCCCACGAGACGCCACGTTGGGTCGGCAGCACGCCCCCGATCAGCGACCAGCCATAAATCACACCAACCAAAATTGCGATCACGATCGAGACAACTCGCATCTCAAACCAAGCCGCCGCCAGAAAGAAGGTGATCAAACCGAACACCAACAGGCTCGCCCCAATGTGGCTGACCACATGAGCGTCCGTGCCATTGCGACCGAAAAGCCACAGCAGCAAACCTCCGGTCAGCACGATCATGCCAACGGTCTGCCATGAGTTGGCTCGTGAGCCCGCCAACAGCGACAACAAAATAATCAACGGAACCGTGTTGGCAATCAGATGACCGAATCCACCGTGCAGAAACGTCATGGCAACGATCCCGGGCAATCGAAAAACATCGCGAGGGATCAGCGCGAACCATTCAGAAAGTGGTAGCACCCAGTCTGCAAAGAAGGTGATCCAGATGACGCTCACGAACGTCAGCACTCCGGAAATTTCGTCACCCACGTCGCGTTTGTGAGTCGTTTCCGGTGAGCTGAAACTGAATTTTTGCATCGAGTTGCGTGTGGAATCGTGATCAATGTTAATGCCGGCCACTATGCAACGGCAACGGATTCCTGAATCAACTGTTCCAGTTTCACGATGTCGGCGGAAAACTTTCGAATGCCTTCGGCCGTTTTCTCAGTGGCCATCGCGTCTTCGTTCATCATCCAGCGGAACGTTTTTTCGTCGCAATCAAATGATTCAATGTCCATCGATGCCGACTGACTGGCGTCCAGCTTCTGCGAGATCGGTTCCTCGCTGTTTTGAAGCTCTTCCAGCAGATTCGGGCTGATGGTCAGCAGGTCACTGCCAGCCAGTTCGGTGATTTGGCCCGTGTTGCGGAAGCTGGCACCCATGACTTCGGTATCGTGCCCGAACTTTTTGTAGTAATGAAAGATCTCGGTAACCGACTGGACGCCCGGATCGTCGGCACCCGCATACTCTTGCCCCGTATCTTTCTTGTACCAGTCGTAAATGCGTCCGACGAATGGCGAGATCAACTTGATGTTGGCCTGAGCACAAGCGACGGCCTGCGCCAGCGAGAACATCAGCGTCAGGTTGCAGTTGATCCCTTCTTTTTGCAGGATTTCTGCCGCTTTGATTCCTTCCCATGTCGAAGCGATCTTGATCAGGATTCGCTCGCGGCTGGTTCCCGATTCTTCGTAAAGTTTAATCAGATCCCGCGCCTTCGCGATCGTTCCTTCGACATCAAACGAAAGCCGTGCGTCGACCTCGGTCGAGACTCGCCCCGGGACGATTTTCAGAATTTCATTGCCGAACAGGATCAGGACCTTATCGATAGTTGCCTCGACCAGTGCGTCGCCGCTCAAGGAGCCACCGGCTGTTTCCTTCACCGCCTGATCGACCAGGTGACGGTACTTTTCGTCTTTGGACGCGGCAAGAATCAACGACGGGTTCGTCGTGGCGTCCTGAGGCGTGTACTCCGCCATTGATTGGAAATCGCCGGTATCCGCGACGACTTTGGTCCACTGCTTCAGCTGATCGAGTTGGTTCATCGGTATGTCACTTGTTGGAATGAGTGTTCAAAACAGAAAAGGTCGGGTGTTTGGCATCGTAACAAAACCGAACCTTTTCCCCAAGCTTACAAAAAAAAGCCTCGGTCAGTGCAGTCTGACCGAGGCGTTGATGATTTGCCCATTTGCGACAACAAGCTTACTCGTCTGAGTCGCCGCCGCTTTCTTCTTCGCCGGCTCCGACGCCGAC
>CAYXWX010000062.1:0-26226 GCA_964468915.1 uncultured Pirellulaceae bacterium
GAAACCTGAAACCTGAAACCTGAAACCTGAAACCTGAAACCTGAAACCTGAAACCTGAAACCACGCGGCGGAAGCCGCGCATGAAAAACCCGCCTGCTGAGAACTCAACACGACGGGCTGCTGCGATGTAGATTGTGCGTTGGATCTGACGATCCGAAATGTCTAGCGACGATTGGCGGCTTCCTCAGCCCGAGCTTCCTTCAACGCTGCGGCTTCACGAGCGAGCTTGAATTCAGGCCCTTTCGGGAAATACTGAACATCGTCCAGGTGGTAAAATGAACTAGGCAAAGTCTGTCCGGCGACGCTGACCTGACACCCGGTCGTGACGGCTGTCGAAAGCAGCATGGCAACGCCCAAGGCGATGTGGAGAGTACGATTTTTGTTTTTTTCAGACATGGTTTTAATCACTCCAGTTGCGGTTTCATGGCACGCCATCACAGCAAATCGTGCCTCACGATAACCGTTAAAAAGGGTATCGTCCCAAGGTCGGTCATACTTTGGCTCAATTCCCGAAAAATCGACTCAGTCGTTATTTCTTAACAAGGAAGGCACTTTGAGCTGCGGAGGATCGCAGAAAACTGAAACAATGGAGACTTGGGGGCGTCTGGGTTGTTGATTGGTGATGCTTGATTGAGGCTCCAATCATTGAAGTGTCCTGCTATCGTGTCAAATTCTGACGCGTTGCGTCGCGGATTTGCGAATTGCCCCAGTTTGACCACGCAAAGAACCTGTCCCAACGGCTCGCTTTAGAGATGGGTTCTTAATTCGATCCGAGCTTAACCCAACGGCGACCTGATGTATCGAACTGAAAAACCAAGCCGCTCGGCTATCTTCGCCTGCCTCGTGTTGCTTCTGGCGTCGTTGGCGAGCTCAGCGGAGGGTCAGGTTGGCGGTCGGCTGCCGCCGTTTTCTTATTACCAGGGCTTTGGCGATTTCTATCGTGCTGACTATCGATCCGCGTTGCGCACGTTTACCTCCAGCGCGACCACGGCGTACAAGTTTGGCGACCAGCGGTTTCTGGATTCTGTTTGTGCCTGGACGATGATGGGCGAGTGCCACTATCACCTTGGCAACTACACCGAAGCATTGGTCTTGTACGAACGATCACTGGATTTGTACCTGCATTACACCGAGCTGAAATGGCAGGATCGATTGCAGTTGCCTCAATTGATTCAGCCGGACAACGTGCAGATCAATCGAGCGCGCGTGACGTGGTTTCGACCTCAACGGCAGGTGAAAATCGCGAGGCTGCCCAGCGAGATGTCGATGCTGTTCGGGCGATTCGACGCACTGAGAGCTTTTCAGGAGGGAGGCGTTTACAACCCGGCTGAGCTTCGACAGGTCGACGTGACAGAAATCATGCGTTGCACTGCATTGGCCATGCATCGACGTCGAATTATTCGAGGACCAACTTGTAAGTACGATCCGTTCACGACTCGGTTGGTCAACGGTTTGAGAACCACGATCACGAACACGTCATCGGTCGTTGGCGCGTACAACGGAATCTTGAAAGGCATCGCGGCCGCATCGCGGGAGGATTGGGACAACGCGACCAAACGGTTGAAAAAGTCGGTTCGGTTTGCCGATGGCTACGATCACGCGCTGGGGCCCGTGGCGTATTTGACGTTGGCTGATATCGGCCTGGTAACCGGTGCGGACGATGTTGCCGGGAAGCTGGCGTTGGAGGCCAGTTATCTGGCAGCGATTTTCGACCAGTATGACATTATCGAGGAATCGCTCAGCAAGGCGACGATGATTCATCTGAAGAACGATCGCAGTGTTTTCGCTCCTCTTGAAAATGCAATCGTCTGGTCCAATCGTCGAGCCAATCGGTTGCAGGCGATGTTGCAGGTTCGTCTGGCCGAGTGCCTCGTGGAAGCCGGGAATGGCTCGGATGCGGCTCGCGTTTTGCGCGACGCGTCCAAAGCGGTGAAACGAGAATCGATTCCCAAAACCGTGATCGCCAGTCGCTATCGGTACGTGGCTGCCGCTGCAGACTTTTTGAATGGTGAGGTTGAATCCGGACAGACGTCACTGGCTTCTGCGTTGAACCCGTCAGGCAATGGCTCGTTGTCTCGTTTTCGGATGCAGTTGGTGAATACGCTCTCCACAACGGGTGCGATCGGAGAAACCTTATCGGACCAATTGTTTGAAATTCTGTTGAAAGACCCAACGAAAGAAGAGTGGTTGCTTGATCCGTTCGAGGCCATGTCCGCGTTAATGTTCTCTCGGGTGGATGCGTTGGAACGATGGTTTGAGATTTCTGTCTCGCGAAAGAATTACACTCGTGCGATCGACGTGTCAGAACAGCTCAGACGCTATCGATTTTACGCCAATCTTCCGCTGGCAGGGCGTCTGTTGTCGTTCCGATGGATGCTCAATGGATCGTCGCAGGCGGTTGGTAAAGACACGCTTGCTCGACGAGCTCAGTTTTTTGTTCAGCATCCTGACTACCAGGATCTGGTCCGTCGATCAGACACGGTAAACGCCGATCTGGCTTTGTTGCCTGTCGTTGCTGATCCGAAATCAGACGAACTGCGGAAGATGTCGCGGCTTCTGCGGCAGCTGGTGGAGGTGTCAACGCAACAGGAAGCCTATCTGTCGAAGGTCGCTCTGTTACGCGAGCCCGTCCAGATGGAGTTTCCTCCTCAACCGGATCTCAAGAAATGGTTGAAAAAGGTTCGGCCGGGCCAGCGTGCGATGGTTGGAATCGCGACCGGTGAAGCGTATCACTCGATGATGGTCAGCGACCAGGGAGTCCAGTATCTGGGCAGGGTCTCACGGCGGAAACTCAAACCGATCGTCAACGCTTATGTCAAATCGTTGCAAGTCGCCGACAACGCGCTTGAACCGGAAAAACTGAACGAAGGAAAGTGGCAGAAACCGGCTCGAACTTTGTTGAATACAATTTGGCCGGATGTGAAGCTCACGGAATGGACTGATGTAACGGATCTGGTCGTCGTTCCCGATGGCTGGTTGTGGTACACGCCGGTCGAACTGTTTCCGATCGGCATACAGGAGAAGGATCCACCGATGTTGGCAGACAGCATCGCGGTGCGCTATTCTCCCACGCTTTACACGGCCCTGGGTGTTCAGCGTCCTGCCGTTGCGGCCAATGCGAAAAAACGGTCGGTTGTATTGTCAGGAAAAATGTGGAGTCGAGCAAAAACAGAATCGGTTGAGACTGAGGTTGCTGAACTTTTGAAACAAGAACCTGATTTAAAACGCGTCAAACAACTGGCAGTCGAGTCAGGATTTTATTCCAGTCTGGTCGATCAGTGGCTGGTTTGGGGAGGACTGAACATTGATCGCTCCAGTCCGCCCAGCTTCGTACCTCTTCCTCCCGGGATGGCTCAAGGTCAGCAGCCGTCATTAAATTCGTGGGTTGCTTATCCGTGGCGAGGACCGAAATCCGTGCTGATGCCAGGTTTCCAGTCGGATGCAGGAATCGGACTGAAGAATCAGATGGAAGGTAGTGACTTATTCCTGACAACGTGTGGATTGATGGCGTCCGGAGCGGATGAGATTGTTGTGAGTCGTTGGAATACGGGCGGCGACATCAATTTAAAGATCGGTCGGGATTATCTGCGGCAGCGGAAGTCATTGCCGGCGAGTGCTGCGTTGATGGAGGCGAAGAAGTTCGGTCGGCAACAGGAGGTCAGCGAAGCGTCAGAGCCCAAACTGCGGTTGCCTCGAGGAACTGAAAAGGCGGAAGCAAAACATCCTGTTTTCTGGTCGAGCCTGATCGTTGTTCAGGTGCCAAGCGAGAAGGCTCAGGTTGCCGCGGCAGCTCCGGCGGTTGGAACCAAGGCAGCAGGCCCAAACGGTAGCGTTGTTCCACCTGCCGTGCCGGGAAAACAAGCAGCCGATGGAAGTATCTCGGCCGACAATTCGACAGATGGCAGTTCGTCAGACGCGTCTGAAACTCAACCAGGCAGTGAAACCTCGTTGAGTGCCGGATCAGACAATGAAACACAGGAGCCATCCGAGTAATTCGGAAGGCAGTCACGATGCTCAGCGATCATCAACATGGAGGAGCGATGAAACTTCGGGCGAAATTCTGTTTCGTGGCGATGACGGTACTGGTTTTCTCAGTCTGTGACGCTGACGCACAGACGTCAGATGTTCCGCCCAAAACGTTGCGATCTCAACAGGTCGACACGCTCGTTCTGTGTCCAATCGATTTTCAGCCAGCGATGTCTCGATGGCTGACGTATCGTCGTAGTCAGGGATATCGAATTCGACTCGAGTCCCCTGCCCCGATTGCAGCAGGAATCAAGCGGCAGATCCAGATGGTTGCGGCCTTGAATCCTTTAAAGCACGTGGTTCTGGTGGGTGATTCGGCCGATCAGTACTCGCGATACAACCAACTGCTTGCGACAGATTATGTTCCGGCTCAGGTGAACGTATTCTTTGGATCGGATCCCGAGATTGCCACAGACAATTCCTATGCCGATCTCGATTTCGACGGGCTTCCAGAACTGACCATCGGGCGAATTCCCGCGGACTCGGCCAGCCAGTTGGCTCAGTTTCTTGACCGAGTCATCTCATACGAATCCAAAGAGAATAAAAGCCTTCACGATTCATTGTGGCGGCGAAGGATTAACCTGGTTGCGGGCGTTGGGGGTCTGGGGCGAGTGGTTGATGCGGTCGTTGAGCAGACGGCGAAGCAGATGATCACGGATCTTGTGCCCGCGGCGTATCAGACCTCGATGACTTACGGCAGCTGGTCCAGTCCTTATTGTCCCGACCCAAGACGGTTCAGCGAAACGGCGATCGGGCGATTCAATGACGGTTGTCAGTTCTGGGTGTACGTCGGGCACGGCAATCGCTGTCAGTTGGACTATGTTCACTTGCCTGATCAATCACATCCGATTCTGGACAACGGTCGGGTCCATCAGTTGTCTTGTCAGAAAGGCAGCCCGATCGCAATCTTTCTGGCTTGTTACACGGGAGCGACGGACGCCTGCCAAGACGGTCTGGCTGAACGGATGTTAATGCAGCCAGGAGGACCGATCGCAGTTGTATGCGGAACACGAGTGACGATGCCGTACGCGATGAGTCGGCTGTCATTGGAAATGATGGAAGAGTATTTCGAGGGTGATGCGGCTACGCTTGGTCAGTTAACGCGAGTTTCCTTGCGGCGAATGGCTTGCAAGGAAGCGGCCGACGTCGGGTCAGATCGCTACCGTCGGTTGATCGAAGAAATGGGCAAGTCGCTGAGTCCATTCCCTCAATTGCTTCCGCTTGAGCGTTTGGAGCACGCAAAGTTGATCCATTTGCTGGGTGATCCGTTGCTGAAGCTGGATCGCCCGGTCTGCCTGGATATTGATATTCCCACACAGATGACAGCGGGCTCAACGTTGAAAATCCGTGGCAAGTCCCCGGTCGATGGCGAGCTGCAACTGGAGCTGGTTTACGAGCGAGACCGATTTTTGAAGCGACCGAAACGAAGGCGGACTTATGAATCATCCGACAGTGCGTTACGCGAATACCAGGCCGTTTATCAAAACGCTCAGCACCGCACTGTAGCGAAGATGTTGGTGCCGGTAAAAAGAGGCCAGTTCGAACACGTTGTCGAAGTCCCGAAAAACATCTCTGGCCGGTGTCACGTTCGCGCGGTTGTGGCGTCGGCAGACGTGTTTGCAATGGGATCTCAGGCGATTCGCGTCACAAGGCCTGAAGCTGTTCGTGAAGCCCGCAAGCCGTAGAAGGGTAAGCATAAACGGTAAGCGGCGGAAATGAATTTCGCAGCGAGGAAGTTCTGCGAGCCAGAAAACGTTCATGCCGAATATTTCAATTTTGGCTCTTCACGGGATTGGTTGGCATTGCGTGTTCCGACTCGGGCGTTTGCGTCGACCCCATCCGGGGTGATTCGTTTCGTTTGACCTTTCTCAGGGCTGCCGCCCTGAGCTACCTTCGTCGGCCCCATTCGGGGCGGCTTCAGCTGAAGTACAGGCGTCGGCCCCATCCGGGGGCGGGTTTGGCAGAAGTACCGGTGTGGGCGTATTCCGGGGCGGGTTTAGCAGAGCTACATGCGTCGTCTCCTAGTGCATGTTGCACTTAACTGTAGCGTCTGCGGCGTTTAAAAACCAAGCGAAAAGTATCGAAAAGCCGCTAGACTTAAACGAAACGCGCTCTAATGCGGGGCGGCATTAATTGAGGTACCCGCTTGGGCGTCATCTGGGTTGGTTTTAACTGAGGTGTCTGTGTGGGCGCCGGCTGCGGAGGTTTTTGAAATACGGTGGCCGATCCGCAATGGCTTTCCATGGGCCCCGGATGGGGCTCGCGTTGGTAGCTCGGGGTGGAAGCCCCGAGACCGTTGAGCGTCACCTCAAGCCACCCCGGATGGGGTCGGCTTGAAACCTTTGCCACGAAATCGCGTCAATTGAGACACGCAGGCAAAGGGGGCATGAAGGTGCATGCGATTCATCGCTCTGCGGTTTTTCACGTTTCAGATGGGGCGTTTTGCCAGCCCGATCGTCTTGGTGGAAGAATCTTTGAATGAAACGAAGATTCTCGACTTGAGTCGCGCCGTTGGATCAGAATCCGGGCGTTCGCCATGGGAATCCACTGAACGGGAAGTTGCCAAACTGGCGAAGCTCAAGGAAAAGCAATACCGTTGCTAATGAAATAAAGATCAGCGAGATCAAAAGGGCGGCATCAAAGACCGTCATTTCGCTGGTGTCGAATGCTCCAAGGCCGAAACTGCGTTTCTTCTTCTTCTTGGATTTCGCTTCGGCCTCTTCTTCGGTTTCTGAATCGGACTCGTCAAGCGAATCTTCCTCGTCTGCCAGTTCTTGCTCAGCCTGAGCCTTCGCGATCAGTTCTTCCTGAGGTACGGCGGCATCGGGCGTGTCAGAATCAAGACCTTCAACGTCGTCCAACTGCTCGAACGAGCCCGCCGAATCGCCCAGCAATTCCTCCGACGGTGCGCCGGGGAAACTGTCGTCGATGATATCGTCGTCGTCAGAGAACGATTCTGAATCTGCCATGTCCGAAAGTCCGAAGTCGAATGAGCGATTACTTCAGTCGCCCAAGTTCCATGAAAATCAAAATTGCCGCCACCGTCAAAAACACAAATGACATGATCAACATCACGGTGTAGATGCTGAAACCCTGCTTTTTGATCGGAGCCGGTTTTGTCGCCACAGCTGGTGTGTCCGAGTCGTCCCAGCCCTCTCCATCGCCCAAATCTTGAGCGTCAAGGCCATCGCCGAAGCTGCTGTCTCCGAAATCGCTGTCACCGAATCCGCCGTCATCGACCAGATCAGCATCGTCAAGCAGCGGTTCGTCAAAATCAGAACTTACTTGTGACATGATCTCCCTCTCGCACGCGGTCTTTCATGAAATCCTTGATCGTGCGTCCGACACTCACGTCGTGGTCGACACGGGTGATTCGAGCTTTGCCAACATATCGATCACCACGATAGATGTCGAATTCGTGGCCGACACGCAAACCATCGTCAGTCCCTGCGCTGATTCCGATCGCGTCGCCTCGGTCATTGACCTTGACGATGAATGCGTCGATTGGAGGTGTGATGTCGTCGGTGAAGTCAGTGTCAGTCAGGCCGTTGGCATTCATGACACGTTCTTTGACGGCAAGGTTTTCGTTCAAGTCTTCGTTGAGCTGCTCGACCGACTCCAAGCGATTACTCAATTCGAACTGCTGGTTGGTAAGGTTCTGAACCATCGCGAACTTGTCTGCGATTTCGTCCACCAGTTTTGAGTTGCTTTGCTTGAGCGTGGATACTTCCTGATCCTGTTGAGCAAGTCGCTTCTCTGCCTGCTCCAATTGAGAAACCAATTGCTGACTCAATTCGGTTTCCTTCCGCAGCTGCTCTTCTTTGGCTCGGTACTCTTCGGTGGCTCGTTTCAACTGAGATTCCAGTTGAGCGATTTGCATGGCGCGAGAAAACTTCTCGGCGGCCAGCAGTTTCTGTTTTTCACCCGTTTGGCTTTTCGCTTCGTCCAGCCTCGCTTGAGCTGATGCGGCGACCTGCTTCGCCTTTTCGGCGGCATCTTTCCAGTTTCGGTGCGTCGCACCCACCATGATTGCGATCACGAAAAAGCAGATGCTCATGATCAGAATCAACAGCGTCAGCGTTTGGCCCATCCACTTCATCACAGCACCTCGAATAAAGCCGTCCAAAGACCGGCAAACAATACGATTTTACTTGACGCTCGAACGAGCGACGCATGATGCGGGCCGACTGGCACCGCAAGTCTTTATCTGAATACAGAATGTCAAAATAGCTAAAACGCAACAAGTACGCAGCTTGCGCGATCTCCAAGCGATTGAATTATACTTGGCAGGCTTTCCAAATCCACTTGGTTAATGGAAATCTGGCCGGTTATCGGGGATCCGTTTCCGCGAACTTGTCAAAACCGATCCGGTGGTGCTGTTGATCCGCGAGTGGCGGGAAACGAGCGTCTGGGGCGGTTTTTTCGGTGCCAATGGACACGGGTTTAATCTTCATCGGTACCCGGAGATCGCTTTATGAATCGCTGGAACCGTAACAGCCGGAATTGGCCGTGAACAAGCGGAACAATCGCCATGGCCCGAAAGGAGCCCCAAAACTACCTAATCCGACCTTGCTTGCCATGAACACTGAAACGAGAGTGATCGGCGATTTCGAGCACAAATGCTGTTGCCCTGCCCAACCGAGGCTCAAAACTCACGACCTTCCATAGCGCACGGTATCGCCTTCGGGCAGCGGGGGGCAGCGAAATGCCGCATCGTCAGAATCAACGGAGTTTTGATTCCGCTTCGTGCAGGCGATCGGCCACGTCGAACAGGTGGACCAACAACGCGGCGCGAATCCACATGCCATTGCGGGCCTGGCGAAAGTACATGGCTCTTGGATCGCTGTCGACCTCGACCGGAATTTCCCCAATGACGCTGTCCCTTGGAAACGGGTGCAGAATCGGAGCGTACGTTTTCATCCGCTGGACTCGATCGAACGTCAATCGAAACGGCTCGAGGTCCAGTTGCTGCAACTCCGACTCGGTGGATTGAGAGTTATGTTCGCGTTGAATTCGGGTCATGTAGAGACAATCGACTTGCTCGATCAGCGGCCGTCCGTTCACGTCGGCCTCAAGCGAATTAAATTCCTGGAAGTTGACTCCTGTGCCCTGAAGTTTCTTTCGCAGATCGTCGTCCATCTTCAAGTCTTGATGGTCGGGTGAAACGAAATACAAGCTGACGCCCGGAAACTGAGCCAACACACGGGCGAGTGAACGGACGGTCCGCCCGCGTCCGATATCGCCACAAAATGCATAAGCTTTATGTCCGACGCCGGGGACCAGATTCGGATAGTCAGTCTTCAAAGACGGCAGACGCGACTCGACGCCATGAGTGTGTTCGTCGAAATCGAACGTTCGATCGATCGTGTAGTAGTCCAGCAATGCCTGGGTCGGGTGCTCATCGCTGCCTGAGCCGGCATTGATGACGGGTACCGAACGCTTTTCCTGCTGCTCAAGATGGTTCATCAGATACGCACAGCACTCTGCAAAGTCCTTGATCTGCGAGCGCATGATGATGATGTCAAAGTAGCTGCTGAACATGCGAATCGAATCGGTTTTCGATTCACGTTTGACCTCGGACGACGTTTTCGGGTCGCGGACCTCGTTGCATGTCAGCCCCAGAATCTGGCAGGCGGCCATGAAGGATAAAAATGTTCGGGTCGATGGCTGAGTGAAATACAGCATTGCCCGTTTGTCGGAAAGAAGACTCCTCAACGCAGCGTTTCCGTTTCGGTGCTTGGCCAACCTTCGAATTGTGTCGGCCGTACGGCAGAGCGTCTGCAAGAGATCCGGAGTCAATTGACCCGCGTTGATGATGTGCTTCAGACGCCCCATCCGTTGGAAATCGACATTCTTGGTTTCAACGGGGCGGCTGAGTTCGGCAGCAAACGAAGCGAATTCTTCCATAGTCACATGATCGGTGTGGAGGCCGGTTAAAATCTTGCGTCAGATGTTAACGACTTCCGATTATATGTCCACGCGAGGCATGCAGCAGTTTTCCTGTAGGAAACCTTCGTTCAGAAAGACAAGATGCCCCTGAGAAGTCGCGCTGAGCGATTCATTCCGCCCGGATGCGTGAAAGGCTGTTACGGGGGTCAGAGAAACCGGTCACTTCCTCAAACCCAGAGCTGGAAGTCATAGGCGAAAGTTCCGGGGCCGAAGTCATTAAACCATCCGGGGTTCGGAAATCCCTGCTGACCGAACGTGTACACGAAATTACTGTCAGTCGCTCCGCCGCCGCCGGCCCACTGGAAGTTACTATATCGGCTCCCAAGAACTCCCTCGGGCACTTCGTCTTCAGTTGCTGACCAGATCGAAATCCAATACGTCTTTCCGGACTCCAGGGTTAAATCAATGTCGGCCGAGTAAGAGAAAATCGGGTAGGTTCTACCACGCGTAAGCGGTATCTCCTTGTCGGTCAACTTGCGATCGACATTGTTCCCAACGTTGAATGAAGCAATCGGGGTTCCGGTTGGAACAATCGAGTTTCCTTCAAAAATTTCAATCGTGAAGTCATCTTGCTCAAACGGGCCCTCACCCGTCTTGGTGCCACTGTACGTTCCAGACCACGAAATTCGATTGAAAGTTTCAGTGCTCTCGACTCGAATATCATCAGCAAGGCGATAGTTGTCTGTCTGCGAATTGAAATAGGACATGCTAAATGCGCCGGTCACGCCACTGACACCGCCGGTTCCACTATCGTAACCCAGGTTGTATTCGACAAACATTGAAACGTTCGAATCGCCAGGCATGTTCATGTCCCATGCGTAGTCGGTGCCCGCTTGGCCACCAATTTGAATTGTTCCATCGATTGTGGCGTCGCTCATATCGCCCAGGATCGTGTCATCACCATTCCCCAGGTACACGCCCAGCTGAAGTTCACCCACAACCGGGTTGTCCAGTTGCACTGTGTCGTCTCCATCAAGCGGGAGAATGAGATTGAGGTCACCAAGGTAGTGGCTGCCGTCAGAATGAATGGAGTCATCGTGGTCACCTGTGGCAACGATTGATCCTCCGTTGAGTTTTGTATTCAACATGGTCACGGTATCTTCGCCGTCCAGGGTCAGGGCCCAGAAGATATCATCGAACTGGCTGCCATCGGTGGTAATCGAGTCGTCACCGTAATAGGTCTGAACCAACGCCTGATCCGAGAAGTGGCTGTCGATCAGATCGATCTGGTCATCCCCCTCTCCGCCATAGACGATGGAGAAATCTTCAAACTGAGCGTCCCTGACTTCAAGGGTGTCGTTTCCTCGACCAAGATTGGCTCGCAGGCCTCCGGCAAAAGCAATCCCCGAATCGGTAACGGTGCCGCCTTTGATGGTATAGCTGTCTTGAAAGTTGATGGTCGTTCCATCGAGTCCGTTGATTCGCAGTTGATCGCCTTCGGCAACCAGTTCGATCTGGTTGTCAGCCGAGTCACCGCGAATGTAGAGGTGGAGGTTTTCAAAGACGATCACGTTTCCCGCCAGTAGTCGGCGATCTTCGAGCGACTGGTAACTGGCGGCTGTGCGGTTGCGATCTGAGTTTCGAGCAATCATCGAACTACCTCTAAGAAAATAATCCAGGCTGTGATCAGGCCTCGGACGGGAAGCCTTCGGCAAAGGAACCGAGCCTGCCGGGCAACGTTCAACACAGATTTCCCGAATTTCCGCGGGTTGCCGAATAATGACGACCGAAGCATTGAGATGTTGATTACCGAAATCTGGACTTGATCAGCCCACCACGCAATGCCCCAAGCGGTTTTGCTGATTCGTTGGCAAAAACAGGCTGCGGTAGCGTGTGAACTGTTTCGCTTTCACCCCTGAATTTTCAAGTAGTCGTCAAACAATCGGCAGTCCACGGGTAGGATAAGAGCCTATCTCACAACATCAAAACCCGACGCGTCAGCGAGGGACCAACCACTGAAAATTCCCTCGCTGACGCTTTGGGTTATGATTGTTTATGCAGTACTGGGATAGGCACTAAGCACGAAAAAAGCCGACATGAGGTCGGCTTTGGGTCGGTGTCAATTTCAGTTCGAGAGTCAACGTCCTGCGATTGCAGGTCGCTCGAACGATGGTTGCGGTTTGGAGGAGGCCGTCTGGCGTTGGGCAGCGGCTCGCTTCTCGGCTGCGACTCGAGCCGTTTTGATTCCGACTCGCATTCCGGCGTCGCTGTTTTCGCTGGCAAGGTTACTCGAACCAGCATGAGCGGTTTGATGAACCAGCACGTCAGCCTTCACGCCGACCTGACTGATCGCTTTGCCGGTTGGCGAGTAGAATCGAGCTGTCGTCAGACGAACGCCTCCGCCAGAAACGTTCAGCGGAAAAATTCCCTGCACGCTTCCCTTGCCGTAGCTACGGTGACCGACGATCGTACCGCGGTGATGGTCACGAATGGCCGCAGCAAAAATCTCGCTGGCACTTGCTGAATTCTCATCGACCAGAACTACCAATGGCACTCGCCACGTGCTGGAGACGTTTGCTCGATGCGTATAGTCTTCCATCGGGTTGCGTCCTTTGGTCGACACAATCACGCCATTGCCAACGAATCGATCGGCGACTTCTACCGAAGCGGACAGCAGACCGCCCGGGTTGCCGCGAACATCAACAATCAACGATCGCATTCCCTGACGATGAAGTTTCCACATGGCTGCGTCAAAATCACGCGAGGTCGTCTTTTGGAAATTCGTGAGTCGGATGTAACCAACACCAGATTCAGCATCGACAATGCTGACCTGATCCACGCTTGGGATTTCGACACGACGTCGCTCGAGCGTCACCGCTTGAAGTCCCTGGCCACGATCCACCACCAGCTGAACGAACGAGCCCTCGACGCCTCGCATCAAGTCGGCTGCTCTTTCGCTACCGATTTCGGCAACGGACTGACGGTCGACGGATGTGATTCGGTCTCCGGCGACAATTCCGCCGACGCTGGCTGAACCACCAGGAATGACAGAAACGATCTCGAGGTGATCTGCATGAGTACGCAGCTCGACTCCCAGGCCAACGAAGTTGCCTTCGATCTGTGACATGGTTTCACTGTACTGGTTGCTGGACATGAACGCGGAATAAGGGTCCAACGCCGAAATCGCACCGCATACGAACTCATAGACTGTGCCCTGTGTGCTCAGGTTCAGACTCTGTTTCAACGCCTGTGCGGTCGTCGTCGCGACAAGGTATGCGTCATGCCGACTGTCGACCGTAGTTGATTCCAGTTGCTTGCGAACCTTGATGATGGCAGCGCGGACTTGTTCCGTGTTGACTCCGGGAAGGTTGACCTTTCTGAATTCGGGCGACATCATGCCGACTTCCACGGACGTCAGGCCGTAGCTGGCAAGCTCTGCCCAGTCAGGTTCGTCAACATAGTAGGACTGAATCTTCAGCAGCACTTCGGCGTACACGTTCAACGCGGTATTGCCATCGGTCTCTTGAATCGTCCGAATGAAACTGGTGTCCGAGTATCGGCGATCCATATCGAAATGGATGCGAGCGATTGCTCGACGCTGTTTCAGGCGAGCGTTCTCCGGATGTTCACGAAGCCCTTTCTGATACAGGCTCAGTGCGTCTCCCCAGCGACGTTCCTTTTCGAACGCGAGGCCTTCCCGAATGACTTGCTGGGCGTCGACGGATCCAACACTCGCATCTGCTGCGGCCGCGTCGCGAGGGTGCAATGCCACGCTGACAAGGACTGCCACTAAAATTAACATCAAAGTCGTGAGCCAGCGAGTCACAAAATTTTGAAGTGTCTTGCGGCAAGATTGAGGAGAGTTGGGTCGGCTCATCCGTGTTTGCATTTCCATAAAGCTGCCATCCTATGGGGAGGACTGAATCTCGGCAGCACGACCACAGAAGATTTGGAGCGAGGCAGCGCAACGTGATTCAGTCAGATCAGGAACCAGTCTGTGATCGCAAGGCAATAAGCCGCGCGAATTTTTTACATGCAGACCGGTAAAAAATAGATCATGGTTTTGCTGCGGTCAAAAAAAACAAAACGGTTTTCGCCCGCGTGATCCGCACAACCCATGGAGATACCGACTCGCCTTCCGATCACAACGATCGGCGAAACCTGGCCGGAAAAGAGTTGCTCGTTGCATCCCTGCCGCCGGTATTACGAAAGCGAGATAAAAACGGTTCGCAAAAATCAAAACAGAAAAAACCGGCAACGTTTGACACAACAGATTGTTGTGAAAAGACAGCCGATTGCGCAATAAAAAACCGCACGAAATTGATGATGTTGAAATCATCAACTCGTGCGGTTTTGTGGTCGTTCCACTTGTGGAAAAACCGAATGTTTAACGTCCTGTTGTGGGACGCGCCGGGTTACTTCTGCTCTTCGCGAAGGCAGAACCAGCAGGGTTATGGTCAATAGTTTCAGGAGGTATGCCTAAAACGCAGATGGGGTTCCTGTTCGAGGAGTGTTTGCGTGAACCACGAAATTGGGAACTGGAATCGATGGCTTCGCAGGCTGCTGGTCCTCGGTCGTTGCTTCGTCCGTTTTGCGACGACGTCGGCGGCGAACTTTCTGCTTGCTCCACTCCTTCGTGAGGGCTTCGAAAACGTCGGGGGATTCGTAGCGAACAACCGTTTTGCTTTCTGACATTGGACCAACCAGACCTTTGAAGATCGGCATGCCTCGCAGTGATAAGTCCGTGCTGCAGTCGTCGATGCCGACTTGTTCGTGCAGCTGTGAAATGCCGTCGAACGAATCGAAGTCCTTCGTACGCATGGTTCCGTCCGATGCTCTTGTCACTACGCGAATCGTCTTGTTTGCCATGAAGTTACCACTTAGTGAATGATCAGGTTCTCGGATTGGCAGTCTCCGACCGCGAGTGTCATTGCTCTGGCGAGCTTCGATCCATCGACACTTCCTACACAGGCTTGTATCGACTTTGGGACGCTTGCACGTCAGATGCTTGCGATTGAGTCGCACTTTGCCGACGACCCTGCCAGGCTGCGAAAGCTGCAAAAACCGAACTTCGGAAGTCGACGGAAAACGAGTGTATGTCGCAACGATTGTGTCGATCGTTCGATGGGAAGCATATTTGGAAGCAAGGCGATCGCGTGGCGAGCGTCATGATCTGCCGTTGACAAGCTTCAGTGACGAACGTGTCGATTTGACGGGTTGTGCCGGTCCGATTGGTCGCCCGTCAATGCAGCGAAGCAGGCCTGACCGGCAAAACGCTGGTCAGAATGACAACGACCAGCGTAGCCAGCCCGCAGAGCACGGTTGCAAGCGCCAACACGGTCAACAACGGCGCTCCGACAGCAGAGACTGCTTCTGAAAAAGATTTTGCATCAACTTGAAAGAGAGAAAGTAAAGCAAGCAATGCCAGAGAAACGGCGACGGCGATCAAGCTTCCCTTCAGCGAGCCTCGGTAGTCACTCTGACTGGGAGCCATGTGGCTGCCGACGCAAAGCACAAGATACAAAAAAATCCACCATCGAGGTTTCGTCCAGTTCGCGTCGGTCAATAACTGAGTTGCCATGGAACCCGTTTGATCCCACATTCGTTGCCAGACAGAAGTCCCGGCTTCCATTTCCGTTTCATGGGGTAACCCCTGCGAACTAGAAGAAACCGAATTCGCACTTGCCTCCCACGCTGCGGTTGCCGCATCAGGGTAAAAAACATACAGCAACGCCAGTAACACAATCGAGCCACCCATCAGCGGTGCGGTTCCGATGAACAGGTTCCCCATCTCTTCAAACCAGTTCCCTTCACGAAACGAATGCCGTACGTATCCCAGTCGTCCAGACTTTCGGTCGGGCTCGAAGAACGCAACTTCGTCAACTCGATGGCGAAACACCGGGCACATCAGCAAGTGGCTGGTTTCGTGAATTGGTGTACCCAGCCATCCGGTCCACAGGACGCTGCTCCAGCCGAATCGCGTCGACAACCGGCGCTGAGTGATCCGCTCAAACCAGTGAATTGCCACCGCGCACGCGACCAGTGGAACCAGCAGGTACAAACATGGCAACAGATAGGGAATCAATTGATCGAATCCGTGGATCAGGATTGAAGTCGAGTGGTCGGAACGCTTTCAACGCGTCCAGAATGAGCATTGTACGATGTAATGAACTGGGTTGCTGTGGTAGACTGACATCTTGTTATTTGCGAGTGCCTGAGCGCTTTTCTAAAGAAAATGAACCGACCTCCACAAACCCGGATGAAACGCGAAGATCTGCCTGCTGGCGAGAATTTGTGTGAACATTGTACCGCCAAATGCTGCCGATATTTTGCCTTGCCAATCGACGCGCCCAGAACTTTCGCGGACCTCGAATATATCCGATGGTATCTGCTTCACGAACAGGCAACGGTGTTTATTGAAGATGAAACGTGGTACCTGCTGGTGCACACGATTTGTCGCCATTTGCAGGAAGATAACCGCTGCGGAATTTATGAAACGCGTCCACAAATCTGTCGTGATTATACGACCGACAATTGCGAGTACGATGACGACTACACGTACGATCATTATTTCGAAACGCCTGAGCAAATTGCCGAATACACCAACGCAAGATTTCACACTCCTGAAACGTTCCGTTCGCCTCGCCCCAGCCTGCCAGTTTTGAATTGAGTCATAGCCGTCCAGATCAGCGAGAACCATCGTGCGTTCGTAAACGACGAATCACGGTCCTTCGTTGCCGCTTTCAAAGAAAATACTTCTCCCCATGCCTGAGCCATTGATCAAACCGCGAACCTTAAGCGGATTTCGTGACTTTTTGCCCGCGGCCATGATTCCTCGTGAGCAGTTGATGGAGACGGCGCGAGAGGTCTACCGGTCGTACGGATTTTCGCCGATTGACACGCCGACGCTGGAACATGCGGATATCCTTTGTGGCAAAGGAAGTGACGAGACCGATCGGCAGATGTACCGCTTTGAGGACAACGGCGGTCGCGATGTTGGAATGCGCTTTGACCTGACGGTCCCGCTGGCTCGATTTGTTGCTCAGCACGCCAACGAACTTGGGATGCCGTTCAAGCGTTATCACATCGCGACGGTCTGGCGAGGTGAACGTCCCCAGGCGGGTCGTTATCGCGAGTTTGCTCAATGCGATTTTGACACGATTGGCACAACTTCCATTGCCAGTGACATTGAAACGGGTTTCGTCATTTTTGATTTGATGAAAGCGATCGGCTTCGATAATTTCTCGATCCGCGTCAACAACCGCAAAGTGTTGAATGGTCTGTTGGATAAATCGGGGTTGGCCGAGCACAGCGTTGTGGTTCTCAGAGCGTTGGACAAATTGCCCAAGATTGGCCGTGAGAAAGTTCACGCTGAAATGACGCAGGCGACGGGCGCAACGGCCGACCAGATCGACCAGATTCTGCAGCTGGCAGAAATAAATGGCGACCGTGACTCAGTCTTGTCTCAGTTGGCTCCCGTGTGTGCGGGAAGCGAGGTCGCCGAAGAGGGGCTTCAGCAGCTTCGAGATATCTCTGCCGCTGCCGATGTGATCGGAATCGCAAATCAAAACCTGCAGATCGACGTCTCGATTGCGCGAGGACTCGATTATTACACCGGCACAATTTACGAAACGTTTCTTGATGACTTGCCGTCGATTGGCAGCGTCTGTTCCGGCGGGCGTTATGACAATCTTGCTCAGCTGTATACCAAGCAGCAGTTGCCTGGGATCGGTGCTTCTTTGGGGCTTGATCGACTTCTGGCTGCGATGCAAACGTTGGAAATGATTCCGACAACCAGGACGCCAGCGGATGTGATGATCGTCCAGTTCGATGCCAATTATTTGAATAAGTACATTTCGCTTGCCCGTTCGCTTCGGGCTGCTGGACTAAAAGTCGAAGTGTTCCCCGACGCTAAAAAGTTGAATCAGCAATTCAAATATGCTGACCGGCGTGGATTCCGAGCGGTCGTGATCGCAGGTGCTGACGAAATGGAATCCAATCAGGTTCAGGTGAAGTGGTTAGCCGATGGCAGCCAGAAGACGGTTCCGCTGGACAACGACGCGTCCGAGTTGGCTGAAATGTTAAAGGCTGGCTTGAAGTGACAGGCGATCGCAGTGTGAAACCTGAAGAAAACGCATCGACTACAGGTATTCCCGGCAATCGTCAGGTATAATCATGTCAGTACCTTATCGTTTGTGATTCATTTGCCGGGCCGTTTTTCGAGAATCGATTCGTGGAAGTTTTTTTGATCTTTGCCTACGTTCAGACTCAGTTCAAAGTCGGATACGCGTTGGTTGCTGCGATGGTGGTACTGGGCCTGCTGGCCGTTTGTATTCCAAGGCCTCGTAAGACGGCCTACGCAAGTCCTGAAGCAGAAGCGAAGGCAAAGAAAAAGATGGAGCAGGAAAAAGCGAATGCTCGATTGAAAAAACAAAAAGCGAAACAGAAAAAGTCGGCCAAGAGTAAGAAAAAGAAGTCGGCTAAGAAATAGGCGACACTGTCTTTGCCGTGATCCTGAGTTGACGAATTGATTGTCGGCAGCAAATGAATCGAAAACGGACTCCGTCGGGTTGCTGGTTTGTCGCCAAGACAGGTTTGATCCTGATCTTCATGCTGGTTTGCAACATCATGTTTGTCCGCTCGTTTTTCGCCAGCAATCTGTCTGGCGTCGATGATCGAATTTTTCAAGCGACTCAGTTCATCCTGCCATTCTTCTTGATTTTTCTGCAATTCTGGATGTATGACAAAGTCCGGAATCTGTTCGATCCGCCGGGCCGGAATCTTGAAGACCTCTAATGAAGGGCGTTTCGCTGGTTGGCGGCAAGACGCTATGAACATTTACGCAACCACGCAAAATCTTGAACTGTCATTGCAGTCCGTCATTTTTATTGACACGAAACAAGGACCGGCTCTGCGGCAAAAGATGATTTAACAAGATACGTCCTGTTTCCATAACGAAGTATTCGAGCGGGGGAACCGAAAATCAGCAGCCGGTTTTTCGATCGTTTACTCCTGAGCCAACCCTGTATTCGTTGCCGCCAGTGGTGCCAGGTTGCTACAATAAACGTACTCGGCAACTGGATTCACAGCGGAAAGTCGTATTGAACAAGAAACCCGAAGTCATGAATGTTCAGCCGGAGCTTTCCTCGGAAAGAATTCGGCAACTGCAAACGGAGGCGAAGCAGCTTCTCAGTCATGTCGCAGGTGTTGTGTTGGGCAAGCAGGACGTTGCCCGTCTGTGTCTGGTTGCTCTGTACGCAGGCGAGCACGTATTGCTTGAGGACGTACCGGGTGTTGGCAAGACACTGATGGGTAAGGCGATCGCTCGCAGCCTTGACGTCGATTTTTGCCGAATTCAATTCACTCCCGATCTTTTGCCTGGCGATGTCTTGGGTGGTTCGATCTTCAATTCGCAGAAGTCGGAATTTGTCTTCAATCGTGGCCCGATCTTCAGCAACTTTGTGCTGGCTGATGAAATTAATCGCGCTCCATCAAGAACTCAAAGTGCGTTGCTGGAAGCGATGAGCGATTCGCAGGTCAGCATTGATGGAGAGACGTATCAGCTGCCACAGCCATTCATGGTGATTGCCACGCAAAATCCGTTCGAGTCCGAGGGGACCTACGCGCTGCCGGAAAGTCAGCTGGATCGATTTTTGTTGAGGATTTCGATGGGCTATCCAGACCGTGAGTTTGAGTCTGAGATTCTGGCCAGCCACCGCCAGGGACAGCCGGTTGACCAGTTGAGCCCCGTGTTCGATTGGAATCATGTGCGGCAGATTCAGCAGGCGGTTCGCGAGGTCAATGTTGATCCGACGATCAGCGAATATTTGCTGGAAATCGTTCACGCGACTCGCGAATCACAGGATTTGACCGTTGGCGTCAGTACGCGCGGTGCGCTCGCGTGGTACCGGGCCGCTCAGGCGCTCGCGTTTCTGGATGGTCGAAGCTACTTGATTCCTGATGACGTGAAGGATCTGGCGGTTCCGGTCCTCAGCCATCGCGTTTCCATGCAGTCAGTTTCGGCCGGAGGCCACCGAAAAGATGTTGAAGCCATCATTCGTGCGCTTGCCGAGAGTGTCCCGCCGCCCGCTTGAGAAGATGCTCCCGAGGACCGAACCCCGATTCGGCTGAATCTGAATTGACAGATAACGTCATGAACTCATTTTGGAAACGTCGACGAACAGGGGAGAGTCAGCTTACGTTCGAGGGCTGGGTTTACCTGGTGTTCCTTGCGTTCATCACCATCGCTTCCATTCTTCGCAACGTGAATCTGCTGGTGTTGATGGCAGGGTTGATGTACGCCCCGTTGATCCTGCAGTGGCGTACAAGCAATCAGTTGCTTCGGAAGTTAAAGGCGTCTCGGATTGTGCCGCAACGGATTCATGCGGGGACACCGGTGAAGATGACCTGGACCGTCGACAACGAATCCGATCAAGCGACTGCATGGAACATACTGGTAGCTGACCGCATCGTCCGAGACGATTCCACCGATCTTCCTGTCTCGGCAACGCAACGCGTTCCGCCTTCCGGTCCATCCACGATTCGAGCCAACGAAGAACTCCTTCCGTTTTTATGGCGGAATCTGGTTCGATTCTGGAGCTGGGTTTCTGATACCGACCAATGGCGTGGTGACGACGGTGTGCTCATGGCAATCGATCGAGTGGAAGCCGGACAAAGTCGAACCGGTGCGTGGCAAGTCAATTTTCCCGTTCGAGGCAGGTACGATATCGGTCCAGCTCGGCTTTCGTCCACATCAACGCTCGGTCTGCACGCATGTCGATTGCATCTGAAACGAGTCAGCCGTTGCTACGTTGCTCCTGCGTTGGGGACATTGAACGAAGGTTGGGCTCGGCGGTTGAAATCGATGAGTCCGGGCAACGGAACGGGCATGCGGCGTCGCGGGATGGATCAGGAAGATTTCTACGCCTTACGCCAATGGCGTTCAGGAGACAGCAGAAAGCACATTCATTGGCGTACCACGGCGCGATACGGTTTACCAATCGTCCGGCAGTTTGATCAGAACGACGATCAGGATGTCGCGATTGTCCTGGATCTGTATTGTCCTTCCGTTGATCGTGTTCATGACGAAAAGGAGATTGCAAAGTTTTTACATGACGCCGAAATCGCTTTATCATTTGCAACGACCGTGCTGTCGCGTGCCAAGATTGATGTGCGAGGCAGAATCACTCTTGGGATATGCGGGCAGAAAAAGCACTTTTTTCCTGGTCGCCAGGCGGACTTTCTCGCATCCACGATGCAAGCGTTGTCAGTCGCTCAACCTTCCTCGCGCCCGCCGACGATCGAAACGTTGCTGGATTCAGCGAATGTTGTGTCGCCCGGGACACCAATCATTGTCGTCAGCACTCGGCCTGAACCAGATCTGATGATGCTGGCGACTACCAACCACGGGTTGAATCAACGCGTCAAAGAAGTGAGTCATGACATCGTCGCAAGAAGACTGCAACGGATTAAATCGGCCGTTAACTGGTTAACAGTGGACAGTGAAACGTTTCAGGATTTATTTTCCTGCGAACAACGACAGCCAGTTGTCGTGGATAATCTGCAGAGTCCTTCAAATGCGATGGCTTCCGAGGCTTCCGGGATGGTGGATTGAGTATGGAAGCGATCAAGAAGAAAATCGAAATTGTGCTTCTGCTGCTGGCAATTGTCAGCTGTGTGCTGGTCAGTTTCAGTAACAGCAATTTTTCGCTTGGCGTTGTGGGAGTGTTCGGCGCGATCGCCGGATTCATCATCACCGATCGACTGAAGATTTTCTCACTCGATGGTTGGTTAGCCAACTTCGCTTCGTTGGCAGTTCTGTATCTGGTTTTTCGTGACTTCAGTGAAGGAGATCAGACGCAAAAGCTTGAAGCGGTTGCCCAGTTGCTTGTGTATCTGCAAACCATTTTGATGTTTCAACCGAAATCGCCACGGTTGGTCTGGCAGATTTTGACGTTGAGCATTCTGCAAGTTTCAATTGCCGCAATTTTTTCGCTGGACTTTGACGCAGGCGTTCTTTTCCCGCTCTATTTTGTGGTGGCGGGGGTCGCGATGGTGTTGCAGACGATCTACTGCCATCGAAATCGAGTGATTCGAGCGAACAACAGGCTTGGTGATCAAGGTTCCGTCGATCCAGAAGGGACAGAACTCGTTCCTCAAGCATCACGTCAACCCATCGTGGTTCAAGAGTCGATGCCGCTTGAGGTGACGGTGTTTGACAAGAGATTTTTTCAATTCGGGTTATGGTTGATTGTTTCGGCTGCCTTCGCCACGCTTGCATTCTGCGTGCTTCCTCGCCATGTCAGCCCGTGGTACGGTCCAGCCGTGCACGAGGTCGCGACGGCAGGGATGATGACCGCTGTTGACCTGGAACAGCGAGGAAAAGTCCGGTTGTCAAAAGACATCGTGTTCCGAGCATCTTTTGAGGAAGCCGGGACACGGAAACCACTCAAGGATATGGGAACACCGTATTTTCGAGCCGTTGCGTTTTCGAAGATTGCGATCAAGAACGGGCACACTTCGTTTACGGCACCGTACGATCGAGTCTATGACGAGGTGTACCAGTCGCTGCCTCGATACAAAGGAAGGGGTCGCCAGATTCGGCAGATCATCACGCTTGAAAAAACAACCGACCCGCTGGTATACGGAGTCATGCCGGTGTTTCGAATTCCCAGAGAAACTCCCGATGAGCTTGAGTTTTGCCACGAGATTTCCGCCTACACGCGGTGCCGAGAAAAACAGGAGATCAGCGTCGCACCCTACAAATATGAAACGGGCACATTGCTGGATCATCGAGGAAGGTTTTTGATGTCCTGGCCGTTCGTTTCGAACACGAAAGATTACACCCAACAGCCATTGTCCAGAGATCCCGAATATCAATCGTGGCTGGTCAAGATGGATCGGGATCGTTATCCGGGCGTCGTCACAACCGCTGATCGAATCGCTGCTGAATCGAAAGGCAGCAGTCGGCTTGCGTTGGCTCAGAAAATGACCAGTTTCTTTCAGCAGAAAGGGCGGTTCTTTTATACGCTTGATTTCACCAAAGTCACGATGGACAAGCGAATCGATCCGATCGAAGATTTTTTCAGCAACCACCGGAAAGGTCATTGTGAACTGTACGCCGCCGCGTTGACGCTGATGCTGCGATCGCAAGGCATTCCTGCCCGTTTGATCGTTGGGTTTCACGGTAGCGAGTACAACACATTAACGGAAAGTTACTTCGTCCGCGGAACGGACGCGCACGCATGGGTCGAAGTTTACCTTCGTCCGGAAGATTGCACTCCGCAGATGAATTTCGAAGGTTCGGCGGGACCCGGCGGAGCCTGGAAAATTCTTGACCCCACACCTGTGGGCATCGAGGCTCCGGAGGTTTCGGGCCGAGGAAGCGCGATCGAGATGGCTCGATCCTATTGGCAGGACTATGTCCTTGGGATGGAAGGAACGGACGTGGCCGACTCGTCTACTTCGGTGCCAGACTCGCTGATCAAATTCATGTCGAACTTCGACGTGATCGAAATGGACCGAAATTTGACTCAATGGAAACGGATGGCCGGTGACCCTTGGGTGCGATGGATGGCTGTTTTTGCGATCGCCGGGTTGGTTCTCCTGCGGTTTGTTCTGAAATCGGCATGGCAGGCGATCGGCAAACGAGTGCGAGCCAGTAACCAGAAGAAAGGGTTGGTCATGCTGTTTGCTGATGCCATCAGCGCAATCGCTCCCGCATTGGGGGAGTGGGTGCGTAACGTTTCTGCAGGCTCGCAGTCCACTCAGTTCTATCGACAGTTGACGCAACTACTTTCCGAACAAGGGTTGCAAAAGAAAGAGCGGCAGACACAACGGAGTTTTGCGTTTGAGGTGGCCGATGCCGTTTCCGAGCATCGGCAAGGGCAGAACATTGGCAGAATCGTGATCGCTTTAACCGAGCATTACAACGCGATTCGTTTTGGCGATCAGCAGTTGGACGAAGAAACTCGAGCCAGAATTCACGGTCAATTAGACGCCGTTCAGACGGCCTTGCGTGAGGCTCCTCTGTTGTCCGAGCAGAAACAAGAACAACGCAGCTGAAAAATCAATCGCCACCGAGATCGGGCATGATGATCAGTTTGTTTCGTTGCTCTTCCACCAGTTCACGGATCGCGGTTTCCTGCTGCTCAAGCGACCTGGCGGCGGTCGCTTCGATTTCTTTTCGCACGAAGCCTCGAGTCAACAGGCTCGCAGTCGTACGCACGGTGACGCTGAGTGAGTTTTCGATGACGGCGAGGTTGTCAGCATTTGGGACAAGTTCGAGTGTTGAATCATATTTTCGAATGGATTCGCTCGGTTGAGCCAAGCTGTTTGTCGAATAAAGCCGGTTGGGTTGTACATCAACGGTTTGGCTTAACTGAATGGATTGCTGGCCAAGATAGGCATCGTTGATTTGAATGCTCAGTCGACCTTCACCATCGACGCGCCAGTCACCGTCCAGCAACGAGCCTTTGGATTCAAAGGACATGTTCTTCCACGTTTGATCCAACAAGGTCGCGTCCGCCATCGCAACGATTTTCTTGACCGCATTGGTGCGGACCATGATCTTTCGAACGCGCGCCATGCGGACGTCTATTTCAAAACGATGCTTCGCCGTTGAGGTGACTTCGACCGTGACCATCGGCACCGCGAGAACGGCGACTACCACCATGATCGCAAACCCGATCAAAAATAACTTGCGCATCTTGGTATTCATGGGATGGTTTCTCTATGCAGAACTTGTCGCACCATGCGAGGAATTCAGGCAACCGTTTGCATCAGCAGTGTTCACGACGAGCCAGACAGCTGATTCTGAATGCAAGTAATGATTGTGTCAGCCGCTGTTTGTTTGCTGTCGGAGATTTCGGCAATCATGGTTCCATTTGAATCAAGAATTTTGACGTGAGTCTCCATGGAATTGATCGCAGAGGGGCTGTTGAGCACAACGAGATCACAGTTTTTCCTCTTAAGTTTGGCGACGGCATTTTCGATCCCGTTCTCTGTCTCCAGAGCGAACGCGACAGACCACTGGCGGGGTCGTTTACTCTTCCCCAGCGACTGCAGAATATCGGGCGTTTCGATCAGCTTGAGCGAAATTTTATCGCCTTGTTTCTTCAATTTCTGATCCGCCACAACTTCAGGCTGAAAATCGCAAGGTGCGGCGGCGCTGATGACACCATCACACGAAGGAAATTGTTGTGTCGAAGCTTCCAGCATTTCATCGGTCGTAACGACGTGGATGACTTCCGCTTGTTCCGGATAGCTCACTGTCACCGGTCCACTGACAATCACCACATCGTGCCCGTGATTGATTGCCGCTGCGGCCAGGCACGCACCCATTCGCCCGCTGGACGCGTTGGAAAGATAGCGGACCGGATCAAGATACTGCCGAGTCGGACCGGATGTGATCAAGATTCGAGCCATGCTAGTGCTTTGTTCCAACTTGTTTTTAGGGTTGTTACTTGCGGAGGATCTCGTTTTATCTTTTGCTTTTGAGGCTCACGGAATGATGATTCGGTCGGCCAACCGTAATCTTCAGTTGGAACAAAGCAGTAGGTCTTCAAACGCTGAACGTATTGAGAATCACACTCATGAAAATACGGCGTACAAGGCACGGAGATTTCAGGATGCAGTGTGTGATTCGGATTGGGGGTTTACGTTTGCAAATGCTTCAAAATCGTGTCGGGTTCCGCCATGCGGCCGACGCCTTTCGTCCGACAGCTGAGCCAACCCTCGCCGGGGTCGACAATCTGGACGCCGTCGGATCGCAGTTGTTCAACGTTTCGTTGGACGGCCGGCTTGTCCCACATTTCGCAGTTCATTGCCGGAGCAATCACAACGGTTCCGGTAAAACACAAGTACAGCGTGCTCAACAAATCATCGCTGATTCCATTTGCCGCTTTTCCAATGAAATTGGCTGTGGCAGGAGCCACACACAAAATGTCGTGATTTCTGGCTAATTCGATATGGGCTCCAAGCGGCCATCTGGAATCGAACAAATCAGTTGCGACCGGGCGCCCCGTCAGTGCCTCGAACGTCGCGGCACCGACAAACGTTTGGGCAGCCTGGGTCATGACGACCTGCACGGCGTGACCTTGCTGAGCGAGTTGACTGACCAGGGCGGCAGCCTTGAAACAGGCGACTCCGCCGGTAACAGCCACCAGAATTCTGGTTGGTTCGTTATCTTTCATCCGGATGCTGGAGGGGGGTGGGCAATCATCTTAAACACAAGGATCCATTAGAGCGCGTTTCGGTTAAGTCTAGCGGCTTTTCGATACTTTTCGCTCGGTTTTTCAACGCCGCAGACGC
>CAYXWX010000063.1:0-26203 GCA_964468915.1 uncultured Pirellulaceae bacterium
GGAATGATGATTCGGTCGGTCAACCCTAATCTTCAGTTGGAACAAAGCACTAGCCGGAATATTTCGCAGGCCGAAGTTCCGGCATGGCAATGGTTTGCGTGTTACGGCCTGGATCCCAGATGAAATATCCGGACTAGCGAATCCATTCTGAGGACGAAACGAAGCCATTTCTTTGCAGATCACCCATTGCTTTATCGGTTGATTCGAAAGCAGCTTAACCTTCGCATCGAAGAATGCCCAGTCTTGGTGGTCGAATCATCGAGAAAATGCGCGATGAAGTGGAGAATTCCACTCAATCGGCCTCTGGTTTGTATTCCCCGTACTTCCATTTGATCTGGTCGCCCGGCACAACGCCCTTTAAGCCACAGCTTTCATTCACCAGCAAATCGTTGACTCGATAGACCCAGTTCTTGCCTCGGCCTCCCGCGTTCATGACCCCATCAATCGAGTGAACAAACGCTGTGCTGCCCGACCCTTGAGAATCGAACTGGAGGTCATCCATTTTCGCTGCACGTTGCAGAATCGTGAAAACGGTTGAGTCCGCCGAGCAGGGAACTTTGACGCTCAGGTTTTCAGCTTCCCCTGCGAAATCAATGTCCAACTGAACGGTGCCTGCGACAATTTCAGTGGCCGCTGAGTCGGATCTTTCAACATCCAGCATTGCCGATTGGTCACAACCCGCCGCGAAGGCCAGGATCAATAAACCAAACCGAAACCGGAATGCCATCAGCAGTGTCGGGGGAAATGTCAACGTTTTTGATTGCTTGACCATACGTCACTTCATTAGAAACTTGTTCACAAGAGTATTCAGCTGCCCTGAGTGCGGCGTGATCTGTGGTGCTGACAATTCAACTCGTGTCGTCTAACCAAGAGTTCAGTCACCAGCAGGGACGAAAGACTGGCTCGGCGTGCAATGGGATTCTGCAATCATGATCATAACCCGTTGCGTCAGAAAAGGATCGGTCCCTCACTAACGTATCGGGTTGAGATCGCTGTGATAAAGACTTACAGAAATCCGTTCGAAATCATGGCGAGCACCGGTTGGTTGGCGGCACTGCCGTGCCGGGTTAAATTCACTTTCATCATCCGCGGAAAAATCGTTCACGGGTAGTGAAATGATGAACGATGCGAACCTACTTGCCCAGCCACCTGGCCCATCTTATGAATTCCGAACTTCACGCAGGATCGCTTCATCATCAACGCCTGCTTATCCACAATCGACAACAAGCAGATCAATTTCCATCGGCCCCCGACATTTCGCGAATCGGCATTGTCGGAGCCGGCTTGATGGGCAGTTCGATTGCCAGAAACTGCATCCTGGCCGGCAAGCAGGTTGTGCTGCTGGATGCCAATGAAGAGACGGCAACGGACGCTGCGGACCGGATCAAGTCCGAAATCCCTGAGGCGAAAATAGCCACAACTGCGTCCTATCATCACCTGGCAGACGTTGAACTTGTGATCGAATCGGTTGTGGAAACCGTGGAAGTCAAAAAAATTGTGCTCGGCAGGATTTGCAAGGCAATCAACTCGTCGACTCTGGTCGCGACCAACACGTCCGCCATTCCACTCGAGAGACTGATTCCGTTCGTCGATCAGCCTGAACGGTTTTGCGGCATTCATTTTTGCCACCCGGAGTTGATGTCTCTGGTCGAGGTCGTCCACTCAACTCAGACATCGGATCAAACCCTTGCCAGTGCCGTGCAATTCGTGCGAAGCCTCGACAAGATGCCGGTCGCGGTAAATGACTGTGCCGGGTTCGTGGTCAATCGTTTACTGGCAGCGATGATTGATCAGTCCGTTCGGTTGCTGATGTCGGGCATCAATGTTGAAACGATCGATCGTGCGATGCGAGATTTCGGGTTTCAAGGTGGGCCTTTTGAAATCATGGATGTGATCGGGATCGACACTTGCATGTACGCAGGAAGAACGATGTGGGAAGCCGGCGTGGAATGCGTCTCTCTTTCGCCAATTCTTCCTCGCCTTGTGAAGAAACAGCGCCTTGGTCGAAAAGCGGGTGTCGGTTTTTATCGATACGACTCACCGCGTGGCGAAGCGATTGCTGACCCGAGTCTGATCCCGTTGATTGAGAGCTATATCGAACCAACGCAGACCAGTCTTTCGCCACCTGAAATCCGCAACCAGATTCTTGCCGCAATCACTCGGGAAGCATCATTGATCCTTGCCGATCAGATTGTGACGGATCCACATGATGTTGACCTGTGCATCATTCACGGCTTCTCGTTCCCAGAACAACAGGGTGGGATTTTGTTTTGGGCGGATCAATTTGGAATTGAGGCGGTCATCGAAACGCTGCAAAGAATATCGGCTTTCGATTCGAAGCTGCTGCCGCCAGCGGCACTGAAAACGATGGCCCTCGCAGGCGATGCGTTCTACCCGAAGACTTGATCCAGAAACATCAGCGACGTTTGTTCAAGATGGTTCAGACAGTTCCGGAAACACCTCGGCAGGCAACCCTTGTTTTTTCACAAGCGTCCGCATCCGTGAAATGAAATCGAACTTGAAGTTGGCAACCTGTTGTTCCGTCAAACCCAGTACGCCGGCGGCTTTCTTGTTGGCAAGTCCCTGAACAATCAGCAGCTCAATGCACTCGAGCTTGTTCCAGTCACCTTTGGATTTCCAACGTTCAACCTGTTGCTCGATTGCCGCAACCAGCGAATCCTCTTCGATTTCTCGTCGTTCACCGCTTCGCGCGATGCTGCTGGCAGGCCGATCGTCGCCCATAAATTGCCAGACACCATCAGATCCACCACCTGCGGACATCGGAATGGAAGGGCGACGGCCTTCGCGACGTAAATGATCGGTCAGCTTATAGGCGCAAATGGAAAACAGGTAACTTTCCAGCGAACGCCGACCGTCGTAGTTCGGCAAACTATGGAGGAAACCGACAAACGCTTCCTGCACGATGTCTTCACCTGCCGAACGGTTGGAAAGCCGGCGATTCACGAACGCGAGCAAGCGTCCTTCGTACCGAGCAATCAGATCATCCCACGCCGCTTCGTCTCCATCGCGAATTCTGGAAACAAGAAGCCGGTCGTCCTCGGTTGAACGTTTCATGATGCGCGTTTCATGGTGCGGGCGACGCGGCAAATGGCGGTAGGTCAAGTGATAAACGGTAGCAGACTACCGAGGCAACTTCTTCAAAAACGAACCGAGATCAGATTCGCTTGGATTTTCGACCGCTTCGTCAACTCCGTCAAATTGAAAATCAGCCGGATCGATCGCGCTTGCCGCCTGAGCCTCGGTGCTTTCGAGACCAAGCTGATCCGCCAAATCGATGGCAGATGTTGCCGGTGCAGGCACCCCGCTCAATTGACCGATCGAAACTGGAGTCTCGGCAACACTTTCACCGGGCAGGATGCGAACTTTCGCTTTTTCGGGAGAGCGTGATTCTGCATTGGACTGGTTCGACGCTACGCTGTGACTCCGACTGCCTCGATTGCCAGCAGCCTCCGAGCGGCCAGTTTCCTCGCGCGAGTCAGTTTTCTGCTCTAGCTCAACGGTCGACAAACGAGCACCGACATTGTGCGAACCAGGTTCCGAGATTGGCTTGGTGGCCACGTTCTGAGTTCCGGATACTTCATGCGGGACCTGAACGTGAGACACAGACGGGTCGCTGGAATCGGCTGCCGCCGCGATGTCGTAGATCGCTCGAAACGTGACGTTGCCCAATGTCAGCAACTGGTTGGGCTCGAGCACCTGCTCGCCCTCGATTCGCTGATTGTTGACGAAGGTTCCGTTTAGTGACCCAAGATCGCGAACCACCAAACGTCCGTCTCGCTCAAAGATTTCGGTATGACGGCGGCTTACCAGAGGGTGAGGCAATGTCAGCGAAGCTTCTCGACCGCGACCGATTATTGTGGGCAAACGCAATTGCACTTCACTTGCCTTTGCATCTCCACCGACCACCGTCAGTTTCGCCTTTAACATCGCCAGCCTCCTATGTGTCAGTTGTGCCCGAGTTTTCAGCGATTCAGGCCGAAAAGAAAAGGAACCTTGAATCAGCCGGACTCATTCTTCCGTGCTTTCATCGCAAGTCGAATCTGTGCGAGCCTTGGATCGATTCCCAGCCATGCAAGACGTATTGGCCCGCCGTATGGTTCGGCGTGACGCCCAATTCGTGGCTCGAAACCGGCCCGCCTCAGCCTGATTTGCTCCGCCCCACGTGCAATCTGGCTGTGATGTCCGTTGGCGAACAGTCTACGTCATTTTCGACCCGGAATCAAATTATTGCTTGCAAAAGTAGAGGGGCTGAGCGGGTTTCGCAGGCACTTGCGGACCAAAATCGGGCTCCTATAATGGGATTTTTCGGGGTGCCTAAACTTTTCCTGGTTCCATTCCGAAACAAAATAAGGCGTGCGGGTGTAGCTCAGTGGCTAGAGCGTCACGTTGCCAACGTGAATGTCGAGGGTTCGAATCCCTTCACCCGCTTTCTTTTCGCCCATTCAGCCCGATTTTTTCGGTGTGAACATACTTTTTTGGGCCTCAAAGACTCCTCTGAAGACGCCCCCCTATTTGTGGGAATCTGTTCATTTCTGGTCGGGGTCGCTGTCTGTGTCGGGCTGACCGCCGCTCTGTTTGCAAATCTATTGTGATTTTTTCAGGGATCAGTTGATCATTCCGTTTGATCGATTCATTTTGACGATCCTCGATTTGTCGAGGAAACCTGGCAGAACACGCCTGTAGATCGCCGACGAATGCATTACAATGCCGGACCAAAATTTGAACGTTTTGACCCTGTGCACGTTGCACTTTAACCATGGCGTTTTGGGCCACCTGCGATCCCGTCATCTGCAGATTGAGCCCCTCCGCCAATTGAATCGCGCCCTAAGCCCGTTCGTTTGACGGCAGGCCCATCAGGAACTTTGAACGTGAATACTGAAACGACCGACGTTATCGCCCCCGCCGACGAGAAACAGAAACTGAATCTGGCGGTTGATATCAAGGAAAAAAGCGCTTGCGAGCGTCACATTACGGTGACGGTACCTCGCGAAGACATTGAACGATATTTCACCAAGCAATTCGACGACCTTGTACCCAACGCCGAAGTGCCCGGTTTTCGCACCGGACGAGCACCACGCCAATTGGTGGAGAAGAAATTCAGAAAACAGCTGGCCGATCAGGTGAAAGGATCCCTGTTGATGGACAGCCTGACGCAGATCAGCGACACCGAGGAATTCTCGGCAATCAGCGAGCCCGATCTGGATTTCGAGCAGGTCAACATCCCGGATGAGGGTGACCTGACTTACGAGTTCAACATTGAAGTTCGCCCTGAATTCGAGCTGCCCAAATGGGAAGGCCTTTCGCTTGAGCGGCCCGAGCACGAGTTCACCGATGCGGACATCGACTCGGAAATCGCAAAGCTGGGAGCCCGCTTCTCAGATATGGTTCCTGTGGAGGATGCGATTCAGGCAGGGGACTTCGTGGTCTGCAATATCACCAGCCGCAACGGCGATGATGTGATCGCCGAGACGAAAGAACTGACCGTGGAAGTACTCCCAACCCTTTCGCTGGCAGATTCGGTCGTTGAAGGGTTCGACAAACTAATGACCGGATCGAAAGCCGAAGAAACGGTCACGACAACGGTTGAGATCAATGAGTTCTCGGACAACGAAGACTTGCGAGGCAAGAAGATCGATCTCGCAATCGAAATTCTGGACGTGAAACGCGTCGAACAAAAAGCGGACGAAGATCTGGTTTCGCAGCTGGGACTTGAATCGCCTGAAAAGTTTCGGGAAATGATCCGTTCAACGCTCGAAAGCCGGCTGCAGTATGCTCAGCGTGAACAGATCCGCGATCAGATCAACAAGTCACTCACTGAATCGGCCAATTGGGAATTGCCTCCGGATTTACTGCGTCGTCAATCACGTCGCGAACTGGACCGATCCGTGATCGAAATGCGATCAAGCGGTTTTTCGGATCAGGAAATTCAAGCGCGTGAGAATCTGCTGCGTCAAAACGTGCTGGCGAAAACCGAAACCCTGCTGAAAGAGCACTTCATTCTGGAACGGATCGCCGAAGATCAAAATATCGAAGCCGAAAGTGTCGACTACGATCTGGAGGTGACTCGAATCGCCATGCAGCAAAATGACTCACCTCGACGCGTACGAGCCCGTTTGGAGCGGACGGGGCAGATCGATTCGTTACGCAACATGATTATCGAGCGTAAGGTGATCGAGCAGATCACCGACAAAGCGACGTTCAAAGCGATCCCTTACGATCTTGATGACGCCTCCAAGACGGCTGCCATCGATTTCTTCGCTGCTGGCGGAAGTGATCGCGCGATCCCGGAAGCGAAATACGACGGGGGCGAAGCCGAACCAATCCCCGGAATGGACAAAGTCGATCGAGACTGATCGGGCATCGGGCCTCAAAACGAAGGCTTCATTGGGAAGTAAAAATCAAAGGACGCGAGCTCTATCGAGACGCGTCCTTTTTCCATGTTCCGTCTTGCCATCCTGTTTGACTCGGGCGAATCGCTTACGGCGCGGCACCCCATCTTCACAACGCGTTGCTTCAGACATGCACCGCCACAGCACGATTGCCACGATCCTGCGGCGTAACGCCGCCAAGCCTGCTTTCCCGGCCTTGTCTCACAATCCCCATCGCGGTACCGTTGCCTTTGTCGATTGATCGATTTCAATCAAATGATTGAATTCCGCTTGAAAGCCAAAGAAGGACTTTGCGTTGAACAACATTTCACGATATCTGGACGGTTCCGGTTCGCTGGGCCAGCACAATGGTCGGGATCCACTGTCCGAGCTGCAGAATTCGTACTCAGCCGCTTCGTATCAGCGTCAGAGACAGATGACTCTGGGGGACCTGCTGTTAGAAAACCGTATTGTTTTCCTGCAGGGCGAAATTCACACTGGCAACGCCAATGAACTGATCATGAAGCTGCTTTACCTGCAAAGCGAGAACAAGAAGAAGGACATCAACTTTTACTTGAATTCGCCCGGTGGAGACGTTGTCGCCACGCTGGCAATTTATGACGTGATGCAGATCATGTCCTGCCCGGTCGCGACATTCTGCGTGGGTCAGGCCGCCAGCGGTGCCGCCGTACTATTGGCCGGCGGAACCAAGGGCAAGCGATTCTGTCTGCCCCATTCTCGCGTGATGATCCACCAGCCCTATGGTGGCGTTAGTGGCCAGGTGAGCGATATCGAGATTCAGGCGGATGAGATTCTGCGAAATCGATCGGTTCTTGATGAAGTCCTGGCGAAGCACACCGGTCAAACTGTCGAGCAGATTGCCAAAGACACCAACCGAGACTTTTTCCTGACAGCCGAACAGGCAAAAGAATACGGCCTGGTCGACGAAATCACCGTCGTTCCAGATCGCGAAGAGGAAGACGACGATTAATTCTGAAGCTCGACCACGAAATTTTTAACGACACAACTCGCGGCGTGAACAGCCCACTTTGATTCATGCCGCATCATTCACGGAGTAATTTCCCAATGGCGTACGTTCCCTACGTAGTCGATAGCACCGGTCGCGACGAGCGAGTCTATGACATTTACAGTCGACTGCTCAAAGATCGCATTATCTTCCTGGGCACTCAGGTGACTGCGGACCTGGCAAATTCATTGGTTGCCCAATTGCTGTTTCTTCAATCGGAAGACCCCAAGAAAGACATCCACCTGTACATTAATTCGCCAGGCGGAAGCGTGACCGCTGGCATGGCAATCTACGATACGATGCAGTTTATCTCGTGTGACGTAGCAACCTACTGCATTGGCCAGGCCGCTTCGATGGGAGCCATGCTACTGACCGCCGGAACCAAAGGAAAACGATTCGCGCTGCCAAACGCCAGTATCATGATTCACCAACCCCTCGCCGGAATGCAGGGAACAGCGGAAGAAATCATGATCCACCGGGCAGAGTTCCGCCGAACCAAAGAACGGCTCAATAATCTGCTCAGCCAGCACTCGGGACGCACACTTGAAGAAATCGAACAGAACACCGATCGAGACAACTTCATGACGGCCGAAGAAGCGTTGGAGTTCAATCTGATCGATCGGGTTGTCACAGAGCTGAACGAAACCACATCCTGACCTTGTTCTGGCATCTGAAACGATAACCAAACAAAACGTTTACACGTTGATACGTCTATCAGGCTCGGCATTCACTGCCGGGCCTTTTTGTTTGCATTCCATTTGGACCTGAAGTGCTAGCGGCCGGAATCACCAGGTGACATTGCGACAACCGTCCTGGATTCGCTACACGTCTTGCTGTGATCTGTATTTTTTCAGTGGAATGGTCGTATTGCGAGCCAGCCGGATGCGCGTCTTTGGTCTGATTCTGTTTGTCACGCTTGTTGGGGTGGGCTGTAACGCGGATCCGCGATGCCGCCGCGAGACGGCTTTGCTCAGAGCCGAAATCCTTGATCTGGAAGACAAGCTTGCCCTGGCAACCGCTGGAATATCGTACGACGGTGAGATTATCTCTTCATCTGATGAGATCATCGTTTCAGATCCGATCATTGACTCGAGTGGCTCTCAAATCATCTACGAATCGGGCGTCACGTATCCGTCCAACGGAACAATCAACTCGACGCAACCACTGGAAGTGCAACATCAGATTTTCCCAATCGAGCAACCTGGTCCCACGCTGGCCGAACCTCCAACCGAGCTTCCGATCGATATAGAGTCTGTCATTCCGGACGTAAACGTTCCAGCTGATAACAGTTCAAAACGTCATCCGACCATTCGACACCGCCACGATGATTCTGCTCCCGAGATGGAAATCACTTTGGATGACTCATTGCTGGATCTTGAAACAACAAGTTCCAGTTCGATTACTCAGATCACCATCAATCGCCATGCCAGTGGCGGACAGAATGTGGATGGTTTGCGAGGTGACGAAGGTTTGAACTTGTTGGTTCAACCAAGAACTGGCGACGGTTCAGTCTACCTGGAAGCTGGAGAGCTATCAGTTGACCTGATCGACAAGAATGCATCACGCGGCAAGCAAATCGTGGGGCATTGGGAGTTCATGCCTGCCGAGACCAAGCTGTTTTTTGCGCGTGATCGTCAGGAGGGCGAAGGAATCCTGCTGCATCTGCCGTGGGACCAGAACTTGCCAACGGCCCGAAACCTTGTTGCTTCGGTCACCTTCGTGACATCGGACGGACGGAGTCTTAAAACTTCTTCACGGTTGAAAATCGATCCCCCCAAGGATGATTATTCCCCAGATGACCCACAGGTTGCCGGCTGGACCGAACGTGACACGCGCTGGGAAATCGGGACACACAATCAGTCGGTTTCTGGCGAATCCTCCCAGTGGACAAGGTCGCGTCAGCGGCGTGGAAACGGCTCACGACAGTTCGCAACTGGAAATCAGGACGCGTTAACTTTTGACGAACAAATCTCGCGACCCCGCGTCAAGGCGATTCCAGCCAGCTCAACGCGTCCTGCCACGCAACTGCCTCGCTGGCGTCCCGTTCGATAGTGATCCGCGGAGGCAACCTGTTCTTGATTAACGCCTGCTTCGTCGTGCCGCGTCTTTATTCCATTTTGTCGACTGTCCTAGTCGCGACGACTGCTGATTCGTTTGAGCAGTCGCTTCCTGGGCCGCTGCCGACTGCTTCGCGTCATCGATTGAGATACCTACCCAACCGTCCGACAACACCAGCTGCGTAATGCTCAGCTCACTTCCCACTTTCTGCTGGAACTTTACGGGTAATGCGTTCACGCGATACTCTGACTTGAACATGACCTCGAATACTGTTCGAAGTGCAACCTGATCGCGAAACCGAAGACGCTTCCCCTTCAATCGAATGCCTTCGTCTGACTGTTCCAGAACGATGGTTCCGTTTTCAACGCGAGGCACATACGACGTCTTGACGCTGATTCTTTTCCATTTTTTCCCCTCCCCAATCTGCATTGACGCCAGGTTGAGTTCAACGGCCAACTTCTGATCGTTCAACCGAATGCGGACCGGATCCAGTGGTGCGAATTCGAACTGCGCCTCGGGAGGAGCTTCTTTTGGATCGGTAACTTCCGTCGGCTGATTCCCAAGTAGCTTCTGAAAATGTTGCTGCAACTCTTGAGCGGTAAACTGCTGTCCGTTGAGCCCCAGCCGCATAATCGCGTTGTTCAATAACGATTCATGCATCTGGCAATTGCAAAGACTTCCGGCCACAGCGGCCGGGCGAGCCGTACTGGCGGCCATCTGGTCGCGACCGGCAATCCGGTACCTCATGACCACTTCGTCCTCAGTTGTGCTCATCTGAACCGGTTCGGGTTCCAGGTCCAAAGCCAGCAAGGGCTGCAAAACGTTGTCATAAAGCGACTCGCTCATTTGCTGCAACTGAATCTCAACTTGCTCCTGCATTCTTTCTGACGCTTCACGTTCAACTTTGCTGCGCACCAGCTTGCGTGTCTTGGGGGCTTCGTCCTGAATCTTCTGCGATGCGATCTTTCGAGCCAATCGGCCAAACAAGGGAACGCCGTCCAACTTGGAACGCATGCCTACGACCTGTTGATCAGCAGTCGAATAAGCCACGGGTTGCTCTGAGGAATCGATTCCATCACGACCAAAAGCAAGTCGTTGAAAGACCTGAAATCGAGCCAGGCCCTGATTCTGAATTGCGAAACCGTCGCGGCGAGCTACCGTGTTCGAGCGTACCGTTCCCACCGTTTGCAAACGCAATTGAACCTGATTCGGATCAGGAATCAATTCAACATGCAGCCGGTTTGAAATATAACTTTGCCCTGAAACAGCTGCCCCTAACATCTGATCCGAAACGCGTTCACGCTTGGAGGGCATTTCAGGAATCAAACGATTTAACAAGTCGCCGCTGACAGACAAACGTACGTTCGCGTTTCGATAATGAAGCTGAATCGCTTGAGCTGCATTTTGATCGCGAGCATCCTCTGACCACACCAAATCCTGATAAAGGTTGTTCAACCTGAATTCGGTTGCCCCTGTCGGGTGTTGTTCGTGCTGCTCCATTCGTCGCAGAAAATCCTGGACGTTCACCGGATCGGAGGCAGATTGCTTCAACAGCGAAATCAGCTGGGGATCGAACGATTGATCAAGGAACTGTTTTTGCTCTGGCTTCAATACGGGTGAGTAGATTCGCGCGAGCGTGCGTCGAGCTACACTCTTCTGCCGATCGGAGCTCGGACTGAGCGAATTGAATTCGCGTTTGAGATCGTCCAGAAACAAGTAGTCGCTCCATTGGTCATCCAGCGATTGAAAACGGATCCTGCCATGGTTCGCCAACGAAAATGGCGAACGCTGCGATGCCCTTGTCGGCCGTGATGCCACCTCCAACATGGCGTTCCAAACGGTGATGCGGCGATTGATGCAATAACGAATCTGATAGAGCCGATTGACCAGATCGGCCGAAGCAGATGATTGCCCGGACGCCCTGGTTCGCTGTAATGAGTCCACCACTTGCAGCACGGCTTGAGACTGACGAGCAAGCCGGGCGACTTTCTCACTTGCGTCTTGAGCTTCCGCCTGCGTGGCGAGCGTGGAAACAGAAACTCTTGAGAGATCATGCAGCAGCTCGAGGGTCCCGGCAGCCCAACGCTCGGCAGGAGTCCCTTTCAGCTGGTCGAGCTGATCCAGCAGCTTGACAGGTGCAGGCCACTCAGATGGGCTTGCCTGGACTTCAGGTGGCTCAAGGGCACAGCAGTCTCCCGGCGTCAGAGCTGATACCAGCAACAGCAGGGCGATACCGAAAAGGCTGACCGGCACGTCAAATCTTGATCGCATTAACCGACAACCTCTGACAGCAATCCATTGCATGGTGAGAACACGAACATGATCCGTCTTCCTTTGGCTGCTGGCAAAAATGTCCAGCCACAGGACCGGTAACCAACTCGCCCAAGCTTCCGTAATCGGAAACAACACGTGCTCGTTATTTTTTCATCGGAGTGACTTTGCTATTCAATCGAGCCCGATCGAGCATTCTGCGAATCGAATTCGCCAGCGTAACAGATCATTGGTAAAATCGACGGCTTTGACCGATTATCAGGGCACCCCGCCTGACCGAAAATGTCAAACTTTGACGTTTACAAAGACTGTCACGAGAGCTTCGGGTTCCCGTTGCTCAGGCGTGGCTACTCAAACGATTCTGCGGAATCGGCCGGAATTTTATGCCACACGGACACTAGGGCAGGAGAGTATTTCCGTGTGGTCCAGGGTCGAGTCGGTGACGTATCGGGGTCGTCCATCGATAACTCGGGTAGCAGTTCGACATCAAATCGCCCGTCAGATTCAACCACGATCAAAGAGCCTTCCGGAGCCGCCGTTGCCATGCCTTCAATGGCAGCCAGCACATGTTCTGTTTTTTCAATGTAGGCGTCGTAAGGTGGGCAGAAAAACACGACCCATGGCTCCTCAGGCCGCGATTCGGGGGATTTCAAAAACTGCCTGACCCAGAAAAACGAGTCCGAAGTTTCGATCGTCACGGGCAGATCACCGCCCAAATCCTGAACATTCTGCTCGATAATGCGTACCGTAGGAATGTGCCGCTCTACCAGCACCGCCTGACTGGCACCGCGGCTGATCGCTTCCAGCCCCATTGCTCCGGTGCCGGCGAACAGATCGAAGACCGCCTTTCGTTCCACCCAACCGCCCACCAGATTGAACAGGGCTTCGCGGATGTTGTCTTTCATCGGTCGGGTCACTGGATCACCCGAATATCGGATCGCTCGCCCCTTGAAACGACCTCCCACAATGCGCAACTTCCCCTGACCGGCATCAGCCCGATTAGTTTTCCAATCCTTCAGGTTTACGCCTCGTCTGATTTTTGCCATCAGTGGTTTCCTCGAATGACCGGAAGTTTTCAGTACACAACTTCAACAGCCGCTATATTATTACGGTCCCGCAGCAGCAACAAATTGTCGATGCCGCCAATTTTGATTACACAACCAGAACAATTGACCGACGCCATGTCCGAACTGCCAAACAGCATGAACCAACCAAGTGATTGGCGCTGCGTCGTTTCGTTTTGCACCAGAACCCGCAACAGAAATACCAACCGCTTAACGGGATTTGGAATGGCGTTTTTGCTTGGTTGCCTTTCAAGCGTTTACCCTTCCGTGGCCAACGCACAGGAAACCTCTACCACGTCAACTTCGTCTCTCGAAGAAGTTCCTCTGGATGACATTCAGGACCAATATAGTCAGGCGGCCGAAAAACTTCGATCCGCGATGAAACGAGTTCAGGCATCCAGCGTCCGATTCTTCAACGAGGCCAGCGAGCAGTCGGAAGTAAATCGTGAGGCTTGGCAGAAGGCGGTGGATGAAGGCAAGTCTCACATTGAATCTCTCCGTGCCACCGCAATGGAACTGTTCTGGCGACAGGATCGGCCTTCGGATGACATAATTGACCTGGCATTACGCAGTTGCTTGCAGGACATCCGGGACGAACGATACCGCGTGGGCCTGAAAGTACTCAAGCGTGCCAACTCGATCCGCCCCACGCTTAAAAGCGAAACATTCATGGCGCGGGTGCAACTTTTTGATAATGAGTTCGTTTCGGCCAAACAGTTCTTTGATCTGCATCCTGACGCGGTTGAAGAGATGACAGAGGCAGAGTCCAGTCTTTATGACGCGATCGATGAGCTTATCTCCGAGTTCGATCGCGAAACACAGATTCGCAAGGCGGAGAAAGCGGCGGACGATCTTCCCAGAGTCGAATTAATCACCACCGAAGGTCGGATCGTTCTGGAACTGTTTGAAAACGAAGCACCTGAAACCGTGAGTAATTTCGTTCACCTGGTGGAACAGGGTTATTACAACGGCGTGATCTTTCACAACGTAAAAGCTGAATTCGTGGCACAAGCAGGTGGCTTCGGAGTTGCTCAAATCGATGGTGCCGCGCGAATTCTCCCCAAAGGTGTTCGCTACATGATCTACGACGAACACGACAAGCCCGAAGCGCGCAAGCATTTTCGCGGTTCACTGAGCATGGCAAACCAGAATTCGCCAGACACAGGTAGCAGCCAGTTTTTTCTTTCGCTGACTCCGCAACCTTTCCTGAATGAAAATCACACCGTCTTTGGCAGAATCGTTGAGGGCCTGGATGTGATGGCCAATTTGACGATCAACTTCAAGGAGGATGACAAGGGGAAGGAAGAACCTGTCGAAGGTGCGATTCCGTCAATGATCCTGTCAGCCAAAGTAATCCGCAAGCGAGATCACGAATACCAACCCGTCGTTGTCGGTTCGAAAACTGACGCCTCAACGAAATCGCCAAAAGCAGATTCAAGTTCGGGCTGAGCGGTTTATATCCTGAAGACCACGGCAACCGTTTTTGTCAAAAAATCATGTCTCTGAATTTCATGAGCCAATTAGCAATGAGTTTTTCTTTCCAACGATCAAACGTCACAAATTGCGGTCTCTCGTCCGCGATCAAACGCCAACCCACTTTGCCGCGTTTACTGGGCATGCTGTTGCTGGTCGGGTGCCTGGCCTCCAGCTTGCCGGCTGTCGCTCAACTGCAAATCACCCCTCGTGGAGACAATGGGTCGGGCACGAAAAGTCCGGGAAGTGCGAATCGCAATTCCGACACCGACGGTGCATCGGACGAATATCTCTCCCCGGGCCAGGTCTTTCGCATGATGCTGGACCGGATCCGGCAAAACGAAGCCGATATCAACCATTTGTACAGCACCATGCCGCTTGGATTTCCTGCGCGTCAGAAAGAACAAATGGATACCATCGACAGAATGGTAGCACAGACGGCTCAGCTGCGAGCGGGCTTGCCGAAGGCGGCAATCGAAGCATTCAAAGCGGATCCTGGAAAAGATCCTGCCGCGACTCAGTTCGTGTTTCGAACACTCAACGAAATGATTGAGCCCTCTTTGCCTGAGTCTTCGTTTGATCCCGCAGCGGCTTTGGAAATTGTCGACACGTTGATTGACGCAGGAGCCGACCAAGACGTGGTGGTCCTTTCCAAAGGTTTTCGAGCCAGTTTCGCCATCGATGATTTCGACAGGGCGTCGCTGATGCTGGATCGAATCTCCGACGCGAACCCTGAGAGTAATCTCAGTCAGATTCGGCAGGTGGTCGATGAAATGAAAGAAAAGTGGCAGCGAGAGCTGATGATCCGAAGGCTTGAAAAGAACAATGACAATCTGCCTCGTGTGAAATTCGAAACCTCCGCCGGTGAGTTCGTGGTCGAGCTGTTTGAGGACCATGCTCCTAATACAGTTGCCAACTTTATCAGCCTGGTCGAGAAGAATTTCTACAACGACTTGACTTTCCACTACGTGAAACCAGGGGAGTACATTCACACCGGCTGTCCCAACGGAGACGGCTCGGGAGGACCAGGTTATGCCATTGAAAGCGAGTTCAACCGAGAACAGATCAGAGACTATTTTTCCGGGACGCTTGGGATGGCGAACACGGGGCCCGAAACAGAAGGCTCTCAATTTGTAATCACGCACCAGGCAATACCTCAGTTGAATGGCCAGTTCACTGCATTCGGTCGAGTGATTGAAGGTTTTGATTTGGTCCGTAACGCGAAAGCAATCGACCCGCAGAACGCTCAGCCAGACGAAGATGCCGCTGCCTCCGAACCTGTCAGGATCATTAAAGCGAGTGTGCTGAGGAAGCGTGACCACGACTACGAACCGGAACGAGTCGCCAAATCGAAGGTCGATGCAATCCTCGACGGGCTGGACGGTGCTCAAAGCGATTCCGATGACCTGTTTGCGCCTCGATCTGCTTCCGAAGACGTGCCTGCGATTGATGGTGGCGGCCTTTTTTCGCCCGGCAATCCTTGATAAATTCGCATTCAACTGTGATCAACACAGCTGCTTGTCTACCTTCATCTAAAATTCCCGGGATCGTCAACGTTTCAACCCACGATTCTGGTGAGACTGCTTCGTAACTTCAGGAGGATTTTATGCTGTTTGTCCACCCTCGTTTACGCTCGCATCAAAACCATGGCACTTGTGCAAGGCTTTCATTGCCTATGATGTCGCTGCTGCTGACGCTGAACGCAACGATCATCGCTCCCTCATTCATTCTGGCACAAGAATCCTCGGGTCAGACGCTTGCGGAGTTGAAACAAAGATTAAGTTCTGTCAATCAATCGCTGGACAACGTGCAATCGCAGCTTGAATCGGGCGAAGGAGAAGCGGATTTACTTCGTGAAAAGTACACGGACCTGGTCGAAGAAGCGAACTCAACGATCGATCAGATTCGAAAAGCTGCGATGGAACAAATAAAAGCCAACGGCAGCGCAGATAAAGATGCGTCAGTAACTCGAACTCTGATGGGAATATTGCTCAACGCAGCCAACGAAGGGGACGACGCAAAAATCCTGAAAACCGGTGACTTTCTTATCGAACAGGGTATCAGTCCACTGTGGTTTGAAACCGCCGCAAAGTCTCAACGGATTCCCATCGACGCTCGCGAAATCTTTGATGAATTGCTGATTCGACAACGTGAAGCCACCGCCGATGATCTTCCGCGAGTCAAATTAACGACCACTCAAGGCGATATCGTCATCGAGCTTTTCGAGAATGAGGCCCCCGAGACGGTAGGGAATTTTATCAGCCTGGTGGAATCAGACTTCTACAGTAACATCTTCTTCCATCGCGTGATCGAAGGATTCATGGCACAAACCGGTTGTCCGTTGGGCACTGGGACGGGCGGACCAGAGTATAAAATCGAATGCGAATGTTACTCACCTGAGGCCCGGCCGCACTTCACAGGGAGTCTCTCAATGGCTCATGCCGGCAAAGATACCGGTGGCAGCCAGTTCTTCCTGACCTTTGAGCGGACGGATACTTTGGACGGCAGGCATACGGTGTTCGGTCGTGTCATTGATGGGCTGGAAGTGCTCGAAAATCTCAAACGAACCCATGTTGTGATCAATAGGCGAGAAGAAGAGATTCCCGACATCAAAAAGGATCAAATTGTTTCGGCAGAAGTCATTCGAAAGCGCGATCATGTCTATCGGCCGAATAAGGTAGGCGTCGATGAACCACCTTTGGAGGAACCAGGCGATGCAGACAAATCTGAGCCAAAGGAAACCCCAGGCAACGAAGAAGCTGACACCGATTCGGAAGTGCCGCAGGCAACAAATGAATCCGAGGAAACAAAGGTCGACGAAACTGGCTCTGATCAATCAAGTGAAGAAAAAACCGGCAACGATTCGGATGACCAATCTGCAGGCAGTGATGCTGCCTCCGATGACGAGGGAAATGAGTAGTCACGCATCATGAAGAAGTCGGAACGCGCGGAACTGATTCTTGACAGTCTTCAGACTTTGTACCCCGATCCGCCTGTTCCGCTGGACCACACCAACCCATTTACGTTGTTGGTGGCGGTCTTGCTTAGCGCTCAATGCACCGACGAACGAGTGAACCTGGTGACTCCCGAACTGTTCGCTCGGGCGGACAACGCCACCGACATGGCTAAAATCCGTGTGCCCACGATCCTGCGGATTATTCGATCTTGCGGACTTTCACCCCAGAAATCCAAGGCAATTTCGGGTTTGTCAAAAATTCTGGTCGATGAACACGGGGGAGAAGTCCCCGCAGACATTGACGAACTTGAGAAACTACCCGGTGTCGGTCACAAAACGGCCAGCGTCGTGATGGCTCAGGCTTTTGGTGTGCCGGCGTTCCCTGTCGACACCCACATCCATCGGCTGGCTCAACGTTGGGGATTGACCAATGGTAAAAACGTCAAACAAACTGAAGCAGACTTGAAACGTATTTTCCCTGAAGATACCTGGAACAAGCTACACCTTCAGATCATCTTCTATGGTCGTGAGTTCTGCACCGCCAGGGGCTGTGATGGAACTGTCTGTGAAATTTGCCGGGCGTGCTATCCCAATCGAAAAAAACCTTTCGTTGCGAAGAAAGCTTGACCGTCAGATCTGCCCGACCCAACAGCGGCGGGTGTCGTTTTCACTTAAATATCGCGTTTGAGAAATATTAGGGCTAACGGTCGGACACATCAGGATCAGTGACCTCTTCGACCGCCGGCGAATAATTGTCGTCCCAGTTCTTGACACTCGGATCTTCCAGTCGGCCGACGCTTTTCGCGACTGCCATCGCCACGGTCGCATCGCCAGTAACGTTAACGGCCGTGCGACACATATCCAATGGTCGGTCGATTGCAAAAATCAGGGCAAGCCCGGCTGATGGCACCTGGATCGCTTCGAGAACGATCACCAGCATAACCATACCCGCTCCCGGCACCGCTGCTGATCCGATGGACGCGAGGCTCGCTGTCATCACGATCGTCAATTGTTGCTGCAAATTCAGGTCGATACCCAACACTTGAGCGATAAACACTGCCGCGACCGATTGATACAAACTGGTTCCATCCATATTCACCGTTGCACCGATCGGCAACACAAAACTGCTGACCTCTCGATGGACGCCCAGGTGTTCTTCCACTCGCTCCATGGTCACTGGCAACGTTGCCGCGCTGGAACTGGTCGAAAACGCCAGCAGTTGCGCTGGCAAAATCCCTTCAAAGAAAAATCGAATCGATTTTCCAGTTAACATCCAGACGATCGTGGGATAAACAAAGACCACCATCGCAGCCAGACCAGCCACGACACACAACCCGTACTGAATCAGGGCCATCAGGATATCCACGCCCGGTGATTCCACGACCAGAGTCGCCAACAATGCGAAAACACCGACAGGAGCCGCCAACATGATCAAGTCAATCAATTTCAGGATCACTTCGTTCAAGCCGTCAAACACCGCTTTCACGGGAGCCGCTTTCGAAGAATCCACGAGGATCAATCCGACCCCAAAAAAAATGGCGAAGAAGATGACTTGCAGCATGCTGCCATTATTGGAACTTGCATAGAACACATTGTCAGGAACCATATCGACCAGCGGCTGCAACGGGCCATTCGATTTCTGCTTGCTGGCCTGAGCCTGAATCTTGCTTAATTTTTTGCTGGCCGCATCATCCGTCGGTTGCCCCGATTTACTTTCGTCCCCTGGCATTGCAGCCAGCAATCCGTGACGTGTCTCCTCCGACACACTGCGTCCTGGCTGAAACAGGTTCACGATCACCAACCCGATCACAACCGCGATCACCGTCGTCATCAGGTAGAGCCCGATGGTTCGAACCCCCATGCTGGATAATCGAGACAAATCCTGAAGGTCAGAAACTCCCTTGATCAACGAAGCAACAATCAACGGAATCGCAATCATCTTCAACAGTCGAATAAAGATCGTTCCGAATGGTTTGATCCAATCGATTGTTAACTGCTGTGCTCCAATCGCGACTGCCGCCCAACCAAACAGCAAGCCCGCCACCATCCCGATCAGAATCTGCCAATGAAGTGCAAGTCGCTGTGATTTGCTGCCATGTTCAATCGATTGGCTCATGTCTTTCCCTGACGATCCAGATCGTTGTGGCCATATCGACCTCGAAACTTCTCAGTCGGATACTTCGTCCGATTCTTTTCCATCTTCGCACGAACGGTCGTTGCGATGTCAAGCTCAAGCTGATTCGCCATCGCAAGGGCGTAGCACAGCACATCGGCCAACTCTTCACCTACCTGATGAATTGCAGGCTCGTCCAGCTGCCGTGACTGTTCCTGATCCAGCCACTGAAAATGCTCCATCAACTCAGCCGCTTCAATGGCGATTGACATGCTCAAGTTCTTCGGACTGTGGAACTGCTGCCAATCTCGTTCGGTAACAAACTGATGCATTTCCGCCTTCAGTTTCTCTACCGTGACCGTAGAATCCGATGCATCGAAGGCACTTTCATTTTCCGGAACAGACACAAAGACCTCGACATCGATGAAACTATCACACGTCACCAATGTAACTGAAATTTAACGACGTATCCGCCCCACTGGCGCGTTAACATCTTGGGGGGCACACTGATCGGAATCCAAATCCAAACGTTTCTTCTTCCGCGTCGTTGAAGATTGACGACGGTTCGTTCAAAAAACTACGATCCTTCAAACATCACGGCTAACGCAGCTTTCAGCGCCTCAAACTCGTCTTTGCAACATGGGCAATTATTAAGGTGATTTTCGACGCGCCGCATCGTTTCAGACAAAGGCAGATTGGCAAGGTGCACCTCAGCGAACTCGGCAATACGACCTTGGCAGCCATCGCAATCCATGTCATCTGGCGTCGTGGTAACTGCCAGCTGAACGAGTGTTCGGACTTGTTGTTGGCTCAAACTCATTGCTTCTGCTTTTGATCTCAGTGATCGAGTATCTAATTGGTATCAGGAAAAAACTGCCAAAACGTCGTCGGCACTGTGTCCGGCAGACTCGAAACCCGCCTTCAATCGTTGTCTGGCATCGTGAAACATTTTATAAACGGCATTTCGATTGCTCCCGGTTCGATCTGCAATCTCCTCGACTGGCATACCACCCAACAACGATCGAACGACAACACGTTGTTTTTCAGTAAGCTCATGGTCGATTAAATTCGAAAGTACATCCAACATCGATTTCCTGACCGCTTGCTGCTGGGGATCGGCCTCCGCAACATCCGCGACATCAAAGGACATGTCTCCTCCAGCCGAAATCGCTTCAAGTGAGACATCCTTGAAATGCTTCCGACGCAATTGACTGATCCCTGTTCGAATCGCGATCGAAATGGCCCAAGTCGTGAACTTGCTGCGTCCTTCGAACGTATCCAGAGCTTTCAAAATCTTCAATAACGACTCTTGCGCAACATCTTCACAGAAAGTTTCATCTTTCCCTCGAGGCAGAAAGGCAGCCTTGAGCCCCTTGACCAGAACCTCACGAAGCTGGCCGATTGCTTCGTGCTGTTGCGGGTTACCCGGGCTGAGCTGTTCAAGCCATTTTGAATTGTTGATCTCAGTCGACATACTTTGCCGGCGTAATTTGTGACGATGCAGGACAAGCTGTCCTTACTTTACTTTTGCAAAGAATGTCATTAAACCGACGTTTTCCCGTTGTGGCAACCACCGAAAAGCTACTGATTTCCGAGCGATTGAGCGATTGCTCCGGTCAAAACCGCATCATCAGGGTCTTGCAGATAGGCGACAACGGTCCCCGATTCCACGTTGAATCCGTCAGGAATCGTAAATTCGACACGACCTGCATTACCCTCAAGACGCTGCGATCGGAAAGCTCGAACAACGTTCACATGACGCAGCTTCCGACCTCGATTCTCACCGCGAGGCACTTCGTTAATCTGCTCCGGAGAAACAAGTGCCAAATTCAGAAGATGGTCTTCTGCTTCACCTTCAATTTCATACGAAACAACCGCCGAAGTCGTGTCATTACTAACACGAGTGCTCAAACGGATGGATGATCTGGCTGGTTGACTCAGGCTTTCGCTGATTGCCCGCCGAGCTTTTCGCTCGTTGCCACCATTAAATTCCCACGTCCCGTTGACCACCATTTGAGGCGTATACACTCGCCGGCTGGACCACGCTCGCGCATAAGCTTTTTGACGATCGGTGCTTGCCGCCAGACTATAGGGGTCATTCCAACCCAACTGATTCCAATAGTCAACGTGAAAAGAAAGCAGGTAGACTTGTTGTTGGTCGTCTATTGAATCAGCCAATTCTGCCAAAACACGGTCCGCTGGTGGGCAACTGCTACATCCTTGTGATGTAAACAGTTCAACAACCGCAAAGCCGGTTTCCGATTTTTTGTTACCCGTTGAATCTTTCTGCGCTGGTTTGGTCAAACCAAGTATCGACATCATCCCGATCAGTAACGACAGAACGATTGTCCATGCATAGCTAATCATCACGGTCACCTTTGAAAAGAGCAGCAATCACTGACAACACGGCCAACCACTCGTTCGCCGGTTCTACGCCAGTTTACTCTTTTCGACGCGATGTAACTGTGATGTCATACTCCGTACGCAGGCAGGGGCTCTCTGTTGGTGAATCAGTTCACCAACAGAGAAATCTTGCCGGACCAATCATTTCTCAGAATCGATCAGCACTCTCACCCGACGCCGTTGAGGCGGTTGGAGCGTCATTGAAATGGTCATCACACCATTGCTTCCAGGATGCGATCAGTTTGCCACGATCTTCCGATCCATCGGCCAGAGATTCGCCAGACCAATGCTCCAGCAACGCCAAGGCGGCTCTTGCTGACGCCTTGTCTTTTTTCTCTGCAATACGAATCAGTTCACGATAGTGGCGGCCGTCACGCGGCTTCCGTGCAACTGCCTTCAGTCCATTAAGCACCTCCGGAGCACTGGATGGTTCCAATACCGGGATCGTACTGACAAGGTAGGACCAATTTTCACCATCAGGCTGCTGAGCAAGACCAATCGCAATGTCACTTCGGCGGTAGTCTTCGTTTTGCCACAGCTTCCGAAGGTAAACCATCGACTCCTCATCGCCGCTTTGGGCCAACAAGGCGATCACGCCAAGTCGAATCTGCAACGTTCGAGCATCCTTTTGGTCCGCAAATTGCTTGTCCAGATCGATCAAACGATTCAACATATCCGAGTCCAGCTTCGCGGGGATATGATAAAACGCTGGAATCAATGCACTGGCATAGTCCTTGGGATGGCTCAGCACCTCATCGACGTGATCGGCGTTTACGGACTGACCACAGTCGTTCAAGGCAAGGTCAATGTAACCAAGGTAGCTTGACCCGACTCCGTCAACCGATCGAGCTCCCTGCATGAAGCGAAGCAGCGACAACAGTTCATCGCTGGTCATGTTTTTGGCAGACGTTCGCAACTGCATCGCGACAGCCAGCTTTTCTGACCGTTCGATCTTTTCGTCTTCGAAGTATTTCACGAGTCGACCATCAAAATCGGCCGCTTCCAAATAGCCCAACAATCGAGCCAGTTCCAAGTTCATGACCGAATCGGTTGAAGGAAATTCGCTGGCAATCCTGCGTGCAAAGCCGGGAATGTCGGCGGGATCAACCTTTGCCTGAACCAATGCCAACTGCATCGCACGAAGCATGTCGGTGAAGTCAGTATCGTTTACGAAACCTTCCATGAACTCACTGCCGCGAGCCAGAATGTTGTAAGACGTTTCCATTGTCGGCTCCGCAGTCGACAACGCGACCGCTCCCTGGATAAACAGCCTCTTTTCATCCGTGGTAAGAACTTCATGCTTCCATCGGACGGTTGGAATTCGCTCCAACAATCGGCGAGCCACAAACGCCTCGGTTCGATCCTCCGACTTCAACATTGTCTTCAGAGCTGCGAATTCGGGTTCTACGCCCAACGACAACATTGCTTCAGCGGCTGAGCAACGAACCATCGGTTCCGAATCCGACAACAATCCGTTGAGAACCTGCTGGTTTCTGATCTGCCCAGAAGCCGCACACAAGCGAGCCACCTGAGCCCGAACTTCCGGGTCTTCAGCCGTCGTCAAATCGCTTAACATCCGGGCATCAAACTCAGGCCCGTACAGCACCATCAGTTGCATCGCACGAATGCGGAACCGAGATGGATTCTGAGTTTCTTTGGCAACGCCACGAATGGAATTCGCCCATTCGTTTCCAATTGTGATCTTCAACTGAGCGACGTTCTGTCGAGCCCAACTGGAGTCAGGTTGAGGATGACGAATGACCTTGGCCAGATCTGATTCGAAATTCAACAGATCTTCGGGAGTTTCACCTTTCCAACGGACCCGGTACAAACCTCCGACCGACCCTCGATCCCCCGTCGCAATGTACATCATGCCGTCTTCACCAACCGCAAGGTCCGTGATGTCAAAGTTTTTACCGCTGAGGAATGACTCAGTGCTGCCGGTGTAGCCGGAACCTGTCCGAGTCTTTCGAACACAATCAATTTCTCCGGTCACACGATTCGCCGTGAACAAAACACCGTGGTATCTGGCTGGAAACTGCATGTGGCTGTAAATCAAAGCACCTGTTGGCATTCCACTTTCCAGCTGACAGACCGGCTTGGTCACGTCCACCAGATGGTTGCCCAATTTTCCAGATCCGCTTCTCCAGCCGAGCTCCGCTCCCGCAGTAACATGGAACAGCATCGAAGGTCGGTACCAGGGCGTGCCTTTATCAGCCGCATTGTCGCTATCACAAACGAACAGCTGGCCATCGGCGTCGAACACAAGATCAGTCGTGTTCCGCAATCCACCAGCAAACGTTTCCACTTTGTTTCCGTCAATTGAGCATCGAACAATCGTTCCGCCCGGTGCCTCGACACCGGCTGCGTGCCCCTTCGGATCCTCCATCCGCGGAACCATGTCTCCTTCGTAGGCGTTTCGATAGGGACTGAAAGCCCCGACCTTGCGATCGACCCGGCTTCCATTGCCAAGGACCAGATAGATCATCGCGTCAGGACCAAGACGCAAACCATGGGGCCCGTGAGCACCTGCTTCACCTGTGAATTTGAACAGAGCCTTTGACGGTTGAAGAGTTCCTGTGTTATTCGGATCGGACAACCGATACAACGCCAGACCCGATGGACCTTCACCCGTAACGAACACCTCGCCATTGATAGGCAGAATTCCACCGCAGCTTTTCACTTTGTCACAATAAACACGTACACGCCCCGGAGCATTCACTGGCAGCGTCAAGTCTGCGATCATCAAGGGGCCACCCTTACGAGAAAACAACAGTTTCCCAAACTCGTTGAATTCCATCGCGACCATTGGCCCCGCAAGCTCGGTCGTCAAAACCTGCTCGATCACGAATTCCGGATCCAGTTCGAATCGTCCCGATTTTGGCTTTGCAGGAGCTACCGGACTGGCCGATGCAGTTGTCGACGTTTGCGGGGCACGGTTGTTTTTCGTGTCATTTGCAGTTTGCGATCGCGGTGCTGGTTCCTTTTTCACCACTGCTTTGGCAATGTTTTCAACGGTGGGTGCAATGTTGGCATCAGCAGCCGCTGTCGAAGCTTGCGCCGCCGGGACCTGTATCTTCTTCACCGCCTCGACTTGTTGGTCAACCTGTTTTGCAGGCGATGTTTTTGGCAAATCTGCCGAGGCTGCTGCCGTGCTTGTCGCCTTGGATGCTGAAGCTGGCTTCGTACTGTTGGCCGTTTTCGGGCGGCCCAAGCTTGCGGCACTTCCCAGCACACGAGCTTTCAACCATCCCAAATCGTTGTAGCCATTTTGCGTCCAACCTTTGACCAACTGGTTACGTGTTTTCCACGACTCATTCGTCACAAGGCTGCGCCAGCGAGTTTCATCGCGTTCTTTAACACGAACTTTCATCGCAACGCCAGGCTGAGCACTGCTCAAGTGTACAACCTTGAATGCAATCAGATTGACACCCGGTTGAACGTAAGAGAACACGTCCAACTTGTTTTCACTGCCGTACGATTCACCTTTGCTGACAAGGCGGTTGTTGATGTACAACTCGTACTCATCGCCCGCCGCAAAGATGACTTCCGCCTTCTCTGGTTTGATCAGTGTGAACTTGCTTCGGAAATAGCAGTCACCCTGAGGATTTTCACCTGTCACATTGCTAACTTTGGGTGACCAGATCCAGTTGGCCGTCTGAGCAACCGCGTCGGCTTGCCCAAGAGCACACGCCAGTATCAGCGTCAGCCCGAACACCATCGTCCGTTGGACCGACAAGGCAGATCCGAATTTCAATTCGCGGTCAAGTTCCATCTTTGGATCGTCCATGATCACTCCCGATTCGCTCTGTAAGCTGTCAATGTGGCTGTGAAAAGCAATTGTTTGCCAGCGCAACACCCGCAGGTATCGCGCACCAGGCCGGCGCGAGGAAAGCTGCACCGGTTCCATCGATACAATCGGCAAACTCAGCCTGATTGTTTGGCTCGGTTTGCCGATTGAAGCACATTTCCTGCGGCAAACCCCTGACGGCCCCGTTGCGCTGCCAGCATTCGAATGCCAGCAATGACCGTCAGCCGCGATTTACCCAGAGCTGAAAAGCTCTATCAGAAAACCGACCCATGTTCGGACTGTTCAATTCGAGGCCGCAAAGCTGTACTACCAACTGTTTCAGCTAAACGCTTTCATCACTTGGTTGTTTGCGTTCGTCTGCGATTCATCACGCTGAAGATCACGGTCAGTGCAAAAATCGTGGTACTTCCCGGTTCCGGGATAGCTAGTGAGGCCTGGATCACCCGGAATTGAGTGCTGTAGGGACGTTGGATTCCCGTACCGTTTGCTCCTAACATCGCCTCAGGATACAGCTCATCGAACGCTTCAGCTGTGGTCAGACGATAATCCGCTGGTAATAAGCGACCGACATTGAATATTCCGCTCGGTAGCGTTTCATTATCAAAATCATCCGTAAACCATCCTGTGCCCCTTCCCTG
>CAYXWX010000064.1:0-25881 GCA_964468915.1 uncultured Pirellulaceae bacterium
TTTTTCGTAGTCAGGCGGTGTGTATTAGAATCCGTATCAGTCAATGCGACACTTCGTGTTCATTCTCGGTTTTTTTGATTCGATAATCTGGACTAAGTTTCTTCGCAAGCTGAATCAAAATCGATCCGACTCCGCCAGCGCCACCGACAATCAGAATGCTCTCACCCTGCCCTCCCCCTCATCGGCTGCCAGTGAATCGAAAAGTAATTCCCACGCAGTGATGGAAGTCAACGGCATCCCGGCGGCCTCCGTAAAGCCAAGTGACTTCGGTTTACTGCCGACAATTCGCTCGTCTACGGCATGAAACTGAGCGTTGGTTCCCGGCCGAGTGATATCGCCGGCATTCAGTAAAGCCACGTTTCAAAAACAGATTTCAAGAAATCTGGATTGAGTTATCGAAGGTCGATTGAACATTCGACACAGCGAATTATTCGACCTGCTTTTGCCGGCAATGCTCTGAAGCAGAGAGCCGAACTTCTCAATGCACAACAGCACAAATCCCACGATCTGAACGTGTCAATTTTGCCGTGAGTTTGAAAATCTGAGTCAAGAACAACCGAGCATGTCGGTTAACTTGATAACGTAACAGTTCCCTATACCGACTGAGATACGGCGTCGGGGCTACGGCGAAACTCATTTCCACTCACTTAGAGAGTATTTTCGAAGTTATTGACGGTAACTTGTTGCTGCGTTTTTCATATTCCGATTAATATATCCGAAGCTGCAAACGCCACGCGTGAATCAGGGAATCGCGGTCATCTCCCAACTTCTCTGCGGTTTATATAATCGACCGCGGTTCTGAGATAGATTCGTAACCAGTTTGAAGAATCTGTTTGGTCACCTACCGAACGGGTTCAAACACTTCAAGATCATACAACTGCCGCCCCATGCACCAGATTAAAATTATTCCAGTCGCGTCCGCGTGTCTAATCATGATTCTGCAAGGGTCCGCATCGGCCACTGAATTTTTCGTAAGCGACGCGAACGATATTGACACCGCCATGCAAAGTGCCGTACCCGGCGACACGCTGATTATGACCGATGGAACATGGACCAATCAGCAAATTGATTTTGCTGGGGTCGGGACCGAGACAAATCCAATTACCTTACGCGCCGAAACACCTGGCGGGGTCATGTTGAATGGGAGTTCAACGCTCAGCATCTCCGGAAACTGGCTGATCGTCGATGGGCTCTACTTCAACGGTGGCGCGCTCAGCTCCGGCAATGTTGTTGAGTTTCGCGGCGGCTTGGGCGACGCCACTCATTGTCGGTTCACAAACTCCGCTATTGTCAACTACAACCCCGCTGACATTGATACTCGCTATTTTTGGGTTTCAATCTATGGCGAATCCAATCGAGTCGACCATAATTTTTTCTCGGGACAGACTCACTCGGGTGTGACGGTTGTTGTCTGGCGAAACAATGCGTCCCCAAATTTCCATTTGATTGACAACAATTATTTCGCCGACCGCCCGGCAGGAACCGGCAACGGTTTTGAAACCATTCGCATTGGCACCAGTACTGAATCGTTGAGCAGTTCGTTCACGACAGTGGAGAGCAATTTGTTCGAACGAACTGACGGCGAGATTGAAATTATCTCGAACAAGTCAGGTAATAACATCTTTCGGTACAACACCTTTCGCGAGGCTGCTGGCACGCTTACGCTTCGACATGGAAACAACAACCTTGTTGAAGGCAATTTTTTCCTTGGTGCAGGCAAGAACGCGACAGGTGGGGTACGCGTGATCGGTGAGGGCCAGACAATCATCAACAACTACTTCCATGATCTCGATGGGCGAGCCGATGGAGCTATCTCGATCAGTGCGGGCGTTGCCAATACTCCGGTGAACGGTTACGGCCAGGTAAAAGACGCGTTGATCGCACACAACACGATCGTTGATGTCAACGACGCAGCGATCATCTTCAATCAGGGTATGGGCAGCAGTAGTCGCACGCTGTTAGCTGAGGACGTGACAATCGCCAACAATCTGATTGACACCTTTCAGGACCCTGCATTTGAGGGAACGCAGGGAACTGGATGGTTTTGGGAAGGCAATATCGTTAATACGAACTCGCTGGGAGTGGTGTCTTCAAGTGACCCTGGAATCGATGAAGTGGATCCGCAGCTGATGGTAGACTCAATTGGGATTTTCCGCTTGTCCAGCTCCAGCACCGCTGTTGACGCGGCGTTGGGTGACTACGGTGTCCTTGATGATTTTGATGGACAACCTCGAATCGGATTGCTGGACGTAGGTGCAGACGAATTTTCGTCGGCCCCAGTCATTCGCCTGCCGCTGCAGCCAGAAGATGTCGGTCCATCGTGGCTGAACGAGACAGATCCGCCAGCAGGTGGCGGCTGCGGTCCTGACGGATGTGCAGTTCAGGCGGAGGGTTTCACGTCCGTCCTCGACCCGGACAACGACGGCAACATGTTTTCTGTCGTGGAAAATCCCGATGCATTAGCTGATGAAGCCTTACGGGCTCCCGGCGGCGACCGCGTTGAGCTACCCAACGAAGCCCATGATACCATCGCAACCTATGTGTTAGAGTTCGAAACGGAAGGTACTTACACGCTGTATTATCGAGCTCGCGGATTTGATTCGGGTTCCGACAGCCTGTTTTTGCCTGATGAATTCAACGTGGATCCTGACGACAACGAATCTATTCCGTCCAACGGCAACTTCGCATGGATCAAATACTCATCCACGTTCACCATCGATTCGTCGAACGTTGGCGTACCCGTGGAAATTCGGTTCGGCATGCGTGAAAACGACGCCGAGCTTGACGCGTTTGTGCTGCATTTGAATTCCTCATTGTCCGACAACCAATTGGACGAATTGTTCAACACCCCTGATCCGATTACGGGTGACTTCGACGCAGATGGAGACGTTGACGGCGATGACGTTGACTTTTACATCGGCAATCTTGACCAGCCGGCAACCGGCGACCTTGCCCAGCTGGATCTCGATGGCGACGGTAACGTTACGATCTCCGATCACAATCTTCATGTGACGACTCTGGTGACAACCGCCAACGGCGTCACGGGCGCTTTATTGGGGGATGTTGACGTTGATGGAACGGTGAGTGTTCTGTCGGATGGATTTGCCCTGGTGAGCAGCCTTGGCCAGAGCGTGACCAGTCGCGCTCAAGGCGATCTGAATGCCGATGGAGTCGTCAGCGTGCTTGGCGACGGATTTATACTGATCAGCCAGCTGGGGCAATCCAACTGACGACCACGGTCATCGGCAAGGCCTTTCCAACGTTCCGCAGTTTTGACAGAGAAAGTTCAAGATTGAGGCTTGACTCGACGATACTTTACATGTAAACTACAAGCATCGAATGACCCAACGTGGACTTCCCGCAGAATACTCGCATGGCTCCTGCCCTTCAAAACGAACTTAAAAAACGCAATCCGTTCGATTCGGCCGAACAGGAAGCGACCCTGGCGGTGATGAGGACGAGCGACCTGCTGGAAAACCGAATTGCCCGGCTGCTGCGTGAACACAATTTGACTTTGACCCAGTACAACGTCCTTCGGATTTTGCGAGGCGAAGGGAAGCCTTTGCCATGTCTGGAGGTTGCGAACCGGATGATTCAGGTTGCCCCGGCGATTACCCGTGTTGTCGATCAACTGCTGAAAGCGAAACTGATCACCAAAACTCAGTCGGCCGAGGATCGCAGGGTCTTCGAGATCGAGATCACCGCTGCTGCCAAACGGTTACTGAAACAGCTTGACGCTCCCGTTTTGAACTTGCACGCTTCACTCTTGTCCAACGTTTCCGAAACAGACCTGAAAACGCTTGTGCGGATCCTTGAAAAGGCTCGCGCGGGCATCTCGGAATAGTTTTTTTAAGCCATTAGTTTACATGTAATCTACATGTCCGCGAATGACACACTTGATTGAAAGGATGAAACCATGGATATCACTCGACGCAACGCTTTGTCGATCACCGCTGCCGGTCTGATTCATATCGCCGCAGACAGCCCTGCCGCTCAGGGCGAAAAACCAGCCTCATCCGACCTTCTGATTCGACAGGCGGCCGAACGAGGCCACACGGATCTCGGTTGGTTGAATAGTTACCATTCGTTCTCGTTCGGTGGATATTACGATCAACGTCACATGGGTTTCCGCTCCCTTCGAGTCATCAATGATGACAAGATCGCTGGCGGGAAGGGTTTTCCCACTCATCCACATCGCGACATGGAAATCATTTCCTATGTTCTGGAAGGTGCATTGCAGCACAAGGACAGCACTGGCAAAGGTGCGATCATCACGCCAGACGACATTCAAATGATGTCGGCGGGAACGGGCATCACACATAGTGAGTACAACCCGTCGCCAACCGATGCGAATCACTTTCTGCAAATCTGGATCGAGCCTGCTCTTCGAGGCGTTCAACCTCGATACAGCGACAGTAAGGTCACAATGGATCAGAAACGAGGCCAGTGGAAGAAGATCGCGGGTCCCGATGGCAGCAAGGCTGCTGTTTCAATCCATCAGGACGCAAAAATCTACGCAACGAATCTGACTGCCGGCCAGACCGCCGACTTCACGGTTGAACGAAATCGACACGCCTGGCTGCAGGTGGCTCGTGGGAGCCTGACCGTCAACGGCACGCGGCTCGAAACGGGCGATGCGATCGCCACCAGCCGCCCGACTGATCTTCATATCGAAGCAACTGAAAAAACGGATGCACTATTGTTCGATTTGGCCTGAAACAGACGCGACAATCTCGTTCATTCGCAGACTTTACATCAACTCAAACCTGACAGGATTAATAACGATGCAAGCTATTCTCTCACTGCTCGGACGCATCATGATCGCCACAATTTTCATGATGAGTGCCATTGGAAACAAAATCCCCAAGTTTAATGACGTGGCGGCGTACATGGCATCTGAAGGAGTCCCGCTTCCGAAATTGATGCTGGCTGGAGCGATTGCGTTTCTGATTGCTGGAAGTCTGTCCGTCATCGTGGGATACAAAACCCGAACCGGTGCCGGACTGTTGCTGGTGTTTCTGATTCTCGCCACCTATTTCTTTCATGACTTCTGGACCTTTGAGGGTCAGGCTCAACAGCAGCAAATGATCCAGTTCATGAAAAATCTGTCTTTGATGGGCGCCATGGTTTTTTTAATCGCCAACGGGCCGGGAGGACTCAGTGTGGACAGCCGAACCTCCGCGCCACAAAGCAACGAAAGTCCGTGAACCCACCGATGGAACCTGATTGTGGACCAGGGTTAGCGATCGCTGATTTTCGAGTTTAAAATCGTAGGAGCAACACGGTCACGACAAACGAAACGATTTGAACTAACGGGAAAGCGGAACCAATGCCTTGGAAAAAAGGGCAGCGAATACCAACCAATTTGATCATCGGCTTTCTGGGCTCGGGAAAAACGACCGCGATCGCAAAACTGATCGATCAACGCCCCAGCGGTGAAAACTGGTCGATCCTGATTAACGAATTCGGCAAGGTCTCGATCGACCACGCGCTCGTTGATTCAGAACTTGAGGGAATTGCAGTCGAGGAGCTGGGTGGCGGCTGTGCGTGTTGTACGCTGGCGTTCGCATTCAAGCCGCTGTTGGCTCAGTTCATCCGACGCACCAAACCAGATCGATTGATTCTCGAGCCCTCGGGCGTCAGCCATCCTGCGAAAGTCGTTGACATTCTCCGCAGCTCGGACTTCTCAGGCGCGATCGACCTGCGAAATATCATTTGCTTGATCGACCCCAAAGATTTCGAAGACACTCGCTGGCGAGACACTGCCGTCTTCCAGGATCAGGTTCACCTGGCCGATATTGTCGTTTTGAACTGGACCGACGAGCGAGATCGTGAATCAGTTGATCGCTGCCGGAAGTGGGTTGAAACATTCAGGCCCCCCAAACAAATCATCGTGGAAACCAGCTTTGGTTCAATTGACCCCGAACTGCTGGACAAGGAATTCGAAACCGTGCGATTTCCGCTCTTCGCTGAAGCTCATCCGATTCCTGATGCTGACAACCAATCGCAATCGTCCCTGACGGTGCTCACGGAGCAAAAAAGTGGCCCCGCCGAACACGCAGATGCTGAGCCTGAAAAGCCATCGGACAACCGAAAGCCTCTGCCAGGCAAGCCGCTCAGATTCCAAAACGAAGACTCGGATTTCGATGCGTGCGGATGGATCTTCCATGTTGATGACGTGTTCAAACGAGACGAACTGCTCGATCTGCTGGGATACCTGCATCCAATCGTACGCCTGAAAGGTGTCTTTCGCTGCGAAGATGACTGGTGGATGATCAATCGTGCCAAAGATGGCACCAGCTATTCCGAATCTGCCTACCGACGTGACAGTCGGCTGGAGATCATTCTTGACCGAACCACATCAGGCTGGGACGAATTCGAAGCCAAACTACTTGCGTGTTTAGCGGAATAAATTCGCCAAAGCGGTCAATCGTGGCAAGCGGCGAACTGGCAGGTTCAAAAGCGTGGTCGATTGTCGCCCGAACCCTGCTCGAATCCGCATCACTCGCATTCGTTGCAATGACCACGCAGCAGGATTTCTGTGACCTTGCCAAACTCCTTGCTCATTCGCAGGCTCCCCGCGGTCAGCTTGATTTCTTCCATGCACGATACCGTACCGCAATCGACGCAGACAAAATGCGGATGACCTGAGCCGTGGTCTTCATCGTCGCTGACCGGCTCGAATCGCCAGACGCGATCACCAAGTTCCGTACGTCGAAGCAAACCGGCGGTTGCCATGTCATTCAGGTTGCGAAACACGGTGGCTTTATCGATTCCCAGCTCATGCAACTCTGCAGCTACTTCGGCATGAGTCAACGGAGATGTCGCGTTATAGAGCAGCTTCAACGTCGCAATCCTCGCCGGCGTCGCTCGCAAACCGGCTTCACGGATCGCCAGCTTGGTTGTTTCCGATGAGTTCGAGTCGTTGCGTTTCATAGTTCAGTGGGAGTAGCTGTGATTTCCAGACCTGAATTCTACCACAAGGCAATGATTCGTCAGGTCAAATCTTCGTCGTGCGTTTCTTCCAGTTTCGATCGACGATCATCCGCCGCGGAATCCACCCGATCCCTCGAACGCGCTGACACTCGAGCAAGCCTCAAAAACGAAAACTGCGCCAACGAATATCATTTACATCGGCGAAGCAAAACCAATCCCGAATCTGTCACAATCAAAGTCCAGCATTCCAACAATTGTGATCACAACCAAAGAAAATACTGATCGCGTGTTGTGACTTGGTAAACCGATCATTCCCGAACTGTCGAAGCGAAATCGCTCACGGAGAATGCATCTTCGTGCCGATACCCGAGTGCAGTTGCAATTCTATTGCATTTAAATAGACTATGCAATGGTTTTTTCGCAGCGTTTATTGGTGTTTTTCGCTCATTTTCAAGTCCGCGAAATTGCATCTGAATTGCATTTCCATATATTGTCGGGTCGGTTTCGCAACCAACATTTTGGCTCGCCATTACTGCCGCGACCTATCCCGAACCAGATCGACCCACTGATTGGCCCACAATGAACACAGCCCGGCTCACCGCCATGCAGACAGAGAACACGGCTCATTCCAGCACTTCTTCATGGCGAGACTGGGTAGGAATCGTAGCCTCGATCGGATGCGCGATTCACTGTGCCGCAATGCCGTTTGTCATTGCCTATCTGCCGATGCTGGGCCTGAGCTTCCTTGCGGACGAGGCGTTCCACAAATGGATGGCGCTCGTTTGTTTCTTGATCGCGATCGCGGCTTTTGTTCCGGGTGTCCGTAAGCATGGGAACTGGACTCCGATTTCAATTGGCGCGTTGGGTATTGTGTTAATCACCTTTGCCGCATTCGGCCTGGCGGGCGAGTGCTGTGCATCCTGTGACGCGACAACGCTGGGCACCGACCCGTCATCGGCCATCGCTGCCGAATCCACATGCTCGTCATGCGACCAGTGCACTCAATGCACAGCACAGACTGCGACCGCGGTTGTTGCTCCCGTCGCTGAGTTGAATCCTTTGACACCCGACAAGAAAGATCTTCTGGCCACGCTCGCACCATGGATCACTCCGCTTGGAGGCATGCTGCTGGTTTCGGCTCATCTTTTGAACCGTCGCTCAGGTTGTCAATGCGGCTGCTGTGAAACCGAATGACCGATGACTCCAGCTGGCGAGTCACCGTTCCAGCCGCCACGACGAACCCGGAGAACGAGGCCAGCGGACTGCACAACCCGTCTCCAGACGATTCGGATGCAACTACTCCTTCAGCTGCTCTTTCTCAACGGAATCCTTACGACCAGTCTCTGTTCGGCGAATACTCTCGGCTGCTTCTATTGCTGATCGGATTGCCGCTGGTCATTCGGTTCGCATTGTCGGTCTTCCACCACCAGACTGGCGTCGCGTATCTGGTTGCCGCGTTGGTGCTGATCGCGTCTTTCGTCTGGTCGAAAGGCCATCGAGGTTTTCGCGTCTGGACGCTGATCATCATGGCGTTGAACGTTTTCGCTGGCGTGATCAGCTACAGCGATGTCAATCGTCATCACAACGACCCTTCCCTGACCGCCGCCGCCTACGTTCTGCTGCTTTGTCTGCTCACTGCGTCTGTTTTCGAGTTCAGCGCGTGGATGGGGAGAACTCGAGGGACGATCTCCAGGACGCTGGCATGGGGAGTCCTCTTGATCCCGATGTTTGTTTACGCCGTGGGCATTCCGATATTCAATGAAATCTGGGACGCCATCGAAGCGGACGAAAAAAAAATGGCGCTCGCAGATCCTAAATGGAATCTCGCGAATGAAATTGCTTTGCGTGCGGCAAAGTTTGGTGTGTTTACCGTTTTCACCTACTTCGGTGCGTGCCTGGGAAGCTTTTTGAATGTGGTGGCGTGGTGTCTTCCAAGAGGAGAAGCCATCGCACTGCGAAGTTCAAAATGCCCTCAATGCATCACCGAGATCAGTCGAATCGACAACCTTCCGATTTTCAGCTACTTGAATCTTGGAGGTAGATGCCGCCACTGCGAGTGGCCGATTCCCATTCGTTACCTGACGGTGGAATTGGTTGCTGCGTTTATTTTTGGATCGTTGTTTCTGTATCAGTTGGTAACTGGCTGCTTGAATGTGCCCGATCTGTTCGTTCACCACAAAGGCATCCTGTGGATCATTCTTTATCCGAAATGGCCTGCGATCACCAGCTATTTCTTCCATGCTTTTTTCATGACGGCCATCCTTGTTCTGGCACTGATCGAGTGGGACCAACAGAAGTTAAAACCGTCGGCAATGATGGTGATTGGATTGGCATTTTTCATCCCCGCCGCGATTTACTTCCCGCTCCAACCCGTCCCCCTGCTCAAGCACCTGCCGGGTAACTTGTCGACGTTTTCACCTGTCTTTGATCAAGTGCTGACCCTGTTCGCGGGCGGAACCGTCGGTGCTGCCGTTGGGCGCACAACAGCTTTTTATCTGTCGCCAAAGAATGTACTCATTCTGACGATGGCGTTTTTTCTGACCGGCCTGGCACTCGGTTGGCAGGCCCTGTTACCGATCACGTTATTGTTTGCAATCGCGAGTGCGGCGTGTCGTTTCAATCACAAGATTGGAACTCTTTTGCAAGGTTGTCCGACCACCCTGTTGTTGGTCGCGATCCTGCTGCACCATCCATTCTGGAAAACGATTGACAACTGGTGGTAACTCACGCGGTCGATGACAGTGCAACGTGGCCGAGATAAAAAAGTCCGATTGCAGTAATCAAGCCGGCTCGGATGTAGTTCCACGGCAAGCGAGAGAACCAGGATTGAGCGTTCATGAGTCGGCTGCCGAAGACCTGCACAATCATCCCGACAATCGTCAGCGACGTGGCAATGCCCGCAGCGAACAAACCAATCACGATGTAAGCCGTAAACGGAGAACCCGACGACAGGCCGGTGAAGTAGGCCGCCATAGCTGACGGACACGGCATCAGCCCGAACGCAGCACCAAGCAACGCACTCATCGAGTAACTGGTTTTTGATGATATTGGCTTTGACGAATCCTTATGTGAATCACAGCTGTGCTTGTGGCTGGAACAGCAACATTTGGCTGGCTTTGTCCGCCATGCAGACCAAGTCATCCAAAGTCCGACAATCAACACCAGACCCGCACTCAGCCAACGCATGACGTCAGTGACTCCGGCGTCGGCGTGATGATGATCGCCCGTGACCAGGTGATGAGTCACATGAACCATGGCAGCGATCCCGATCAGGGACAGCGAATGCGAAAACGCACTGGAAAGCCCCATGACCAGCGGATGCAGCAAGCCACGACGCTCGCCCGCCAGATACAGCAACATTGCCGTCTTGCCGTGTCCGGGCTCAAGCGCGTGGAGTGCGCCGAGTCCGAAAGCCAGTCCGAGTGTCAGTTCGTGCGAATGCATTTCCAAGTATCTGCAGAAGAGGTGGGGAGCAAGTCGACGGCATGATCGTTGACGGCTCGGTCCTTGTTTTGCGAATATAGCCCACGTTTGTTCAAACCCCAACGAATTCTCAATCGTTTGAAAAAACACTGCCAGATTGAACCTGAAGAAGGGCCGCACGCTCAATTTTAACGCTTCTCAAGCGTAATCACGATGCAAGGAATGGATCCGCCGGCCAGTGGAGCGTCGAAGTTTCGGGTTGTGAATAGAGCGTCAAGCAAATCTTTTCACCATCCCACGCTGGGCCACCTGAGCGCAGAGTTGCCAAAACCCCGATACCATTGCTTCGAAAACACGTCTGAGTTTACCGTCGCCTGCGAAAATGGATCGCTCCGAAGCTTGCGATCAAGAGCGGTAACACAGTTGGCTCAGGAACCGCTTGCAGAAAAACATTCGACCGCACGTTAGTCAAACTTGTGTTTCGAGCGATCACGTCGGACAGCCGAGTGCCCATAACCTGCTGCTTCTCACGTTCAGTCAGTCCGTCGTCCCACGCAAAGAAATAGCGGTCACCTTCCATCAACCTCCGGAACTCATCCGACAAGATTGTGTTCATCAATACGCCAAACTCGGTTCCACTTTCCCGGTCAGCTGCCAGCAGACCAATCCACAGATCAACGTCATTGACGTCCTGATAGAGTGAAGCCAATTTGGTGGCGAGGTCTACATCCGAAGTCAGGTCACTAAATGAAGTCATCGGGTCGAGCCCAAAAATTGACGCGACATCCGAGTAGCTGCCCAAACCATGCTCACGACCTCGCTGAACGTTTAACGCCATCAGGTCCATGCCACCGCTTCCGGCGGGGCCGAAAAGCATGCTGCGAAGATCTTCGACAACCTTCAGGTCGGTTTCGTTTTGAGTCTGACGCTGCAAGCCATCGAGGAATTGATCAACGTCCGCGCCATGAGTTAGAAAACGCGGATCGAAGAACGCGTCTCTCAATTCAACGATTTCGTTCGTGACTGCGTCGATCGGTTTGATCAGATGGTCGGTCACCATCGTGTGTCCAAATCGAAATGCAGCAGTTGCAAATTCATTCGATAACGTTGCGTCGACAGAGTCGTCATACTGTGTAATTTCAGGAGCCCAGTCACCAACAATGGATGGCAGAAACTCGTTGTAAGTGATCGACTGAACGATTCCTGAAACCATCCGTCGAGCCTGCTGGTAGATGCCTTCGTCCATCAAGGTTGGTTGAGCAGCTGCGATCTCGTCGGCGAGGCGATTGTGCTCACGGACAAATAGCGTGTGGATTGCGATCAAACCCGGTTGCTCGTTCGCACGGCGGTCTCCCGCCAGAAACAACTGATCGTCAGAAACAATGCCCGAGTCATTCGCGTTGTCTAACAGATCAGTGTTGAATGGCAGCAGGTTGCCGGCCGATGTTTTCAGCTTGCCATCGCTCATCGTCCGCAACGCATTGGCACGTTGAAGTGTCGTGCCGTAAACCATCGACGCATCTATAAACGAGCTGGCCGAGTTGATCTGTTGACGCGGCGATGTCGTGCCGGTCGCTGGATCGAAATTCGAACGACTCATTGGAATGAACGGCGTCAACAGGTCGGGCGCCTGAACGGGAATGACCAGCGGTTCGTTTGAGGTTTCTGTCAGGGCAATGTCGTGATCGATAAACTGACCCCATTGCCACACCATGCTGGTAAGGTTTCTTTGCGAAGGTGTTGGCGTCAACTGTCGGCCCAGCATGTTGCTGACAGCTCGAGCATTAGGGCGAACGGCTCCTGCAAGCGTTGAGATGCCATCACCGTAGTCACTTGCTGCCAATCGCAGAAATGACTCTCCCGCCGCACCGGAGGTTGATGAACTCAGATTGTTCCCCGATCCGTCGTAGCTGCGAACCTGAGCCGCAGCAGACTCGGCCAGACACAGACTGGCAGCACATGCCAGCATCAGGCCGCATAGAAGATAATCAAATTTCGACGGGCGAGTTGAAATGATTTGAACCATGTTGCTGCTGCTCATTGATGCTGAACAATTGACGTCGATCCAGCGCCCGTTGACGAAACCCAAGCCGAGCCCATCAAGTGCGGCTTGCCGCATTGTGTTTGCTGTTTTTGGTATGTTATCTAACAAACCAACCCGATGGGAGACTGAAAACGTCCATATTTGGCTGAAAGAAGCTCTACGACTCCCCTTGAGCATTAGCGGTGGATTGGGCTCCCTTTCGAGGTGTTTTGGTCCGCTGGGCTCGCGCTTTTTTCTAGCCGATCGATTCAATTGAAATCGAAAGGCGGTCTCGGGACATAGTTGAAAATGATCGTGAAGAGCCAATTAAGAGATAGAGTCAACCGATTGATAGGTGACTCGCGGTGGCACCGTGATTCCGCCAGACACGATCGCCTGCAGCGTTTCTTCCAGGTCCCAGTTCAGTGCCACGACTTTTTCTTCAGGGACCAAAAGCATGTAGCCGGAAGTCGGCACTGGCGTCGTGGGAACGTAAACACAAAGAATCACCTTGCCGGTCGTTTCTTCGATGCATTCGGAAGTTACAAAGGCAGGCGCTTTCATGCCCGGATGTGGAAACTCAATCAGCACGACTCGCTTGAAGTTCTGTTTTCCGTGTGAATTTGACAGGGCGTTGAAGACGTTGCTGACTGACGAGTAAACTGTGTTGACGCCCGGAACGTTCAGCAAGACCCAATCAACGGCGCGGTGGATCCGGGATCTGAAAAACATTCCTGCGATGTACAGAACCGACAACACCACCATAATCGCGGCGATCGAGGAAACAACGTTCAATGCCAGACTTGGTTCTGCGTCGCTGTTGCCCCAAACGCGACGCAGGCCCAGTGCGATTGGTCCGATCGCCAGCGTGTACGCGGTATCGTAAAGCCAGCGAATGACAAAATAGGTGATGAAGACTGGCAGAACAACAAAAATTCCTGCGATGACTCGATTGCGAAGCATTCGCCACGTGCTGATCGGCGCGGTCGATTGATCGTCGTGAGATTCGTTGTTCATTCAGGCAGCCTGAGTTTTGCTGTACTCGGTCGTGAGCTTGCGATTGAGGTGAGTCGCTGCAACGTTTGGTTGATTCTGTTTTACTATTCGGTACTTTTGAGTTCCGGACGTAAACGATCGACGACATCCTCGGAAACAACGTAATACCATCGCGAAAACGACTCGTTCAACGCGGCCGCTCTTTGTTGACCGATCTTCACTTGCTTTTCGCGATCAGCCACTTTGCGAAGGTACGCTTTCTGCGCATCTTTGCCGTTTGAATCTACCTGGTCGTCCGAGTCTTCTTTCTCGTCGGACGGCTTTTCCGGTTCAGGAATCAAAGACTTGTCGAATCCAGCGACCAGCATCAGATAGTGATTCAATTTCAGCGAGTTGTTTCGAGTCTGGTTATCGATGGCTCCAATCAGAATCGAGACGACAACACCATCGGCCGTCCGGACGTTGATCGATCCTCCGGTGGCGTCAAACTGCCACGTTTGATTCTCGAACGAAGCAACGCGAAATCCTTTCTGCAACATCGAATCAAACGTTGATGATTCGGTCGCTTTGTCGGGATTTCGCAATGCTCGGGCGATTGACTTGGGCTTTGCGATGACACCGGTGAACGGAATCGACGTGATTGATCCGGCAGCCTGTTGGATCATCTGTCGCTGACCGGCGTTTGGTTTGCCTTCTGTCAATTCGCCATCCTCATTGGCGACCTTGAGATTCAGCTCTGCCGTTTGTTCGCCCACAACGATTTGAGACTGATATAAATTTTCTCGTTTGGCGTCATTCAGGTTATTCGCATCAAGTCGATAACTGTTGACGGTGATGTCTTTCAGTCGAGTCGCCTGCGAAAGTTTCAACAGGTTCGGGCTGACCCATGCTCGAAAATCCGGGTTGATCGACCGGGGATCGATGTCAACTACGTAGACGCCTGGCTGTCCTGGGATTCGAACGTAGTGCTTGAGTTGCTTCGGGTCATTTTTAAGCGGAAGGCCCACGATCAGACTGGCCAGTTCCTTGTTGTTACGATCTGATAGCGAGATCTTCTTGCCCAGGCTGGATCGATTCACGGCGCTATTGATGTCTGCCGGATCGACGACTCCAAACTTCAGGTGATCTTCCTGATTGTCCGAACGTTTCTCCAGAACGATCTTGTCCAGCAGCAGGTTCACGGCTGCTCCCAATTGGCGGCCGTTGTCAGCGACGAAATTGTTGTGCCCCGGAAGGATCCATTCTTCGCCTTTGCGACGGACCATCAATCGTTCGATTTCATTGCGGTCGTCATTGTACGTTTCGACTCGAATCGAGCGGACATTCGACGTATTAAATTCATCAAAGAGAGGTTTATTGACGGCTTCGCTGACGATCACACTCTCCGGCCATGGATAGACCGATGCCGCTGCAATCGCCGCCACAACGGCAATCGCCAGCATTAAAAAAGTTGTGCGAAAAGCGTGGTTCATGAATATCGTCTTCGTCGGTTGTGTGCCCGCAACAAGCGTTGATGCCGGACGGTCGTTTCGTGCCAGTAATCTGTTTACTTCAATCGCCTTGCTTTGGAGATTCCTTCGCGTTCTCTCAGGCGACGACGGAAGAAAACAACGGTTCCAACAATCAACGGAGGAATGGGAGGCACAATGACGGCCATCAGTTTGAACCATCGTTGAATCTCCTGAATTTTCAATTCCGCGTCCAGGTCGATTTGCCTTTTCCGTTCGCTCCGTTCATTTTCCAGTTCACGGATTCGAGTCTGATATTTGTTGGCTTGCTCGCGACCTTCCTGCTGAAGCAGCACTTGTTGAGCCGCCAGCTTGTTCGCGTCGTATGGTTTCCCTTTTTCTTTTTTGGCAAGTTCGCGACGAATCGATTCCTGTAACGGCTTGATTCGGTTGTTCATGTCCGCCTGAATCTTGTTCCGTTCGGCCGTCAGTTCGATTTCAAATTCGTTGGTTGCCTCGTACACATCTTCCATGGCGTCGCTGTAAGTTTTCTCGACCACCTCCAGCGTGACGTGTTCCACGCGACGGTTTCGCAAATCCAGATAAGTGTTCTCACCTGAAAGCGTGTCGATCGCGTTGAGCACAAAGTTCATGTTTTGAAAGTGATATTCAATTCCCTGTTGAATCGGTTCGTTCCGAATTTGAACGAAGTAGTCAGAAAGAACGTCAATGTCCGCAACGTAAATTACGTTTGTCAGTTCAGGCGACGGCTGCACGTCGAGTGCATTGGATGGAGTGATCGAGTCTGCTTTGCCGCCACGAATCGCTGCCGCCAGCAATAGATTCCCTCGCGCTGCCCCCCGTTTGCTGACCAGTTCAGCCGGGTTACGCGTTTGCAGAAGTTCATTGATGCGGATCCGGCCGGCTTTGCCTGTGGTAACCAACGGATCGTACTCAAGTTCAGTGTCGGGGACGGGGGCCAGATCGCCCGTGTACTGGAACAGCATTTCGTCAATTCCAGAACTCTGACTTTCGCCAGACTGACTTCCTCGCGTGGAAGGGTGAGTCGTCGAAAATCTCGGGTCATCGGGATCCCGATTCTTGACGATGACCAATTCCGGCGTGTCGAGTCGTCGGTTGGCCGGATACGGATTGTCGGCGTTCTGCCACACGATCCACGAAATTTTCTGTTCGCGTCCGTCCTTGAGCGTCGTGGTGACTCGGTCAACATCCATGTCGAGCGCATCCCAGAGGTCCTGAATGTTTGCTGATTCGGATCCCTGACGCGCGATCGTTCGAGGGAAGAACGTGCCGCGAACGTGTTCAAAGTTTTCAGGGTTCGGGAACGGGTCCTCGAAGATTGCCGTTGGCTGGCCTGACTGAATCGCCGTGATCAGGTTGTTCATTTCACCGGGCGTCATCTTGGACGGTTGCACAACCAGCAGCACGTCATAGTTTCGCGAGGCTGGTTCTCCGTCGCTGCCTTCGGTCCATAATGCGATCGGGTTTGAAGCATCAACCTGTTCGACCGTGTACTGCTTCTCTAGTTCGGAAACAATCTGCAGGCGAGGGATTCGCACGCTCTGCTGTTGCCCTCGAACCACGGCTCCGCTAATCAACGCATCGGTGGTGACAATACCGATGGTCTTACGTTCGCTGCGAGAAACCGTATTGATTGATCGCATCAGCTCGTACTCGATCGGCATTCCATACGGCAGGAAAGGCAGCACAATTCGCTCGAGCCCGCTGGAAAACGCAACACCCAGAATCACATCCTCGTCACGGTTGGCTCCGCGGGATTGGCTGGTGACCCGTACGGGCCGAATGCCGTATCGTTTTTCCGCCAGAATCGCCTCCTGACTGAAGGGCTCGACGTTCTGATTCAGAGTCACTTGAACGCGGTTTCCACCCAGCACATCAAACTCACGCAACAGATTGACCAGATCGTAACGAGTTTTGACGAACTCTGTGGGCACATTGCTGCTGATGTAAGCCTCGATCTTGACCGGAGGTCGATCTTCATTCGAATCACTGGCCAGTTCATTGAGGATCTCGATCGTCGAGTCAGAAAGAGTGCTGACCTGCGAGTCAGAAATGTCGGCTCGCAGCCGATTCAAGGGTCCATGCTGGACGAACAGCACCGTGGAAACCGCTGCCACCAACAATAGAATCGCTCTGGCAATATAGTGCCAGAACAGGGAGGTTCCGTCTCGACCGCCCAGCCAATGGCGACGCCCGATCAAAATCAGGCTCAGGTAGATACCAATCACCACCAGACCAAGGAAATAACAGATTGAAGCAGCGGAAATCAATCCCCGGCCAAACGGCTCGAATCGCTGCAACAATGACCATTCGTACAGCCACTGGATCCATTTGCTATTCGAAAAGATCACATCCGCGCTGCTGAAAAAAGCCAACGGAGCATTGATCGCGACACCAAAGATGAATCCGACGGTCAGGTTGTTCGTCAGGAACGAGGCAACCATTCCGAGGCTGATCATCGCGATGCCCATGAACCAGTAACCCAGGTAAGTCGAAAACAGCAGCAGGTTGTCCAGTTGCCCACCGGTCATCGCCAGCAGCACGCCATAATTGGAAAGCTGTGAAAACAGCAGGGATACAGTGAAAACAAGCACGGCTGCAAAGTACTTGCCGATCACGATGTCAAAATCCTTCGCGGGCAACGTCAGCAGCAGTTCGTCGGTGCCTTGGCGTCGTTCCTCAGCCCAGATTCCCATCGTGATCGCGGGAATAAAAATCAGCATGATGAACGGAAGAAACTTGTTCAACTGATCGAAGTTGGCAAGGTTCGTGGTAAAGAATTCATGAGGCCAGAACGCCGCAAAGGAGGTTAGCAACACGAACAAGCACAGAAAAACGTATCCTGTCGGGTTGCTGAAGTAGCCAATGAAATTCCGCTTCATGACGGCGAAGGCTGCTTGCCGCCAGATGCCCAGCGGCAGCATCAGCATCACCAGCGCGACCAGGAAAACCAAGTCGATCACCAGCATGAAGGCGAATTCAATCAGTTGCAGGGCAAACATGTTTGTCGGTGCGGAATTTGGGAATCAGAGTGTGAACTGGAAAAATCGGGCGACCGAAAACTCAAGCTGAGCCCGTTTGATCGGAGTGCTCTTTCTTCAACAATGTGCCCGTGACAGGGTCGTGTCCGGTCAGGTCAGCGAAAATATGATCGAGTCCCTTCTCGTGTGGATCGATGTCGATCAGCTTTCCGTCGTAAACTTTCCGGCCTTCGTTGATCATGATCACTCGGTCGGCCATGGCCTCGACTTCCTGAAGAATATGAGTCGACAGCAGAATAGTTTTCTCCTCGCCCAATCGCCGAATGGTTTGTCGAACACCGCGAATCTGGTTCGGATCCAGTCCGGAGGTCGGTTCATCAAGGATCAACACGTCGGGCTCGTGAATCAAAGCCTGAGCCATGCCGACCCGCTGTCGATAGCCCTTGGAAAGCTTGTTGATCGGTTTGTAGATCACACTGCCCAACGCGCACAGCTCGACCGCTTTGGCAATGCGATCCAGTTTCGTCTTCTTGTTCATCCCTCGCGCTTCGGCGAAAAAATCCAGCAGGCTGTAAGGCGTCATCTCGGGATAGAGCGGACCGGTTTCAGGCAGGTATCCAAGTCGACGCGAACCAGCCAATCGTTCACGGTTCATGTCATGGCCGGCAATCCGAGCGACCCCTTCGCTGGGCGAAAGATAGCCCGTCAGGATTTTCATGGTCGTACTCTTGCCCGCGCCGTTGGGGCCAAGAAACGCAACGACCTCACCTTGGTAGACCTTGAAGCTGATATTTCGTGTCGCTGCAAAGATGCCATAAAACTTCGACAACCGATCGGCTTCGATCATCGGTGTTTCATCGGAGCGATCGACTTCAGTGTCGGTGTCGGTGGATAGCGTGGCAGTCATGGCCGTATTTTGATTTTTTGAGTCGCGATTGTCGATGGCGGATCAGCAAACTTCGGGAACCGGTGATAATTCGGTATGTTCGCCCACGATTGAAACGTGTTTTCGCCAATGGTCGTCGGTGGTCTGAAAATCGGTTCGCAAATGAACGCCTCGCGATTCTGTTCGTTTCAAAGCCGAATGAGCGATGACGCCCGCCACGATCAACATGTTCTGTAGCTCCCAGCCGTTGGCGTTTTCGAACCGAGTCGCCAGAACGTACCGTTGCCACGAGTCGATTGTCTCGAGCGCGGCAGTGAGTTCCTTGCCCTCGCGCCGGACGCCGGCACTACGCCACATCAAGCTTTTCAATGAGTTCCGAATATCAGACAGGTCCAGCGATGGGTTCGGTGTTCCCATCTGGTCATGAGTAATCGGTGCGATCTGGAAGGTGTCCTCCATTGCCAACGCGGCATCGGACGCGCCGACTCCGGTGCTTCTTCCGTATACGAGCCCCTCCAGCAAACTGTTCGACGCCAACCGGTTGGCTCCGTGCAGTCCGCTGCTGGTGACTTCACCGGCAGCCCACAAATTCGCCAGACTGGTGCGACCATCCTGATCAACTGAGATACCGCCAATCATATAGTGAGCTCCGGGGCGAACCGGGATCGGATCGGTTGTGATCTCGAGGCCGAATTCGGCGACCGCTTTTTTGATGCCTGGAAACCGTTTGCATACGTGGTCGGGGTCGAGATGTTTCAGAGAAAGAAAAACGCTCGACGCCGAAGTCTTTTCCATTTGACTGACGATCGCTTGAGAAACCACGTCCCGCGGCGCCAGCTCCATGCGTTCGTCATAGTCGGCCATGAATCGTTTGCCGGTCGCGTCAATCAGCCACGCACCTTCGCCTCGTACGGCTTCGGTGATCAGGCTGCGGCTGCTACCGGCGATGTACAACACGGTGGGGTGGAACTGCATGAATTCCATGTCGCGAACTTCGGCGCCGGCTCGGAACGCCATCGCGTGCCCGTCTGCGGTTGCCACGGCGGGGTTGGTGGTTTCGCGGAACAGCTGTCCGGCGCCGCCGGTGCAAAGAATTGTCTGCTTGCTCCAGATCAGCGATTGCTTGTTGCCACGAGCGATAATGGCTCCTCGGCACGCGTCTTCATGTGTCAACAAGTCCAGCGTAAACGCGTTCTCGATAACTTCGATGTTTTCAGCGTTGTGAATTCGCTGGATCACGGCTCGCATGATCTCTTCGCCCGTTGCGTCGCCCTTGGCGTGAATGATCCGATTGTGTGAGTGACCGCCCTCGCGCCCTAGAGTCAGCTCTTCCTGTTCCTGGTCAAATTCGGTGCCCATCTCAATCAGCTCGCGAATTCTCTCGGGAGCCTGCCCGATCACACTTTCCACGACATCCTGATGGCACAGGTTTCCGCCCGCTCGCATCGTGTCGCGAACATGCCACTCGATCTTGTCTTTGGGATCGATCACGCCCGCGATGCCACCTTGAGCATAAGTGCTGTTCGATTGCCAGAGTTTGTCTTTGGTAACGACCAAGACCTGCAAAGCAGGGTCAACGGACAATGCGGCTCGCAAGCCAGCCAGACCTCCGCCGATGATCAAGACGTCTACAAAACGGTGTGGCACATTCTTGGGAGCGAAGTTGACCAGGTAGCGAGGGATATTGGGCGGAAGTGTCGGCATGAGCAGTTAGCTTCGGAAACGAAAGCAAAAGACCCACTCATCATACCACGAATCAGTCCGTTCGGCGGGAGGACGGGCTCGCTTCAAAGTCAGAGAAGCTTACATTGAAGGGTTTGGGTCAGCTTGGGAGCAGTTCGGTTGGGCGAAGTGCGAGACGAGGTGAATCAAAAATAGTTTGACGCGGTAACAGGCATTGCCTGACAGTTTTCAACGAGCCATCGGTCGTCTACGATTGAAACAAGGCGGGCCAACTGATGTCTTCAGGGTTCGGCCGTTGCAACTGAGTGCGATCTTCTGACGACGCTGAGGTGATCTATTTTTGCGACTTATCTGATCCCGTTTGAAGCGTTTCCAAAGCTCTCGAAGCATATCGAGGCCGTGCTGCAGAGATTGCCGATCGATGTGCGTGAAGATTTTCTAACCGACCCGACGTTTCGAATTTCTCTGGACGATTGCGAGCCCGGTCGAGGTCGCACCGTCATGATGGCTCCGCTTGGTCCGGGCGGTTACAGCCGCTGCGTGGTGTTGAAGCCTCGCCTTGAAAAGTGCTCTGCCGCGTTTGCTCAATACATCGTCGCGCATGAGTTTGCTCATGCGTGGTTACACAACGGCGGGTGGGGTGAGATCACCGACCGTGAGGAAGCAGCCGATGCCGTTGCCGCCAGCTGGGGTTTTCCTAAAGTCGCTTTCGAATGAATGGGACTTGGCTTTATGGCTCTTTACGGGATCTGGTCGCATGGCATGTTTCAAGTCGGACGATGCCCGATCCGGCAGCCCAAAGTCTGGTTCTGCCTGGTTCTGGTTCTCAAACCCAGATGTCGCTGGTGCAGTCTCCGCCGGGAAATCGAATCTCGTGGGCTCGCACGGCACCATCTGGCTCGCCGCCGAAGTCGATCATGAAGTCCTCGTTCAGCGTCAGGCCGCCATTCTCGATGTCGCAATCCAGCTGCAGTAAATACGATCCGGCTTTGGCCATGTCCGGGTAGAACTGCTCGTCCCACGGACTGTACAAACTGTTGGTCACGTAAAGCCGCTTCCCATCGAGGCTCAGCTGCAGCATCTGCGGGCCTCCGCCAAGCAGATTCCCTTTAACCTTGGGCGTTGGCTTACCAAGCACGCCTCCCAACCAGACCTGTCCCGTCAGCTTTGGGTTCGCTGGATCGCTGACATCGTATTGACGTAAATCTCCATGCAACCAGTTTGAGAAATACAAAAACCGGTCGTCCATCGACAGCACAAGATCCGTGATCAAACCCGGCACGGGAAACGGCCAACCGTCTTTTTCGATTGGCTCGACTTCAATCACCTGATCGGCAGCCCACTTCCCCGCTTCTTTGTCATGATGGTAATGCCACATGGTGCTGGACAATGCGGCTCCGACAAAACCGTGAGTGCTGTCGGGATCGTGATGAAAGCGAACTTCCAGCGGGATCATGCCGGTTTCACCAAGATCGATCGTTTGTTCAATTTTCCGCTCGGTCCAATTCCAGAAGTGCAGGTTTCGCCCATACTTGCCCGCCGCAACATCGGCCGGATTAAACCCCTGCGATACCGTATTCGGAGCTCCCCACTCGCTGCTGACCATCACGTTGTGGCGAGGTTGATACCAATAGTCGTAGTTGAACTTCATGGGGCCGGTGTCCTCGGTCCATCGGCCGGCGATGTTGAAGTTTTCGTCGAGCAGCATGAACGCGCCTGGACCCTCACCGTTGGCCATTCCCAGCATCGATATCATGATGTTACCGTCTGCCAGGCAATGCACCGTATGAGGCGCACTGAGTCCCGTTTCTCGTTTGACGTGATCGCCTTCAATCACCTTGTGGATTTTCGGGGCCTTGGGATCCGAGGTATCAACAATGTGAATCCGACTGCTGGCGATTCCGGGCAAAACGATGTAACGACGCTCTCTTCCGTTGTCGCCGTGACAACTACTGCAACTGTTCCATCCAAAATGATGAAGTTCGTCACCAACGTTGGGCATTGGCAACCGATGCAGCACCGTTCCATAAGTTGCCGATTCGGGATCAACATCAATCGTTGCCAGATAGTCCGGTAAATCGACTCCGGTTCCCGTTCGAATACATGGCACGTAAGCGATGGTCTCGGCAGGTGCCTTCATGGCCTCAGCCGGAGACGCATAAGTGCGGCAGCAACATGCTTCTGTCGCTTCGTCACCCCGAACCTTGTGCGGCAACGCTCCAAACGAAGCAGCAACCGCTGCGGTGGAAGTTGCTTGCAGAAATTCACGTCGTCGCATGGTGGTTCTCCGTTGATACAAGGCAATGCTCAAGGTTCGGGGCATTACGTTCTGAAGGCAATGTAACAAAAAACGGCCGCCTTGCAAAAATACAAGACGGCCATTATTAAAACCAAAACAGTCTCGATCGAACCGAAGCAGAACTATCGTCGATCCGTCGGAAAGGTGGTAATCGTTGCTGTGCCGGCCGCCAACTCACGACGCTCAGCTTCCAACTGCATCCCACACGCATTGACAAATTCTCTTTCAAAACTGGATGTGCGTGAGGATCTTTCTGTCGATGTCCTCTCCGACAACCACCACCTGATCGTATCACGCAAATCAGACTGCTGACGATTCAATTCACGGTAGACAGAAGCCAATTCCATTGCCTGGCGATCCGAATAGGTCACCGAATCAGCTCTTGCCAACGCTTGAAGCATCATGCGAGCAATACGGACGCGACGTGCAATCGCCAGCGTCGTTTTAACGTGGTCGTCCTTGTATAGTTTCATTACCTTCTCATGGACGGCGTCGTAATTCTGCAAACCGCGAAAATGCCCCTCCACGCCCTCCAGCAGCAACTGGAGCGTTTCCGCATATCCCAACGAATCTGATTGAACGGTTCGATACGGATCGGGGTGAGCAGTGAAACCGGTGACCATCGCACCAAACTCAACACGAGCCAAAGCGATGATCCAAGCGAGGCTGTTTCGCCGATTATCACGAAGCTCTTCGCTTCCGTCGGAACCTTCGGAACGAAATCCATCAGGAAGCTTCACAAACAAATCAAATTCATGGTGATCTGCCAAAATTTCATCGATCGCAACAATGTCTTCCTCGTCGCACATGCTGACAAGTTGATCCAGGTGATCAAGTGCGTGGCCATACTCGTGGAATCCAACCAGTCGGCGGACCATGCGAAGGTCCATCGGGCTCAATGACATACTTTGAGTCGTTGCCGTTTCTGTTGTGTCTGTTGTCGAAGCCGAGGAAACTCCCCGGACAATTTTGTTCGACCGTCAGTAAAAACGAGAAAGCTGCGTTTCACTGGTAATCTGCGTGCTGCTGGAGCTGGTGCTGTTGTTGGTGGTTTTTCTGGAAGCCGATTGCCTGACCGTTCGGTACTCCCACGCCCAGATGAACTGATGGCGGCGATCGTACTCGGGAACACCACCGTACCCGTCTTGCTGCGGAGGTTCTGCGTCAGGCATTTCCTCGGGCATGAAAAGGGGAAAGAGAGCGGCGTCAGAGGTAACGGCTCTGGCGTCTTTCAGCAGGCCAAAACCATCCGGTCCCATGCCATAACGCCCTCGATTCCACCAATGAAGACCGGTAAACAGGTGGCGGCTCTTGGTCAGCAACAATTCTCCTGCGTCAGTCATCGCCGTTTGAATCGTACTCTGAAGCTGCGGAAGCAATTGGTCGTCGTTCAGAAATTCAGAATGAAAATGTTCATCGCCGAACGCTTGCTGCAATTCCTCGACAACCAGTGGCGCATCAAAATCAATTGACCACGCGGCGAGGTAGCGATCTTTCAGGTCGCCAGATGTTTCCAAAACGTCCTGAGAAAACAATACCCTTCTGATTCGTGCCATCAAATCACGTTCGCGAACGTTCGCAAGAGTTTTCGACAGCTGTTGGCTCTCTGCCTCGAAGTCGCGGTTCAATATTGCCTGCTGCTCAGCATTGAGTTCTCCCTTGCGAAGATACTGCTTGCCTTCGACCATGGCATTCAGGTACTTTGCCAGCCGGATGGCAGAATCCAGTTTTTGCTCCAACACATGAGCCTCCCAGATCAGCGATTCAAACTGCTCGAACGTGCCTTCCTTCACCGAATTTTCGAGCAGCTTCTGATGCTCAGTCACTCGGTTCTTGATCTCTCCGATCTGCAATTCACTTTCTTTGACTGTCAAGGCCAGCTCCTGCCAACTGGGTTTTGGCAGTTTGCGAACCAGGTTTGGGCTCTGCTCAGCAATCGCCATCCGAGCCTGCACCATCAAATGAGTCGACTTGGGAATCTGCTTCTGTTGGAGCATCAAATCGAATTCGGCAACCTGATCGGTTGACATTCGACGCATCAATCGATCGAGCGATTTGATAAACGCGAGAGTTTCCCCCTGCTCATAGGCAGGAAGCAGATCGGACTCAATTTCTCGCAGCTGCTTCCTTGGAAGCTCCGCATGCGTATCGGGGCAATGGACCGCAGCCCCCGACAAAAACAACGCTGCCAGCGCCCATGCACTGAACCAGAAACGTGTCATCGTTATCCTCCTGATTGGCGTGCCAGCAGATTTTCATAGACGCTGCCGCCAATTTTCGAGAGCCCCTCGAAGGGCAGCATCTTTGCACTTTGCTGTGCAGATGTCAAATTTGTCGCAAATCCCTCGCTTTTACTTTTAAAAAGGTAGTTTCCTCATTGCAGCGAATCACGCCTGAATAAGTTTCTGGATCCATCAGCAATCAAATAAGACACTCACCCGGATACTTCACCTGGGATGTAGTGCTTTGTTCCAACTCGTTTTTAGGGTTGTTACTTGCGGAGGGTCTCGTTTTATTTTTTGCTTTTGAGGCTCACGGAATGATGATTCGGTCGGTCAACCCTAATCTTCAGTTGGAACAAAGCAGTAGGCTGTAAAACGCAAACCATTGCCCTGCCGGAACTTCGGCCTCGGATTTGTTTCCGTACAGAACGACAGACTGCTTGGGACAACTTTCCGGTTTGCAAAGTTACGGCAGTGATTTCGAGACCTTGTGACCGGCATGCGAAATGTCCGGGCTAAGCCCTGCTAGTGGTCCAGCAGACCTGAATTGACCGATCGTGGAATTGCTTTCCGCTAAATCTGCAGGCGCGTAAGCACGACTCAAACTGGTCAATTCAAATTTGACAGACCGCTAGCCCAATATTCAATCGAACTCTTTTACGCCTGCCACGTAAACCTGCGTGCGACCGAGTCAAGGCTCCGGTGCCATTGTCGTTTTGTAAGACTTTGACACTCGGTTGGCTTGCAACCACGTTGCGGGTTTCTCCTGTCAGCAAAGCGTTGAGGTCGCACCAATTTATTTTCATATTTCATGGATCCGGTTACCGATAGACGATGTGCATGGATGTTATGCGCTACCTCACGGACGGATCGTTTCACCTCTAACATGAGGACAGATCCATGCCTATCGAAAGCATGAACTCGGTAATTGCACTCGGCTTT
>CAYXWX010000065.1:0-15232 GCA_964468915.1 uncultured Pirellulaceae bacterium
CAAGAAAATCCACTCGCTGGCGCTTCGTGCTTGTATTGTTATCCGATCAATGCACACGCTGACCCGGTTTGGCGCCTTCGTCTGGGCTCAACAAAAAGACCTCTTCTCCACCCGGCCCTGAAGCGCAGACCATCCCTTCGCTGAGACCGAACTTCATCTTGCGCGGTTTCAGGTTCGCGACCATGACGACCAGCCGACCCACCAATTGCTCGGGATCGTAAGCTGCTTTGATGCCCGCAAAAACCTGACGAGTCTCCGTGCCGCCAAGGCTCAGTTGCAACTTCAGTAATTTGCGAGCTTCTTCCACATGTTCGGCGCTGACGATACGAGCGACCCGCAAATCGACTTTCACAAAATCATCGATCGTGCACTCTTCGGACATCGGTTCGTCTTTAAGCGGTTGATCGCTGTCATTGAACTGGCTGGCCAACGCAGCCTGAGACGCTGCTGCCGCTGCGGCCTCCGCTTCTGCTTTTGTTTCATCCACCATCTTTTGAATGTCCTTATCTTCCACTCGTTTCATCATGTGTTTGAATTTTGCCACCGGCGTTCCTGTCAGCGGAGTTTGGGCCTGAGACCAATCGGTGATCGATTCGCCCAGAAGTTTACCTGTCTTTTCGGCAAGCGCCGGCAGAACCGGTGACAGATAAATGACGATCTGCCGAAACAGGTTGATCGCGATCGAGCATACATCTTGTAGCTGCTGAGCCTTGTCCGGATCTTTCTTCAGAGTCCACGGAGCCGCATTTTCGACGAATGGATTGGCGCGATCAGCCAACTCCATAATCAACCGCATGGCTTTGTTGTAGTCGCACGTTTCATAAGCGTCGGCAATCGCATCGCCTGCGTCGGCACCTTTTTGGAACAAACCACCGTCATCGGGATACGTTTCCGATAGACCCGAGGCAGCCAGAAACTTCGCGCTTCGCGATGCAAGATTCACAACCTTGCCAACCAGGTCCGAATTGATCTTGGAAACGAACTCTTCCAAGTTCAAATCGATGTCGTCCAGGCCATTACCCAACTTACTGGCGTAGAAATAACGCAATGCATTGGGATCCAGATACTTCAAATACGTTTCCGCCTTGATGAACGTACCTTTGCTCTTGGACATTTTCTCGCCGTCCACTTTCAGGAATCCATGCACCTGAACACGGGTCGGCAGGCTGAAGCCGGCGGTCTTCAAGATGCCCGGCCAGAACAGCGTATGAAAGTAGGTGATGTCTTTTCCAATGAAGTGATGAATCTCCGTGTCATCACTCTTCCACCAGTCTTCGAGTTTTTCGTTGTTGGCGTCGCACCACTGTTGAGTCGAACCGATGTAGCCAATCGGGGCATCAAACCAGACATACCAATAATTACCGGGAGCATCAGGGATCTCGAATCCGAAATAGGGAGCTGGCCTTGAGATATCCCAGTCTCGCAGATCCTTCTTCCCTTCTGCAGAGTTTGCGTCGCCAAGAAAATGCCCTTTCAGATAATTGGCAATTTCCGGCTGAAGCGCGTTTCCGCTTTCGATCCACTCAGTTAAAAACCCGTGCAGTTGTTCCAATTCGATAAACAAGTGGCTGGCGGAACGAACCTCGGGCGTTGACCCAGACAGCGTGCTTTTCGGATTGATCAGCTCAGCCGGAGAATAGGTGGCTCCACACTTACTGCAATTGTCGCCCGGTTGATCAGTGGCACCGCAGGTCGGGCAGGTTCCCGTCACAAATCGATCTGCGAGGAACGTCCCCTGCTCCACATCGAAAAGTTGTTCGACTTCTTTCTCTTTGACCAGACCCGCATCGCGAATCGACTTCCAGATTTCGTTACAGTGCGTCTGAGTCTCGGCGCTGTTGGTGCTGCCATAGTGATCAAACTCGATTCCGAAGCCAGCAAAGTCGCGCTGGTGAGCCGCCTGAGACTCGGCGATCACTTCCTCTTCGCTACGGCCTTCCGCCCGAGCCCGAATCATGATCGCGGTGCCATGTGTGTCGTCGGCGCAGATGTACAGACATTGGTTGCCTCGCAAACGCTGGAATCGCACCCAAATATCGGTTTGCAGATATTCGACCAGATGCCCAAGGTGAATGGGTCCGTTCGCGTAAGGCAATGCGGATGTCGTCAAAATTCTTCGTTTGCTCATCAATACCGTTTGTGTTGAGTCGACTGGGGAGGATCGTTGATCGATCTTCAGGGACGGCGTGATTTTAGCCCATTGTCGGCTCGCTGAAAGGCTGGCCAACAGGAGCCGTTTCGTTGGAGTTCGCGCGATCTTGATTTGCCTGGACAGCGCACCATGGCAACAGGTTCGCTCTCTTTCGCCAGACACCCCAGCCGGCCTCGTTGATTGATCACCTCAATGAATCGCTGGATGCAATCGGTCAACATCATGTTGCGTTTGGGAATCATTGCCCCCAGAGCGGATCGCCCGAATGGTACTTTTCATTGATAAATCGTCGTTTTCAGCCCGAGGCACATCGCTTGCAAAGATGGGAAACATCGCTTGAGGCCGATGCGACCAAGAGCGACTGAAACCGTTCAACCGGTACAAATCAATCACTCGTTGACGATGAGGCATCTGATGAACACCCAGCACCCGACGACTTCTGACCCCGAACTTTCACCGCTTTCGGTCAGATTGTTTCGAACATTGGTGATCGCGACCGCCCTGATTGCATTCGGCGCTGCCATGGGATTCTGCGATGAACCGGTTTCTGAAACGGATCGAGATTTCGTCGTGACGAATACGTGGGCCGCTGATTGGTCGGACGCCGTTAGCGCTTCTAAAGCGACGGGAAAACCAATCATGCTGATGTTCACCGGCAGTGACTGGTGCCCGTGGTGCCAGAGACTGGAAAAGGAAGTGTTCGACGATAACGAGTTCCACCAATGGTCCGACCGAGTCATCAAGATTCGGGTCGACTTTCCCGAAAAACACCAACTCTCCACGTCACTTCAAGCTCAAAACGAAGTGCTGAAAAAATGGTACTCTGACTTTGTAACGTCCTACCCGACATGCCTGTTTGTCGAGCCCAACGGCCGAGTCATCGGGACGGTAGGCTACGTGGAAGGCGGTCCAACCTTCTGGATCGACCGAGCCGAAGGAGTATTGGTTGATTTTGGTGATTTGACCGCCAGTGCTGACTTCAGCTCTTTGTTGCGATGACATCCAACAGCAGTTCGCGGATATCACCCTCGATGGGAACGGGCGTGCGAGCTTCGCGATCCACAAGGATAAAGTGAAACAAAGACTTGAGCGCGATTCGTGATTGGCCTTCCTTGCGAACCAGCTGTTCGACTTCGCCACTGCCACTGCCAAGTGTCAACAATTGAGTGCCGACGGTAACGCGATCACCTTCGGTCACTTCTTCGCGAAATCGCAGGCGCATATCAATGATGATGAAGCCAAGGTTGTCTCGCTCGAGCAGCTTCAGCAATCCGTTGTCTTCGGCGTATTGCCAACGAGCTTCCTCTAACAGCTCCAGATACTTCGCGTTATTCACATGACCAAAACTGTCCGTGTGAAACGTTCGGATCGAGAACGAGGTTTCATGCGGTTGGGAAGCTCGTCTCATCAGGCTTCATCTTGAAGCTTGCCAACGACCACCGAAATGTTCTGACCGCCAAAGCCGAAGCTGTTCGTCAGAGCAAGATTGCATTCGGTCTCTCGCGCCTCGTTGGGGACATAGTCCAACGGGCATAGAGGGTCTTCGTTCTGATAATTGATCGTTGGAGGAAGCACATTATCGCGAATCGCCATCAGGCAGATAATCAGCTCTGTGGCTCCGGCGGCCGCAATCAAATGCCCCATCATGCTTTTCGTGCTTGAGACCGGCGTGCTCATCGCGTGTTCGCCAAAGACTTCCATGCACGCTTTGCTTTCGACCTTATCATTAACCGTCGTGCTGGTTCCGTGTGCATTGACATAGTCAATCTGTTCCGGCTGCAGCCCGGCGTCATTGAGTGCCATCTGCATGCAGCCGATGGCTCCACGGCCTTCCGGATGAATGTCCGTCACTCGGTACGCGTCGGCCGTCGATCCGTATCCAAGAATTTCACCCAGAATATTCGCGCCGCGTGCCTTCGCGTATTCGTATTCCTCCAGCACGACCATTGCCGCACCTTCCCCGAGGACAAACCCGTCACGCAATCGATCAAACGGACGCGAAGCGCCAGTGGGATCGTCGTTATTGGTTGACAATGCGGTCAGCAGGTTGAATCCAGTCACGCCAAAAGGGTGAATCATGCTGTGAGTGCCGCCCGAAAGCATGACATCCACTTCGCCCCGACGAATCATCTCCGCCGCCTCTCCAACGGCCTGGTTACTTGCGGCACAGGCAGTCAGGCAATTCGCGTTCGGGCCTTGAGCGTCAAACAGGCTGGCGATGTGCCCGACGGGCATACTGGGTTCCTGCTCCAGTTCCAGCACCGGGTTCAGTTTCTCCAACCCCGCTTTAGTGAACTTGAGCAAATCGAGATTGCCCTCGTCGTCCAACGATTCGGCCATCATTGACGCGAAGCAGTTGAAGTCTTGATTCCCTTCACCGCTGCCCATGTAGACGCCAAAACGACGACGATTCTTGATCGAGTCGTTCACTCCGGACGCGTTAAACGCCTGAATTGCCGCGCCTGCAGCAAACTTGCTGTGACGACCTCGCATTTTCCAAAGATCGGGATCGTCGACGACATCGGCGATATCCCAATTCTTGATTTCGGCAGAGATCCGCGTCGGAAACTTGCTGGCATCGAAAATGGTCGTGTAGTCGACGCCCGACTTGCCTTCCTTGAGCGCTGACCAGACGGTTTCGATATCGTTGCCCAGCGGATTGATGACGCCGACACCAGTGACAACAACGCGACGACGTTGATTGGAAGCGATCATCGGTTACCTATTGCTCTTGAAGTTTCGTATTTCAGTTTTTGATGAACCATCGTTTTTCAGCTTCGACCATATGTTCGGGAACCTTGATCGGACTTCCATCAGGATTCACTCCAACTTCAAACAACCGCATTAGTCGAATCATACGGCAGAATTCGGCCGGCTCAAACAACTCGACGTCGGTGAACCGTTCATCTTCGAGCTTGGCAAACATCAGGTTGATTTTTCCATGAGGTTTTCCGTCGATGGTGGTGGTTCCATTGACCATCGCACCGATGCCGTCCTGGTTTTGAATCTCGACGTCGAAAACCAATGTATCGCCCGGATAAGCATCCATCTCGAAACTGGCGGACATGATCTTGGCCAGCACGATCCGGTCCGTGAAGTCGCTCAGTTGACCAACCAGCAGGCCGCCCGTCTGAGCCATTCCTTCGACGATCAGTGAGGCCGGCAGACACGTTCGACCGGGAGCGTACTCGTCGACGACTTCCTCGCTGAGGCTAACCGCCTTGATCGACTGAGCCCGTTGGCCACTGACGAATTCTGTAAAACGATCGACCCAAAACCAACGCATGATTCAGATTCAGTTGAAAGAGTTAACGAGCCAGTTCCTGGCGGAAACGAATTTCGCGTGCATTCGCGTTTACTTCAACACGAACGGGATTTAAACACGAAAAGGTCCAACCGAATACTCGGCGGACCTTGGATACGAACAGTCACCGCAAAGCGTTACGCGGTTTTAGTTTCGACATACTTGCAAAGGTCTTTCACAGTCAGCAAATTGCCGAAGTCCTGCACCAATGGATTCTGTTCGAATTTCGTAAGGTCCGCAAAAGGCATTCGCTCCTTTAATTTGGCCAGACCTGCATCGGTCACTTTTCCGCCATCGATGTATTCTGCGTTTGTCAGAATATCGTCGGGGAACAGTTCATCGCGCGGAATCGTGATGTCGAAAGCCTTTTCCAACTTGAACACGATATCCAGGAAGTCGATTGACTCGGCTCCCAGATCGCCCACCATGGTTGCCTCCTCAGTGACTTCGTCGTCATCGACGCCCAATGCGTCCACGAGTGCTTCCTGGACTTTGGAAAAGACCTCTGGTTTAACTGACATTCGCTACAGTCTCCGTTTGAAAAAAATCTGATTCGGTTGATGGTTATTCGAGCCTGATTGACCGCCATGGGGAAGCCGAACCAGGAAAACTTGCCTGAGGATGTGTCGTATGTTTTAAGTTAATGACAGAATCGGTGGGATAAGCTCCAATATTTCCTGCCCCTCAAGTTGATCGCACAATAATCGAAATTTGCGCCGGAATTTGTTATTCATCAGGTGATCGATCGCCGGGTCGAGACCTTCTCGATCCGCGTGATTGTACGAGTCAACCACCAGCCTTCCGCCGGTCGCCATTTTGCCATTGATGGTGCCGGTCACTTTCAATGTCGTCAGGTTTTCGTGTTGTGATTTGATCTGAGCGTTCACGACCAGCGAGTCACCCGGTTGCACGAAGCCCTGAAACTTGACGCTTTTCGCCTCTTTCAATGCAATCTTCGAAAATTCGAAATCCGCTGAAGCTCGCACCAACCACATGCTTGCCTGAAACATTGACTCGACCATCAAGACCCCCGGCATAATGGGAAATCTTGGAAAGTGGTCCTGCAAGTATTCTTCGGAAAGTGAAAGACCTTTGACTGCCGTGATGGATTTACCTTTCTCCAGCGACAAAATTCGATCGAGCTGTGAGAAACGCATGTGCTTGAAAACGTGAAGACTCTGGATTGATGGAAGGGCAAATCTTTACCCCTCACGTCTAGCCGCACAATATACCCAAACCACGTTTACCCCTCAATAACACTCTGATTTGCGTCTTTTACCGTACCTTCCTGTCCACGTGGCGTTTGTCAGATGAACCTCGGACTGGTAAATTTTCGTGCATGAGACGAGGAATCCCGGTCTCTCCAGGGATTGCCATTGGAACCGCTTATGTAATCCACCAGATCTACGTGGATCCTTGTTCCAAACGCCTGGAAGACTTTGAAATTACCGCGGAACTGGCAAATTATGAGACGGCTCGGGATAAAGCCGCCTCGGATCTGCTTGCGCTCGAGCGGAAGGTGGATGCTCAGGTTGGTCATGAGGAAGCATCGATTTTCGCGGTGCACCAGGCGATCCTTCGCGATAGTGCTTTCACCAAAAAGATCCGAGGCTGGATTGTTGACGAGCGGATGTCTGCCTCCGCTGCCCTGCACCGCTTGCTGGGCGAATACACGGCGTTGTTCACCAAGACAAACGATGACTACCTGCAGGAACGGCTGAACGACGTACGCGATGTGATCCTGCGGCTTAGTGCCCACATGACCGAGGTGCTTAAGCCTCAGGCTGCGATCGATGGCCCTCTGATCGTCGTCACTGATGAGCTGCTGCCGTCCCAGGCCGTGATGCTGGGTACGTCCGACGTGCAGGGGATTGTGACCCAGGCAGGAAGCCAGACCAGCCATGCTGCCATTATCGCCAGATCGCGAGGCATCCCCGCGGTTTCAGGTGTCAAAAAAATCCTGCGAAAAGTAAACACTGGCGACACCATCGTCGTCGACGGTCGATACGGCACGGTGGAGATCAACCCGGATATTGAAACGCTCACCGCGTACCGAAAGCTTGAGCGTGAATTCGTCGATCTGAAAGATACGCTTGCCGCCAATCGCGATCTGACGGCAACCACGTCCGATGGTGTCGAACTTTATCTGCAAGCGAACATCAACGGTGCAAGTGACGCGAAGACGGCTTCCGCGATGGGCGCATCGGGCATCGGACTTTACCGAACCGAGTACCTTTATCTGACTCATCAAGACGTGCCCGACGAGGAACAACAGTACACCGTTTACCGAGAGATTATCGAGGCAAGCCCGAATCACGAGGTCACGATTCGCACGCTCGACATCGGTGGTGACAAAACGGTCGCGTACCTTGGCCATGACCACAAAGAGGCAAATCCCTTTATGGGCTGGCGAAGCATCCGATTGTCTTTTGAGCACCCTGAATTTTTCAACACTCAGATCCGAGCCATCGTGCGCGCTGCCAGTGATCTTCCCGACAGCACCACCCGGATTATGTTTCCCATGGTGACGACGCTGGAAGAAATGCGAAAACTCCGATCGCTGGTTCGTCGAGCCTACAAAACGCTCGAATCTAGAGGCATCAAGACTCGAAAAATCGAAGTTGGCATGATGCTGGAAGTTCCGGCCGCTGCGGTCTCAATTGAAACCATGCTTGACCAGGTCGACTTCGTCTCGATTGGCTCAAATGATCTGGTGCAATACTTGATGGCTGCCGACCGCGACAACCCGAAGGTCAGCCACCTCTGCCAGCCACTCGCGCCGCCGGTGTTGATTGTGCTCAAACGAGCGATCGAGGCGTGTAATCGCGCCAACGTACCCGTCACGTTGTGCGGCGAAATGGCCGGCAAACCAGGTGCGTTCCTGCTGTTGCTGGGAATGGGACTCAGGCGTTTCAGCATGAGCCCCGCGTTCGTACCCTCGATCAAGCAATTGACTCGCCAGGTTTCTGTTGCTCAGGCGGAAGAAATTGTCCGGACCGCGATGGGTTTCAAAACAACTGCCAAAGTGAAAAGGTTCATGGCCGAAACCGTTGAAGAACTGGCTCCTAACCTGAAGCTTCTGTCTTCCAGTTGATTGTGGCTGAGGTCGGGCTTCCAATTCGGTCGCATTCTGAAGCGCATGAGGAAACCCTCGACGAAAGAATCCGCCGAGGGCCCTTGGATTGAGAGGTTCTATCTGCCGTATACGGCAATCGCCATCAAACGCTTGCGGTGTGCTTGTCAATCATTTCCTGAAGCTTCGCCTTCGGTTGAACGCCGGCCAACTGCTCAACAACTTCGCCACCCTTGAAAAGAAGCAAAGCCGGAATTCCGGTGACTCCATACTTCATCGCCAGATCCTGGGCGTCATCCACGTTCAGCTTGCCAACTTTGGCAGCCGAGTTTTCCGACGCCAGCTCTTCGATCACCGGAGTCAATTGGCGGCAGGGACCGCACCAGGGAGCCCAGAAATCAACGAGGACCGGTTGATCTGACTGCAAAACTTCCGAGTCAAATGTTTCACTGCTAAATTCAGTCGCCATAACGTTCTCCAAATTTAAAATACCGCAGGCAGAGCTGCAGTTGTCAATTCAAGTCGATGCGGGATTTTAACCCACCCAAATCGGCAGTCAAACCACTCGACTACTATCGGCCGCCTGACCTTCGAATCGTAAGCATTTACCGATGCCGCCATCGAAGGACATCTGATCGCTGGCCCGTAACCAACGCCCGACTTACCCGTTCGTCGCACTGATATCGAGGCATCTTACCCGAAACAAGAAAGCAGTAGTCCGGAAAATACTGTCCCGAACGTCCCGCCAAAACAAGCGGTCGCACCCCAGCGAGCCCTTAAGGGACGAACAGGAGCCGTCATCGAAAACAAAGCCCTTCGACCCTCTCCTTTGGCTCTCACCATCTCGATACAACCCCTCGACGACAACAGCCGAAAGCACGTGGCGTATCTGATCCTGATCCGAATCAAATCGAGCTGATCTTTGCAGGAGAGCAAACCAACTTTTTCTCGTTGGCAACGCGGCCACATTTCGTGCAGACGTACTTGGGGTTATTCACGTTAATGATGTACTCAGAAAGGTCTTTCTTGAGCAACTTCTTCAATTCGCAGAGTTTCTTGGCCATAACTTTGGAACAGCAGCACGATTTGGGGATTCAAAAAATCAACCTCGCACTCTTCCGTTGACGCGAGGATAACACTTGGTGGTCCAGCAGACCTGAATTGACCGATCTCGGAAGTGCTTTCCGCTAAGTTTGCTGGTGCGTATGCACGACTCAAACTGGTCAGTTCAGATTAGATGGACCACGAGTTCGAGCGTCAAAACTCTTCAACAAGCTCGCCACCATCGCGAGTCGCCATCGCTCGCCAATTAGTAAGGTCAATACTATCAGTCACAAAATGAGTCGACCCGTCCACCATTGTGACATTGACCCCGCCGGGGTGATAACTGCGAGATGTCACCGCCGCGTAAGTTGCCTCTGGGAAATTTTTCCCTTCCTGCTGGCTGGTGTAGTCAACGTCGTAGTCAATGCCGCCCGAGTTGAAGATAACTTCGGTGTTGGGCGTAAGCAAAGCGGTAAAGCTGGTCTGGTGCACGCGGCCGTCGACTTGCTCCGTATGCCCTGTTTCTGTTTTAAAACTTCCCGAACCGCACAACGCCGAAACTTCTTCGGGAGTCGACGGAGGAGCCGTTGGAGCGTTGTTTCCGTTCCGCTCATAAGGCGTGTAAGCTTTGACCTCGCCAAACATCAACGTATTGCTGGTGCCGTCAACAATCGCGCCAATTTCCTGGCCTTGATTGGTGGTAATCGATCCTTGCCCAACATCGCCCATATTCTTTCGAAGGGCAGCCGCATTCGATACGACTGGAGCAAATACAAACCAGACCCCGGCATTTCCACAGTAATTCAACGGGTAATGCTCGGGCTGCCCGTCGTCCCCCAATCGAACTTCATCCCGAACTTCACTCGGACAAAGGAAGCTGGGTATTCTGAACGACGCAAGGCGTTGCTGATCACCACCAAAACCAATGAACTCGTTCTCTGGATTTTTGTAACCCAGCGTAAAGTCGATTTCGCTCGACAAGTTGGCCTGCTCCATGAACGGAAGCAACTGGGCCTGCACAGACCAGCCATCCTTATTCGCACTCGGTTCGGCAGTTGGCAACAACCATGAACTTGGCAGTTCCTGTCGCGCTGACTCATAGTTCAGTGCCGCCAATCCAAGTTGACGCAAATTGTTTGAGCAGGAAACTCGACGAGCTGCCTCACGCACTTGTTGAACAGCAGGAAGCAACATTCCGATTAGAATGCCAATGATCGCAATCACGACTAGCAACTCGACCAATGTAAACCCAAAACGATGGCGACGAACAATGCGAGGCGTGGACGAGCCGAGAAAAATACCCATAGCTGAAAGCTCCAGCGGAAACCAATAGACAGGCCGGCACGAAAACTTTTCGAACCGGTGCTGCCGAGCGTGGCTGGCTGGGTTGGCACACTTTGCCGATCTGAAAAAAGAAGATCGGGGTGCCCAACGTGGCTTGCTGCGTCGTCGGAAAGCGTTTAACGTTTAGTTGAGACTGAATCTCAACAACGCCTCGTATTGTCTTCATTATCGGGGTCACTGCAATAGCACCACCGACAAATCTTACCACAAAAGTCGGATTTTATAAGGTTAAGGTAAAATGAGCACTCCTCCGGCCGAACCAGCCAAGGACGAAGAACCGGAACAGGAATTAGCTGCGACCGCCGCTCAGCTGCCTAAAATCATTAAATTCGAGTCACTCGCGCGATGTGGCGACGAAATCTGGATCGAGAGCGAAGGCCAGATCTATCGCCTTCGGAAAACTCGTCAAGGCAAGCTGATCCTGACCAAATAGCTCGTCCACAACACCGCCCGAATGGATCAGACGCGGGCAGTGTGCCCTACATCGCGAACGACTGGCCAACCTCAGGCGGCGCGGGAGCATACTTCAACGGCTCCATGGACGTCCCGGCCCTCCCTTGAGACAGACTTCGCATCGCACTGGAGTAACCCACCAATTCTGCCAACGGGGCTTCGGCAACGATGGTTGTGATTTCAAGATTGGTATCTGATTTGACAATCTGAGCGCGGCGTTGAGCAAGATCACTGACGAAGTCACCGTAGTATTCCTCAGGCGTGTTGATCGTCAGTTTCATAATGGGTTCAAGCAGCGTTGGCTTCGCCTGTTGGAGCGCCGCCTCGAATGCCTCGCTGGCAGCAATGGCAAAGGCCATCGGCGTCGAATCTTCATTTGACTCGGCTCCGGTCAGCGTTGTCTTGATTCGAGTAAGTGGGAAGCTTCCGATCGGACCGCCACTTTCGCCTCGCGCTTTGATCTCGTCTTTTATTGTCTGCACAAATTCAGGATCAACTGAATCAACCGGCAAACGGTTGAGAACCTTGACTCCGGATTCGACCGAGTCGTCAGGCTCCATCTGGATCGTAAGTTTGCCAAAAATCTGCTGGCCATCGATCAGGCGATTACATTGACCCGTGACCGTTGCTTCTTGTGCAACTGATTCACGATAGGAAACTCGTGGCTTATGAACTTTCACGTCCAGCTTGAAGTCACGAAGCAATTTGTTCTTGATGACCTCCAGATGTAATTCGCCCATCCCAGAAATCAGCGTCTGGCCTGTATCTTCATTCTCTTTTGCCTTGAAGGTCGGATCCTGGCGCTTGAGCAACTCAAGCGTTTCGGCAAGCTTTTCTCGATCCGACGTCGATTCCGGTTCGATGGCCATCTCAATTACCGTTTCCGGGAATTCGATTGACTCCAGCAGAATGGGCGATTTCTGATCACACAGTGTATCTCCCGTGACAGCAAACCGTGGCCCGATCACTCCCACGATCTCGCCTGGGCCAATCGAATCAATCTGACCCTCGCGGTCTTTCTTGGTGGCGTGAATCTGCCAAAGCTGAGCAACGTTTTCCTTCTTGTCTTTTGACGGGCAATAAACTCGCGAATTGGATTTCAGGGTACCCGAGTAAACCCGAATCCAATACAGATCACCTGTTTTGGCCGGCAGAATTTTAAAAACCAGGCCAGAGAACGGCTCCTTTGGATCCGGCTTTCGCTGCTCCATCGCGTTCGTTTTCTTCTGGGGGTTCACCCCTTCAACCGGAGGACGATCAAGCGGGCTGGGCAGGTAATACTTGACACTGTCCAGAACACCCTGGACCCCCATGCCATGCAGTGCTGACCCGCAAACCACCGGTTGTATTTTTCGCTCCAACGTGGCGCTACGAATCACCTTGCGAATCAACTCGTTAGGAATCGGTTTCTCTTCAAATGCGAGTTCGGCCATCTCGTCGCTGAAGTTGTACAACGTCTCCAACAGTTGCTCTCGCGCGAACTCAGCTTCGTCGGCCAGTTCTTCGGGAACTGGAGACTCGGTGACCTTCTTACCTTCGTCTTCAAACGTGACGTACTTCATCTTGACCAGATCAATCACACCGCGAAACGAATTATCAACGTGCGATGGCCCCTCGCCGACGGGCAGTTGAATCGGCACTGGATTGGCACCCAAGCGGTTCTTTATCTCGCCCAGAACGCGTTCAAAGCTGGCGCCTTCACGATCAAGCTTGTTGATGAATGCGACTCGGGGAACGTTGTAGCGGTCTGCCTGACGCCAAACGGTTTCACTCTGAGCCTCAACACCTTCCCGAGCACTGAATACGACAACCGCCCCATCAAGCACCCGCAAACTACGCTCAACTTCGGCGGTGAAATCGACGTGACCGGGAGTATCCAACAAGTTGATGTGCACGTCCTTCCAATCGAAGGTCACGCAAGCTGAATAGATCGTGATTCCTCGATTCTGCTCTTCAACATCATCGTCGGTGGTCGTCGTGCCGCTATCGACCTTGCCGACACGATGCTTGGATCCACTGATGAACAGCATGCGTTCGGTCACCGTCGTTTTCCCTGCATCAATGTGTGCGATGATGCCGATGTTTCGGAGGTTTTGAAGTTTGCGTGCCATAATAAGGAATCGGGGTTCCGGGGTCAGATGTCAGGGCGACACACGTTCGTGCGCAATTTCCGCCTCCGCACAGCGCATAACAAAACCGCTTTGGAAGCACCAAGCGGTTTTGAAGTTTGGGTTGTTCTCTTTACCAGGCGAAGTGAGCGAATGCCTTGTTCGCTTCCGCCATGCGGTGAGTGTTTTCGCGGCGAGTGACCGCAGCACCTTCGCGATTGAACGCGGCGACGAGTTCATCAGCCAGACGCAGATGGGTTGGGCGGCCCTTTTTTTCGCGAATCGCCAGCAAGATCCAGCGGATGGCCAGCGATTGCTGGCGAGCTCGGTTGACTTGCATCGGCACCTGATAGGAAGCACCACCGACTCGCTTGGAGCGAACTTCGATATGCGGCTTCACGTTCTCGACGGCCTGAGTGAAAACCTCGATCGGCTCCTGATCAGGAACACGCTTCTTGATTTCGTCCAAGGCATTGTAGAAAACTGATTGCGCGATGGTTTTCTTTCCATCCCACATCAAGCAATTGATGAACTTGCTGGCCAGGATCGAATCGAATTTCGGATCCGGCTTCAGTTGAGTACGGCTGGCGGTAATGTTACCCATGATGTTTCAGCAAATATACGTTGATCGTTGTCTGGAAAATAAAACTGACCGAAAAGTTCAAGTGATTGGTTACGGCTTCTTGGCACCGTATCGACTTCGAGACTGACGCCGATTGTCGACACCCAAAGTGTCTTGAGCACCACGAACCACCTGATAACGCACACCGGGAAGGTCGCGTACACGGCCGCCTCGCACAAGAACAATCGAGTGCTCTTGCAGGTTGTGACCTTCACCAGGGATGTAGACGGTAACCTCTTTACCGTTGGAAAGACGCACACGAGTGATCTTCCGCAACGCGGAGTTTGGCTTCTTCGGTGTCATTGTACGCACCTGAAGACAAACACCCTGCTTTTGCGGACATCGCTCAAGCACGGGGGCCTTCGTCATTTTCCGCTTGGATTTGCGGCCTTTGCGTACAAGTTGGTTAATGGTTGGCATACTTCTGTATCCGGTCGAGTCGGTTTTTCTAGTCTCGGGCTACCCGATTCGCTGAAAAACGAATGGAAGCCCGTAAAATTATTCGATTTATTGAATTTGTCAACGGCAAATCACAGCGAGAATCAACGTCGCGAAGCCAATACTGCCGTCGACGGTGACGTTTTCTCGCTCAAACGCCCCCGTCAAGCTCGTCTTGCCACTTCTTCAGCTCATCCCACTGCCCATCGGCAGCCATGCGAGCTTGTTGTGGCCAGGTTGTCGGGTTGCGAGTCGCCATCAGCCCACCCTCTGCCACAAGGATTTCTTTGATCTTTTCGGCATCGGATGCAGCCAGGTCACTAAATGAATGAATCCCAGCGCCATTCAGCAGTTCGGCAATTTTCGGTCCAATTCCTTCAACGACCGTCAGGTCATTGGGGCCAGCCGCAGGTTTTCCGCCGTCCAGCTGATCCTGCCATTCCTTCAACTTATCCCAGTCGCCAGACGCAGCGAGCTGAGCCTGATCGGGCCATGTTGATGGGTCATGGTTGGCAAAGTTACCTTCCGCAGAGTCCAGCATCTGGCGAATCTGGTCAGGAGAAACCGCAGCTAACTGAGCGTAAGTGCTGACGCCGTTGGCGTTGAGGATCTCAGCGATCTTCGGACCGATACCTTCCACTTTCGTCAGGTCTTCGGAGGCAACTTCCGGTGCCGGTTCTGGTGTTGCAGCTGG
>CAYXWX010000065.1:15332-25212 GCA_964468915.1 uncultured Pirellulaceae bacterium
GCAGCTGGTTCGGCCGCTGTCGCAACCGCTGCTGAATCACCTGAGCCACCGACCTCTTTCCCGCCGTCAAGCACAGCCTGCCACTCAGCAAGCTTGTCCCATTCGCCAGAGGCTGCCAGCTGAGACTGGTCGGGCCATGTTGTTGGATCATGAACAGCGAACTGTGATCCTGCGGCAGCAAGAACTTCTTTGATCCGATCGGGATGAGTGATCGAAAGCGTGACGTAATTGTCAATTCCGGCTGCTGCCAGAACTTCAGATACTTTCGGTCCAATTCCTTCAATTCGAGTCAGGTCATCTTTCCCATCGACTGTTGTCGGAGCAGGTGAGCCACCGGCAAGCAGCGACGCCAGCCCATCAGCAGGTGCTCCAGCACCAGCATCCGAACCAAATCCTACGTCCGATGGTGCGGCACTGGTCGATTCAGCAGCATCCAGCAGTGGGAAGGATTCCTCGAGCGTCTGCGTTGGAGCAGCCGCTGCAGCCTGCATGGCTTCCAGATTGTACTGCACATCGGATTCCTGGAAGGTTCGGAAACCGGTTCCGGCAGGAATCAGGTGACCAAGGATCACATTTTCCTTCAAGCCAACCAGGTTGTCGACTTTCCCTTGCAGCGCGGCCTCGGTCAACACTTTCGTGGTTTCCTGGAACGAAGCGGCCGAGATGAAGCTGGAACTCTGCACAGAAGCTTTGGTGATTCCAAGCAACTGAGTATCGTACTTCGCCATCTTCGGCTTAGCGCCTTTGGCAGGAGTCCCGCCTTCGGTTTCAATCTTCAGGTTCGTTTCTTCAAACAACTCTTTCGGAATCACCTGTCCCTTGCTGAACCCACTCGCGCCCGGATTGGTGACTCGGATGCACTTGGCAACTTCGTTGTTGACCGTTTGGAAATCAAAACGATCCAGAATCATTCCCGGCAACATGTGAGTATCACCCGGGGCTTCAACTTTCACTTTTCGAAGCATGCGAGCGATGATGATCTCAACATGTTTATCATTGATCTCAACGCGTTGGCTTCGATAGACCGACTGAATCTCATGCTGAAGATACTGTTGAACGGCCTCTTCACCTGAAACTCGAAGGATGTCGTGCGGCACGAGCGGCCCATCGACCAACTGCTGACCCGCTTTGACGATATCGCCCGAGTGCACGCGGAATCGTTTTCCTGGCGGCACGAGGTGCTCGACCTCCAGCCCACTTTCGCTCTTAACCATAATCGTACGCTTGCCGCGTTTCTTTTCGGCAAGAATCTCGACCACACCATCGACCTCGGCCAGAACCGCAGGATCTTTCGGCTTTCGAGCTTCGAAAATCTCGGTGACTCGAGGCAGACCACCCGTAATGTCCGAGACGCCAGACGCTTCACGAGGCGTTTCCGCCACGGTCGAACCGGCCGAGATCATCTGGCCTTCTTCGACCATGATGTTGGCTCGTTCCGGCAGGTAGTACACATCCAGTGGCTTGCCATCTTCGCCCTCAACAACGATTTGCGGATGCATGTCGCCTTTGAAGTCGATAATCGTACGGCGAATTGTACCACTGGCCTCTTTCTCGGTGGCCATGGTCTCGCCATCAACGATATCTTCGAACCGGATCTTACCGGCGACCTCCGACATGACTGGAATCGCGTGAGGGTTCCAGGTACAGATAATCTGACCGGCTTTGACTTCGTCACCTTCAGCAACTTTCAAAGTCGAACCCTGAGGGATCTTGTGATTCTCAAGCTCGCGACCACGAGCATCCAGAATCGCAATTTCACCATTTCGATTCAGAACGACGGTGTCGCCTTTATCATTAGTAACGTAACGCATACGAGTAATGCGTACCGATCCGGCTTTTTTAGTCGCCTTCTGGTTGTCTTCGGTAACCGTATTAGCCACACCACCAATGTGGAATGTACGCATCGTCAACTGAGTACCCGGCTCACCAATCGACTGAGCCGCGATGATTCCAACCGCCATTCCTTCTTCAACCATGTCACCGGTCGACATGTCCATTCCGTAGCACAAACGACAAACGCCCAACGGAGCCTCACAAGTCATCGGGCTACGGACCTGGATTTTCTCCAGTCCCATCTTTTCAATCTTCGCGGCGATCTCCGGATCGATCATCTGGTTCTCACGAACGACGACCTCATCCGTCACTGGATTAACAATATTCTGCCGAGATACCCGACCGTTAATCGCTGTCGCCAGGCGAACCTCAACCTGCTCGCCGCGATAAATCACACCTTTGGTGATACCGCGGGTCGTCCCGCAATCCTCCATCGTGATCACAACGTTCTGTGCAACGTCGGCCAACTTACGCGTCAGGTAACCCGAGTCAGCGGTCTTGAGTGCAGTATCCGCCAGACCTTTACGAGCACCGTGCGTCGACGAGAAATACTCGAGAACAGACAGGCCTTCACGGAAATTCGCCTTAATCGGAGTTTCGATAATTTCACCCGACGGCTTGGCCATCAGGCCTCGCATACCCGCCAACTGACGAATCTGTTCGACACCACCACGAGCACCCGAATCTGACATCAGGAAAACCGGGTTCACGTAGCCCATGCCACCGCGATCATCCGCTCCCATCGCAGCCATCATCTCCTTGGTGATCTGCTCACGAGCGTGCGTCCACGTATCAAGCACTTTATTGTAACGCTCTTGTTCCGTAATGACTCCACGCTCGTAGTGCTTGCGGAACTTCAGCACTTCCTTTTCGGCGTCGGCGACAATTTTTTCCTTGGAATCCGGAGTCACCAGATCGTCCGTCGCAAATGACAGGCCACTGCGAGTACTCTCGCGGAAACCCAACTGGTTCATATCGTCCAGCAGTTCAATCGTCTCACGACGGCCCAGCAACTGATAACAGTCGGAGATCACCGTCGCCAAATCACCACTCTTCATCGAGTAGTTATAGAAGTCCATTCCTTCGGGCAGCATCATGTTGAACAAAATGCGACCGTAAGAAGTTTCAATGATCGAATCGGATTGCAGTTCCTCATCGTTCAAGCGAACATTTCGCCCTTTGGGCAAACGAACCTTGATCTTCGCGTGCAGTTTGATCACACCCTGAGCAAACGCATGATCGGCTTCCTCCAGCGAAGCAAAGATCATCCCTTCACCCTGCTGATTGGGAAGCATCAGCGTGATGTAGTAACAACCCATCACCGTGTCCTGCGAAGGACTCATGATCGGCCGACCGTTCGATGGAGCAAAAATATTGTTGGTTGAAAGCATCAAGGTGTGAGCTTCGACCTGGGCTTCGATTGAAAGCGGCAGGTGGACCGCCATCTGGTCACCGTCGAAGTCAGCGTTGAACCCTTTGCAGACCAACGGATGAAGATGAATCGCGTTCCCTTCCACCAGCGTTGGTTCGAATGCTTGAATTCCCATGCGGTGCAGAGTCGGAGCACGGTTAAGCAAAACCGGATGATTCTGAATCACCTGCTCAAGGATATCCCAAACCTCTTCATCCTTGCGCTCGAGCATCTTCTTGGCCGACTTGATCGTGTCCGCATGCCCCATCTCTTTGAGCCGGCGGATGATAAAGGGCTGGAACAGTTCCAATGCGATTTTCTTTGGCAAACCACACTGGTGCAACTTCAGACGTGGGCCCACCACGATTACCGATCGGGCTGAGTAGTCGACTCGCTTTCCAAGCAGGTTTTCTCGGAATCGCCCCTGCTTACCTTTGATCATGTCGGTCAGCGATTTGAGCGGACGGTTGCTGCTGCCCAACACCGGACGCTTACAGCGGTTGTTGTCAAACAGAGCATCAACTGACTGCTGAAGCATCCGCTTTTCGTTGCGGATGATGACCTCAGGAGCGTTCAGGTCGACGAGCTTGCGAAGACGGTTGTTACGATTGATGATTCGACGATACAAATCGTTCAAGTCACTGGTCGCAAAGTTACCGCTGTCCAACAGCACCAACGGACGCAGATCCGGTGGAATCACCGGAATCACATCCAGCACCATCCATTCGGGCTTGTTATCGCTGTCACGGATCGATTCGACAATCTTCAAACGATTGGTCAAATCTTTCCGCTTTTGCTTCGATCCGGTTTCGGCCAACTCAGCACGCAGGTCGTTTGACAAGTGCACCAGATCCATATCGGAAAGCAACTCACGAACCGCGTCGGCACCCATAGCCGCCGTGAAACTGGTCGGTCCAAATTCGGCTTTCGCGGCTCGGTACTCTTCTTCGGTCAACAACTGCTGCTTTTCAAGCTCCGATGTACCCGGATCGGTTACCACGTAGTCCTGGAAGTAAATCACCTTTTCCAAACTACTGGTTTTCATGTTCAGCAGATTTCCAAGACGGCTCGGCATCGCCTTGAAGAACCAGATGTGAACGACCGGGGCGGCAAGCTCGATATGCCCCATTCGCTTCCGCCGCACGCGACTGTGAGTCACCTTCACGCCACAGCGATCGCAGATCATTCCCTTGTATTTCATTCCGCGATATTTACCGCACGCGCATTCCCAGTCCTTCTCAGGACCAAAAATTCGTTCGCAAAACAATCCGTCCTTCTCTGGTCGATAGGTACGATAGTTGATCGTCTCGGGCTTCTTGACTTCGCCCATCGACCAGCTGCGAATATCGTGCGGTCGAGCCAATGAAATCTTGACGGACGCATAGTCGTTAATGCGATCGTAGGTGGTGTCGGCAGTCGCCATAAATTCACCTGCTCCTGAAGTTGATTAATCGTTTGGGATTGTTGTTCGAGCGAAAGCCGCTCTGCTGGGTTCGTTGGGATTCCGAGTTACCTCGAAAATTCAACAGAATCAGCCGCGGCGTTTTTCCAGTTGCATATTCAAAGCCAGACCACGAATCTCGTTGGTCAACACGTCGAAACTGGCAGGCGTGCCGGCCTCAAGTGTGTTCTCACCTTTCACCATCGATTCGTAGATCTTGGTACGGCCTTCCACGTCATCCGATTTGACCGTCAGCAATTCCTGCAAGATGTAAGCGGCACCGTATGCTTCCAGCGCCCAAACTTCCATCTCACCAAATCGCTGTCCACCAAATCGTGCTTTTCCTCCCAGCGGTTGCTGGGTAATCAACGAGTAAGGTCCGGTGCTTCGAGCGTGAACCTTGTCATCGACCAGGTGGTGCAGTTTCAGCATGTAGATGTAACCAACAGTGGTTTCCTGCGTGCATTTCTCACCCGTGCGCCCATCGTACAGGTAGTGCTTTCCATGAGCCGGCAGCCCAGCCTCTTCCAGACACTTGTTGATGTCTGCCTCGCTGGCACCATCAAACACTGGAGTGATCGCCTGGAAACCAAGCTTGGACCCAGCCCAGCCCAGGTGAGTCTCGAGAATCTGGCCCACGTTCATTCGGGAAGGAACACCAAGTGGGTTCAGCATGATCTGAATTGGAGTCCCGTCTTCCAGGTAAGGCATATCCTCAACGGGCAAGATCTTGGAAATCACACCCTTGTTACCATGACGACCGGCCATCTTATCGCCAACCGAAATCGTACGCTTGGTCGCGATGTAAACCTTAACCATCTGCAGCACGCCACTGCGAAGCTCGTCGCCTCGCTTCATACTGTTGACGGTTCGATCGCGAGCGTCGATCGATTTCTCGACCGACTCCCACATATCAGAGTAAATCTGATTCACCTGTTTGATCTTGTCATCGCTTCGCAACGAATCCGTCACCGTCGACACGCGGAACATCGATGCTTTCTCAGCAACAAATCGCGGATCCTGATCACGTACAAGTGGAGTTTCGTCTTCGTCGGTAAGCGTTTTGCCAACGATTGCTTCCATGGCCGTGATCATCTCACCAAACACGGTCGCAATTTGCTCATTGCCATCTGCCTCAGCTGCTTTGAGATCTTTCTCGAAGACTTTTCGCTCTTCTTCTGAAAGACTCATCCGACGACTGAAACGCTGAGCGTCAATCACGATCCCTTCAATGCCTGACGACACCTCAAGCGAGTCGTTCTTCACATCTTCACCGGCGCGACCAAAGATCGCGTGCAACAGCTTTTCTTCCGGAGTCAGCTCCGTCTTTGATTTCGGAGAAACCTTTCCGACCAGAATGTCGCCCGGCTTCACGTACGTTCCAACGCGAATGATTCCATTTTCGTCAAGATTACGAAGTGCCTTTTCGCTGACGTTTGGAATATCACGAGTGAACTCTTCGCGACCCAACTTGGTTTCACGAACCTCCACATCAAACTCTTCGATATGGATCGAAGTGTAGGTGTCATTCTGAACCAGTTCTTCACTGATGATGATCGCGTCTTCGTAGTTACAACCGTCGAATGACATGAATCCAACCAGCACGTTTCGCCCCAGAGCAAGCTCGCCCTTGTGGGTCGCAGCTCCATCGGCAATCACTTCGTCCTTTTCAACCTTCTGACCAGGCTTGACCAGCGGCTTCTGGTTTTGACACGTTCGCTCGTTCAGTCCTACATATTTTTTCAGTTCGTAAACGTCGTTGCCGATTTCAATTCGCGTCGAATCAACGTACGTCACTTTTCCACCGCGGCGAGCCTTGACCAGCATCGCACTGTTGACTGCCACTTCACGCTCCATGCCTGTACCGACAATTGGAGGCTCGGCCACCAACAATGGCACTGCCTGACGTTGCATGTTCGAGCCCATCAACGCACGGTTCGCATCATCATGCTCAAGGAATGGAATCAAACCGGCCGACACACCCACCATCTGAGATGGAGCAATGTCCATGTACGTAACATCGTTTGGGTCGCAAAGCTCAAAGTCGGCACGGAAGCGAGCGATAATGTTTCCACCCAATTGCTTTTGCGGAACGATCACCCCGTTGTCGACATCCGTATCAGCCGGAGCGACGAACGCTTCGGTCTCTTCGTCGGCCCGCAACCATGCAACCTCATCGGTTACCTTGCCGTTTTTAACGACAGCATACGGTGTCACGAGGAAACCGTAATCATCCACGCCAGCGTAAATCGCAAGACTGGAGATCAAACCGATGTTCGTACCTTCAGGTGTCTCAATTGGACAAATTCGTCCGTAGTGAGAAATGTGAACGTCACGCACTTCAAAGCCTGCACGCTTTCGGTTCAAACCGCCAGGGCCCAACGCTGACAGCCGACGCTCGTGCGTCAACTGCGACAGCGGGTTCGTCTGGTCGACCACTTGCGAAAGCTCGCCTCGACCGAAGAAGTACTCGATCGCTGCCGAAATACTCTTCGGATTGACCAGACTCCGCGGCGTCATGTCCTCCTGATCTTTCAGGCTCATTCGCTCCTGCACCGTGCGACGCAGCTTCAGGAAACCCTTGCGAAGCTCATCACAAGCCAACTCGTCGATCGTTCGAAGGCGACGATTTCCCAGGTGATCAATATCGTCAACAAACGCATCACCTCCTGGAGTCGACAACTCAAGCAAGTAGCGAATCGATGCCAGAATGTCGTCCGGACGAAGCGTCATTTCCTTTTCGGAAACGCCAAGATCCAGCTTTCGGTTGATCCGAAAACGACCGACTCGACCCAACCGGTAACGGTTCGAATCAAAGAATTTTTCATGGAAAAGCGTGCGTGCTTTCTCAACAGCCGGAGGGTTACCGGGACGCAAACGCTGGTAGATTCGCAACAACGCCTCTTCATGACTGGAGGTACCATCATCCAGCAACGAGTTGAAAATGAGTGGCGTCTTGGGAGCCGGCATGATTTCGACGATCTTCACACCTGCGGTACAAATCGTTTCGGACGCGTCTTTGGAAATTTTCTCGCCCGCCTCGACGATAATCTCACCCGCACGATCGCTCGACCCCGGGTACATGATGTCATCGACAGCAATTTTTCCTTCCAGCTTCGCGGCACTTCGGCGATCAACAACCTTCACTTTGGCCGTATCATAAAACGCGCGAATCAGGTCAGAATCTTCCCCGAATTTGGGATCCATCGCACGCAGCAGGGTCAACGCGGAAAACTTACCGCTCTGGTCAATCCGAACCGTCAACGCATCTTTCTTGGTGGCATTGATCTCGATCCAACTTCCTCGCTCGGGGATCACGCGGCAACTTGCCAATTTGCGGTCAGAGGTCGTGTCCGCCTCCATCACAAAGTCGATGCCAGGACTCCGGTGCAACTGGCTGACCACAACGCGTTCAGCACCGTTGATGATGAATTCGCCGCCCCCCATCATGATCGGGATGTCACCCAAAAACACCTCTTCCTCAATCGGCTGCTCTTTTTCCAGACGCAACCAGACTCGAAACGGACGGCCGTATGTCAGACGCAGTTGCCGACACTCTTCTGGCGTGTAACGAGGCTTACCGAGTTCATACCGAACGTAACTGAGCTTCAATTGCTTGTCGTAGCTCTCGATCGGAAAGATCTCCTGGAGCACGCTTTCAATACCTTGCAGCTTCCGCTTGTCGGACGACAGATCATCCTGAAGGAAGGCGGCGTAGCTCTTGGTTTGGATCTCGGTCAAATCTGGCGGCACCTGATAATCACGACCACTACCAAAGCGTCGAACGGTTTCAGGTGACAAGCGTCGCTCAATTGGGGTTGCCATAAGCGCGGAATCTCCGGTATCAGATCAATCGGGATAGAGGGTTGCTGCCAACGACCACGTCGAAGAACAACGTTTCAAACAAAAAACAGACAATCAGGCAAAAGAAGCAAAGCACAAGCTGCAGACGACGATGAATGAGCACCGAACCGATAGCATCCCGACCCTCGGAGTAACGACGATTCGTCAGCCACCCAAACGAAGAAACGGGAACTCCACCTCGATTCAACAGGCTACCGATTGCCATCAAAATTCGACAACAATCCACACCACGATTCTCGCTGACAACATGAGTCCGTTGAGAACTGTGATTCAAAGCCATTACCATCCCGGCTGTCTTTTGTCACAAACAATCATGCAAGGCGAGTGTTGAATTCACTTCTCAGGTCGCAACACCAACGTCACAGCGTCGCACGCCCTCAACCTGAATCCGTCTCGCCAATCACCGAAACGCCACGAGCAAAAAATGCTCGCAGCGTCGGTATCAGGTCTGATCTGACGACACACTAACGGGCGCCAGAATTCAGAGAATCCGAATCAACTACTTCAGCTCGACGCTACCGCCGGCAGCTTCGACATCCGCCTTGATCTTGTCAGCTTCTTCCTTGGCGGCACCTTCCTTGAGGGTCGCAGGAGCGCTCTCCACCATCTTCTTGGCTTCCATCAGCGAAGCTCCTGTAATGGTCTTGACGACTTTGACAACGTCCAGCTTCTTGTCGCCGAATCCTGTCAACACAACGTCAAACTCAGTCTTGGCTTCTGCAGCTTCTTCGCCACCGCCACCGCCGGCACCGCCAGCCATGACAACTCCACCACCAGCAGCGGCCTTAATGCCGTGCTCATTCTCCAGATAATCGCTCAGTTCTTTCGCTTCTTTCAAAGTCAAACCAACGATCTGATCGCCGATTGTCTTGGTCGCGTCCGAATATTCTAGTGTTGCTGTGTCTTCTGACATTGGTCACCCTTTCATCATCTTGATCGCCCCGGCTGCGGTACCGAAAGACGAGCTCTAAAATCATTGCTAATACGGTTCGAAGCCCTGGCTTCGTATGTTTCGATTGGCCCAATCCGCGATTTGGTCATCGATTTTCAAAAACGACTGACGTCGCGGAATCTCTATTCTTCGCTCTCACCCACTTGCCCGATCTGGCTGGCTAACTGCCCGCCAGGACCGATCAACTGTGCCGCCAATGTCGCGCCCGGACCCAGAATCTGTCCAACCAACATCGACAACTGCTCTTCGCGGCTTGGCCACTTGCTAATCTCTTTCACCTTGCTGGTGTCGAGCTGCTCGCCGTCCATCACACCGCCACGGGCAGTGAATTTTTCGAACTCTTCTTCGTCCTTGTCGAGTGCAACAACTTCCTTGACCA
>CAYXWX010000066.1:0-24786 GCA_964468915.1 uncultured Pirellulaceae bacterium
GCCGCCCACCTGCGGTGAGCTTTACTTAACCCGACTCTCATAACTGTGGAACTAAGTCAGGGGGCACGCCACCGTGTGGTGTGATGATAGCTACACTTTCCGGGATTGGCTTGTTGTTTCGCAGGTTCCGTTAGCGAATCAGTGAAAGCACACATCGGATGTCGCCTCAAGGTTCCAGTTGAGGCTTGATTGTTCGTCCATCACCCGGAGAGTGATGACTATATGCTGGCTCTCGGCCCACCGCTGCGAGACAAAGACTATGCGAAATATCTGAAGCAGGCGAAGAAGAAACTGAAAAAGCTCAACAACGCGGTGGAGTTGTTCAACGAGATCCAACCCGAGATTTCATCTCACACTAATTTCCAGATGGCAGCTCAATCGCTGCGGATCGCGGTCCGGCAAGTCACCGACTTGCTTCAATCGTGATTCTGCCTTTGATCCTGGTGTGCCATTGAGTGCGAGATTTCCAGTCGTAACTGTTCGAACGGTTGTTTTCCCGTTAAACGGGTTTATCATGGCGCTACGCCCATCTATGTAACCCTCACTTGTTTCCCGGAGTCGAACATGAATCGTGTTCTCTTGATGGTGGTTTTCACTATCTGTTTCCTGTCGTCGAAGCTTGTTGAAGTGTCTGCGCAGTCGACCAGTTTCGTGTCTTTGGATGAGATCCCTCCAGCCGCTTCCGGGACCATCGACGGTTACTATGACATTCAAACTGGTGACGTTTTGGTGCAGGTTGGCCCGGATGTACTTTTGTTTGGGATTCCTTTCGAGCCGGTGTCTTTGCTTGAAGACACTTTCGCAGAGAATGTCGGCGTCTTCGATACGACAAAACTGAATATCGAAACGGCGATCGGTTCACCTCAGCAAAACAACAGCGGTGGAGTTGCATGGTTGAACTTTGCCGCATTCCCAGTCGGTCTGCACAACCTCGGTCCGATGCTGGAGGCCTATCCGTTGGGCGAACCAGTTACTGGCGACGAAACTACGTTCGATGAGCAGGTCTCATCTTTGTACGGGAATTATTCTCCCGAGATAAGTTACATTTATCAGGTTGCAGGCAGTATTCCCGTGCGGCGTACGTTTGGTGTGATTCAACCACGCTTTGAAGCGACTTCCGTTCCGGAGCCCTCAGGTTCAACGTTGATTACGGTGTTAAGTGCCGCTGTTGTATTGAGAAGAAGACGGTGATTGCCGATCGACGCGAAACGCGTGGTAACCTTTTACATATCTTATACGAATGACTTATTGGATGAAATTTAGAGTTGCTGCTGTGGTAGTTATCGCGTGTTTGCACGGGATGAGTGTTCCTTCGTCGGGGCAAGTCCCCGGAGGTGAATTTTCGTCATTCGACGAGTTCGTTGCTGATACTCGTTTGATTGACGTAAGAGCAATTTATGATCCGGAAACCGGTGAAGTTTGGGTTTCTGTAAACAGTGGCCCTGGAAACAGAGTGCTGATTCTTGGTCTTGAAGGCACAGAGTTTCTGTTGGATAACCTCAACACTGATACGCTGCTGGGGGATTTCGAACAGGCCGATGCTTCAGGAATCGGCCAACTTTCGTTTTCAGGGTTACCAAGTGGACTGTTCAATTTTGGGCCAATTCTACCGTCAAGTCCTGATATCCGTACCGCGATGCAGTTGGCAACGACTTATCCTCGGTTGAGAGTTCGTTCCGGAGGAGCTGCCATACCTGAATCGTCCAGGCGATTGGATGTTCTGGTTATACCTGAACCGACTTCGCCGCTGATCTATCTGGGAATCGGATTGATGGTTTGTATTGGGCGTCGACGATCTGTTGGTTGACAGCTACCGCACCACGCACTCGAACCGGATGATGCCGCCTTCGCCGGCGGGGAGCGGATTTTTGATCTCCCAGCGGAGTGTCCTAGAACCCACGTCGTTGCGAGACGTGACTAATTTTGCAGGTAGTGAACACTCGGCAGAGCCTTTGACGTACTCGAGACGAGTCGTCAGGTTGTCAATCAGAGTGACGTTGCCGATGCGTTTACCGCTCAGGTTGTCAAAACGAATCGTGAACTGAACCTTCTCGCCCGCTCGAGCCGCAATCTTTGACGCGATTTTGACGACTCGCAGGATAGAATTTTCGCCATCGGTTTCGTAGTGGACCAGCTCCTGAACCTTGGCGATATCCTCCACAATCACTGGCTGCACATTGTCGGCAAAGACTTGAAGTTCCATATTGTCCTGCCAGACAGCAGCAGATTGCATCCCAAGTGCCAGACGAGCAGACTGAGATTCTTCCGCACGACCCAGTCGGATCAACGACAGGTGTTCGTACGGAGCAAATGTGTTGGCAAATTCATACAGCTCAGTGGTATTCTCGGCCAGCACACCGCGAGTCTGATCGATAAACCCGCTGGCTCGACGAGTTCCCTGGTGACGCTCGACGGCAATGTGTTGTTTGTTGGTGGTCGAGAAATCGGCCTGCTTTGATCTTGCAATCGGCGTCAGTTCATCGACGGTGCCGGCAGGTTGACTGAGCCGTGCATTAAACACACGGTCGACTCGTCGGACCGAACCAAAACGCGGAGCATAAATCGCAACTCGGTTGCTTGGTGACACCAGACGACGGCCATCCAGCGTATCGAAATGGCCGACTGTGTCTTCGGTATCCAGTCCGATCATGTTCCACGATCGATCGACTTTCACCTTCAGCCCTCGATCATTCCCGTCGTAGACGTATTCGTCTCGGCGAGTCGGCTCGTTATCTCGTTCGGTGGCCGGTTCTTCCCAAGTCGTCTGACGGATCATGCTGAAGCCGCCAAAACTGCCAAACTTTGGTTTGTTGTTCGAATTCTGATGTCGTTGTGGCAAACGAGTGGCTCGCGGGCGACGGGCGAAACCCGAATTTGGATCGTCCTCAAAACCAAGTACCTCGGATTGCCAAGCGGCTTGAGCCAATCGCGTTGTTTGCTCGTCGCGTTCAGGAATGGCTGACGCCTGATGGACCGAAGGTTGTGTCTCAACCGGCAAACGAGCAGCCTGATCGACTTGCCCGTTCGCGAACGAAGGTGCAATCGTCAGAACAATCAGATGGAAGCCGGTCAATGAGGCCCACTTTGCGATTCCGCAAAGGTCCGGCAGGTTCTTGCATGTCGTTGGCATGATTGGCCGCCCATCAATTGCGGTTGTGGTTGGAGAGAACATTTGCACTGGTATCGACGGATCGATTCGTGGTCACAACAGGCGGAAGATCTTGCGATCGTGTTTGGTCAGTTTGGAAGCTTGCTTTAAAACCGCCAGCATGAGGCAGGGCAGGGCGGCTCGGTTGATCGCCGAGGCTGAACTGGACGGGCTCGGACAGCAAAATGGGTGCTGGCCCAATCGTCCGAATGGTATCCGCAGGATTTCCGTTCAGCGGTACACGTGAGCCAATTCGCAGGATCGCCATCGGACGCCCCAAAGTTTCTGAAGCCCGCAGTGGATCTTCATTGGCTCCGACGTCGAATGTTGGCTGCTGGTCGGGCGAATGCCGATGTGGAACCACCATGTCGCCATGCTCCAGGTAAATGACTTTGGTCACCATGCTGCCATCGATGACCTGCAGCAGGTCATCACGCGTGATTGCGATCTCGATCGGGAACCGATTCTGCATTCCTTTCGGCGGGTAAAGACGTCCCAGCAACTCAATCGAAGGGTAAAGCTCAACACTTTCATACAGATTCAAGCCTGAAATCTTCACCTGATACACCGGCCCAACCGCCAGTCCCATCGTGACCTTCGACTGAGATGTCGTCAGCACGCTTTCATTGGACAGCACATCGATTGTCGTTTCAGCGGGAGCAACAATTCGCACAGGTTGAGAGACCCTGGCCAGATCAGGATCTGCCTTGCGAAAACGCTCAGCGGCCAGACCTGGAGCCATGTCACTTCGAACACGGTTGTGGCGAACCTGGCCGACACTCGATGCACCCAACAACAAGACCAACAGCATGGTCAACGCCGTGATTGCCAGAACGTTTTTCCGGGTTTTCAACAAGAATGCCACTGTAATCTCGGAAGAAGAATATTTTGCCTAATCGTTAACAACAACGATGTATGAATCAAAAAAGAGCCGCGAGAGCATGACGCTTCGCGGCTTCGTTTCCGACAAGCGGCGTTTAGCGGTGTAACTTTCCGTGTAGTTTTCCAGCAAACGGAACAACGGTCGGAGCACAGTTTTCAGGCAGCTGCCCGTGAACCATGTCTGCCGGCGGCTGAGTGTTGTTGTGAGGTGGACGGATTGTGTTTTCCTTGATCAGCACACGATCCACAGGACGCGGGTAGCTGAGTCCCGGCTTTTGCTTGACGTGAACGTTCACGTTGCGAGTCGGTCGTGGAATCTGCATCGCGGTGTGGTTGTGCATTGCGTAACGCTTCAAACCAGCTTGACCACCCAGTGGAATATGTGGCGGTCCTGGCAGGCCGATGTTTGTTCCTGTTGATGGCAGACCATAGTGAGGTCCGGTGACGCCAGAAATGTAGTCTTTCGTGCCACGACCAGCTCCACCGCTGGTTGGCAATGCTCCGGCTGCAATCGAGGCATCCTGGCCGGGAACTTCGAGGTCTTTGTTACCGATTCGCACGATTGCCAGAATCGAACCGCGGCGGTCTGCTTCCGTGATCGGGTCGACTCCCGGATCAAGTCGCGTGCTGACCAGTGTGTCAACGCCAGCGAGTGCCAATTCTTGATACTGTGGATCTGGAACGTAAATGACTTTCGTGACAAAGTTCGCAGCGGCGACCTGATCAAAATCTTCCTGAGTGAATTGGATCGGAATCGCACTGTGAGCCAGATAAGCGGCGGTGCGAGGTGAAGCGGTACCGATCTCCAGCGTCGGGTACAGCTCCATGCCCGGACGGCCGTCGATGTTGCTGATCTTCAAGCGGAAGATGCCACCCTGAGCGAAATTCTGACGACCCGGAACGGTCAACGGAACCGAGTCGTACTGACCAATTCCAGAAACGTCCCAATTGACCATCATCATTTCAGGCTTGTCGAACAATACCTGGACTGATTGCTGAATCACAGCACCAAACGGTCCGTAGTGCTGCCCGCCGACCTCACCGCCCGGGTGCGAAGATGCGTTCAAGACGCCTGGTCCAGGGCCACCAACGCCCGGGCCGGGTTCCATCAGCATCTGTGCCGGTGGCAAGTTGTGGCTTTGGGGAGTCCCCGTGCGAGCCAGGGCAATCTGGCCGTTGGCCGAACTGGTCGTAGCGGCAACTGCCAGCAACGTCAGGCCCGTGACAAATCTTGCGTACATCAGTCTTCCCCCTGAGATTACTCGTTTGACGATCGCTGCATGAACAGAGACATCAACCGAGCGTTTCTAGTTTGTTGCGTCCAGCGACGCGTTCATCCTTGTTCGTTTCTGCACTTCGGCCCGGCTGAGACGACTTGTGTCAGCCGACTTCGCCGCGAAAACTGCCATGGACGCGAGGTTCGCGTCGCTCCTAAGATGCCTCGAAGTCAAAACGACTCAGGTGCACCGACAGGTTTCTCGCCTTGATCCTCATTCGGCGTCCTACAATGCATTTCTTTGGAAGAATCCGCACAATCGGTTCATGAAGCAGGAATTAACGATAGCGTTTTGCCTGCTAGCGGCAGGACTCACGATAGGAGGCTGGTATTCGGCTGGCCAATTGGAACGCTACGTAGCGGGATCTGATGCAGCGACCGAAGATTCACCGACTGCGGGCCAGAAGAAATTAATCGAGCCATTCAGGAGAAACTCGAATGCTCGTTCTTCGACGCAAAACGTCAATTACGCCCCGTCTGACGCAGTAAGTTCGAACCCGAAAGTATCTTTGGAGGCTCAACGGCTGGTGAGCGATTTTCGTTCTGATGGCACGACGGCTGACCGGGCAGACCTGATGTTACGACGAGCCTGGCACATGATCGACGATGGTCCTGCGTTCGAATCCAACGTATCAGTGCAAGCAAAATTTTTCGATCAGATGGTCGTTGGTGCGGGGGTGTATGTTCAGACAGGGCAGGGCGAAGGGAAAACGAGGACTTCACTTGCTTTTCATTCCATTTCGAGCAAACAATCGACGGACACTCCAACAACACCGCCTCAGCAGCAAGTCACCAATCTATGTGACGGCCGATTTGTCTATCGTCTGCACGAGAATCTGGTACAGAATCAACAAACGCTGGAGTTTTACGATCTGCAGAAAATCAAGAACTCAAAATCTGTGCGTAGGAATCAGAGTGCCCGTGCTCGACCAAGCATGCCCTTAGCGCCCGGCGAGCTGATGTCCAGCGGAATGGCAGGGTTATTGCAGCACCTTGCTGATGAGTTTCGTTTTGCGGTTGTGGCCGATTCAGAAGCGCCATCGACAACGTCAAAGGTGCTGCGAGGCACCTGGCGTCCAAGTCGATTGCAGAGGTTGCTGCGAGATCATCTTTCGCCCGAACAGCTGGATGCGGGACTCGCCTGGTCCCACCTGCCTCCCAATCTGCCGCACGCCGTTGAGGTGACGTTGATCAGTTCAGCCGCATTGGATTTATTCCCTTCGCAACTGGTGTTTTACCAGTTTCAGCCGGATAACGATCGGACCATCGCCAAGCCAGTCGTGATAATTCAGTTTCAACAACCAGCGACGCTCGAGACAGTTTCAGATGATCAATTTGTGCTCCGCAGCGATAATCTGGAAGCGACCGATCTGACCCAACAGTACCTCTCGAAACTTCGCCCCGACGAAGACCATTCATTGCGATAACGAAAGTCAAACTGGCACTCGTTACCGTGGTTTTCAAGCAGTTGGATTAACGAGGGCAGAGTAGGGCGGGGCAGTTCATTTCTTGAACGCCAGTTGTTCCACGCTCCAGGGTTTCGCAGGCCCAACTCGGGTGAGTATGCTCAGAGGTCGTGGAGTATTTTAACGAACAGGATCAAAACCATGCGAGCTGTCATCCAACGCGTGTCTCGAGCATCGGTCACAGTCGATCAGAAAATCGTTGGGGAAATCAACCGCGGTCTGCTGGTGCTGCTGGGGGTCGAAAAGCAAGATGAAGTGAAAGACCTCGATTATCTTGTGAATAAAACGCTGGGCCTGCGAATTTTCGAAGACGAAGACGGGAAGATGAATCGATCCGTCATGGACGTTGAAGGTCAGCTGCTGGTCGTCAGTCAGTTCACGCTGTTGGGGAACGTTCAGAAAGGCAAGCGGCCCAGTTTTGTTAACGCAGCAGCTCCCGAAATCGCGAACCAGCTTTATCAACAATTCGTCAGCCAGGCTCGTGCTGCTGGAGTGAAAACCGAGACTGGAATCTTTCAAGCAGACATGGCGGTTGAGTTGATCAATGATGGACCGGTCACCATCTTGCTGGACAGTCGCAAGCGGTTTTAGAGCGCGTTTCGTTTAAGTCTAGCGGCTTTTCGATACTATTCGCTCGGTTTTTCAACGCCGCAGACGCTACAGTTAAGTGCAACATGCACTAGATTCTGGCATACCGACTATCGAAACATGTCGGCTTGATCACTCGCTGCTGCATGGTCAAGGCCATGGTTTTGCTCGCCAATAAAGTGCATGACCCAATCGAAACCGCTTTTGGTGACTTGTTCACCGGTTCCGCAGTAGCAGTCCATCAAATAGTCGTCACTGGCAATCATGATCGCGAGGATGATCACCTTGGTGTAAGTCAGCATGTTCAGGATGGGGCTCTTGCCGAATAACTTTAGTGCGGTGCCGAAGCTGCGTTTGACGCGAATCTTCTTCCCCTGCCAGTCGACCGAATAAATCTCATCCAGAACCAGGTGTGACAGGAATCCCATCACAACAGCCCATGCCTTGAATACTCGAACCTCGACCGTTCCCGAAAAACTGATCAAGAAGGCGATCATCCCCGCGATCAATGCCGCCGGAATGCTGTGCCACATGCCTCGGTGTTTTGCGTAGCGTCTGAACAGTCCACCTATGCCAAATCGAATCAGCAGGTAAAGGATTCCTGCGGCCAGCACCATGTGCTCGGGCAGCAGACCCATCGCTTGAAATCGCGGCATCATCAGCATCGGTACGAACACCGAAAGAAAGGCCAGCATCTCACGCTGAGGAATGCCGCTGCTGCTGTCCAGATCAGGAAGCATGCCCGCTGCGCTGCACAGTCCGCCAGCAATCAGGCAGTGTTCCAGAGGAACGCCATAAGTGTAGTACGCCGAGGTCGAGTAAATCAAACCGAGCGATGTACTGGCGGTGATGTGAGTTTTAAAATCAGCCATGACTCAAGGTACGAAAATCCATTTTCGCAAATAGCCCGGAACGATCTTCGAATCATCGAATGTTCGGAGCAAAGTATTAGACATCGGAGCCAGTTGTTGGCTCAATCCCGATCCTCGAAACGTTGTTTCCGCTAGCAGAAATGTTTGACAATGAAACAACGCGCGATCGATTTAAGAAGTGACGGGTGCCATGTTTACGCTTGCGTAAGCATACTCACGCAAGCGTGAAGCATGGCACCCAGATATGAAACCAACAGAGACTGAGCCGTTCGGGTCAGGGGGCTGCCATGTTGCGAACCGGATTTCTATTGAGTCACTTGCGAGATTTCAGTCTAATCCCGCAACGATTTTGCAAACACTTCATGGAGGAAAACCATGTCGATTTACGACCTGGTGATGTTAATCATTTTGATCGGTGCGATTCTGTTCGGGCTGTGGAAGGGGCTCGCGTGGCAGGTGGCGTCCGTCGCAGCCATTTTTCTCAGCTACTTCGTCTCAGTGACGTTTCGTGGTCAGGTCGCAACATTCATCTCCGCTGAAGAACCCTGGAATCAGTTCGCAGCAATGCTGATCCTTTTTCTGGGAACGTCCCTGATCGTGTGGTCGATTTTTGCGATGGTCAAAGGACGGATCAGGGAAATGGAACTGAACGGTTTTGACCGTCAGGCAGGTGCCCTGCTTGGCGCGGTGAAGGGTGCCCTACTTTGCATGGTCGTCACGATGTTTGCCGTCACCCTGCTTGGCGATACCGCTCGCAACGCCATCTACGCATCGCGTTCAGGCGGATACATTGTTCGAGGAATCAATCAGGTTTCTGCCGTCGTGCCCACCGAGATCCACAAGTACATCGACCCGTACATTGCTGAGTTCAATAACAAGATCGCCGATCCAAACGGGAATCTTCCCTATGCCGAGCCCATCTTTGGATCGCAGAACAGCCAACAAGCGACCAGTGGCACGATCTGGCCCACAGCAGGAGGAAGCAATAGTAGCAGCAACGGAAGCGTGACGGCTCCGTCTTACCGTCAGCCGTACGGACAACCGTCCAGACCATCTAACAATGGTTTGCCAACCAGCGGGCAATACTCATCGGGAAGCTATACACAGAATCCGAATCAGGTGCCGACCTACACCGGACAATGGCAGATCCAGCAACGGCCGCAGCAACCGGCAACAAACAACAGCTATCCTCAGAATGGATACAACGGTTACCAGAGTAATCGCGGTTACGGGCAAGCTGCTCAGAACTCGGCCAGCCAGCCAACCTATCAACCTCAGGCTCGGCCCAATTCAGGATTTGAGGTTCGTCCACAGCCGGCGGCTCCTCAAACGCAGCCGGAAGCTCAGACCGCCAATGGTTGGCCCGATTTGAACTTCCGCGTCAATTCGAAAGATTTGATCGATCGAGCCATCGATGGAACTCGCCGTGCGATCGAGAATAGTGCTCAGCGGTAGCCAGTGTCACGACGGGCTTGGCAACAGTTGTAATGCATCACGCATTGGTGAGCACGCCCAACGAGTTTTTGTTCGCGTTCGCGAGCCAGTATCGAAATGCTCTGGCAAAGCCACGGTGATAATGCCAATCCAGAGCAGTTTTGCGGGTGTGAATCGCAAATTCATGAAAACCCGAGGAAACACAGGGCTCTAACCGAACATAAGAAACATTATCGGACGTTGAGGATAGGCGTGAAAACGCGTGGTTTCCTTGGTTGGGCGCCCTGAGCGTTGTTTCGAGATCGCTCGCCAGGCAAGCGAGTCGAAGACCTGAACAAACCGTTGAAGCGAAGCGATTGACTCTGTGAGGGCGAGCCAATTCAATCCAGATGTACTCAGACCGAGGCTACAACACGTTGTCGACCGATCGTTGAGATCAGCTGACCGCTTCGCCTTCCACGAACTCTCCAATCTTGCGGAACTTCCTGTACCGCGCCTCAAGCAGCGAACTCATTTCCTGCTGCTTCAGGTCTTTCAATTGTTTGCCCAGATAAGATCGCATCGTTGCTGCCATCTTGTGATGATCTCGATGAGCGCCGCCAAGTGGCTCAGGAATCACATCATCGATGATCCCCATTTTCAGCAGATGATCCGAAGTGAATTTCAGTGCCGTTGCGGCTTTCTCAGCATGCTGAGCGCCTTTCCACAGAATACCGGCACAACCCTCAGGACTGATCACGGAGTAATAAGAGTTTTCCAGCACGGCAACTCGATCACCAACACCGATCCCTAACGCTCCGCCGCTTCCGCCTTCGCCGATCACGATGCAGATGATGGGCGTTTCCAGCCGAGACATTTCGTACATGTTCTCGGCGATCACCTGAGCCTGTCCACGCTCTTCGGCACCAATGCCCGGGTATGCGCCCGGAGTATCAATCAGGCAGATGACCGGCAGGTTGTATTTGGCTGCCATCCGCATCTTTGCCATCGCTTTGCGGTAACCTTCGGGATGAGCACATCCGAAAAAGTTCTCGGTGCGGTCGTTGAATGTGCGACCTTTCTGGTGGCCAAGAACCATCACCTTCGTTCGATCCAGACTCGCAAACCCAACACGAATCGCGCGGTCGTCACCGAAGAGTTTGTCGCCATGCAGTTCGACGAATTCGTCAAACACCAGCGACAGGTAATCAATGGTATGAGGCCTGTTCTTGTGACGTGCGACCTGCACGGTCTGCCACGGTGTTAAATTGCTGTAGATATCCCGAGTCAGTTCGGTCAATTGCTTTTGAAGATCACGAATCTGTTCTGCGGATTCGGCCGAATCATCGCTTTGTTCCTGCAGCTGGTTGATCTTTTGTTCGAGATCGGCCAACGGTTGTTCAAATTCAAGGTAGTCGTCCATTGTTGTCTTTCTGTTTCTATCGAACGTAGCCTTCGGGCCGTTTGCCACCACGGTAAATCTGAATCTTCTTCAGTGTATCCAGAAAGTGAGCCATGTTTTCGAATCGGTCTTCCGGTTTCTTGGCGATCATTTTCTTGACCAGAGCCGACATGTCTTTCGACGCTCCGCTGTAAGCTTCCAGCGAGGGAATCGAGGCGGTCAGATGCTTGTTCAACAAATCATCCGGCGAAACCCCCGAGTAAGGTGCTCGGCCCGCAAGCAGTTCGAACACCATGCAACCTAAGCCATAGATATCTGTGCGAGCATCAGGCGTTTTGCGGCGAATCTGTTCCGGTGCCATGTAGCTGCGAGTTCCCTGAATGTGTTTGGGACGTCCGCCCAGCAAAGAACCGAGCATGCCCTGCTTCATCTTCACGGCAATCGAAAAGTCAATCAACTTGACGATGCATTCGTTGTCGATCAGGAAATTGTCAGGTTTGACATCGCAATGAACCCAGCCTTTGTCATGCAGGTGTTGCAGTCCCTTGGCACACTGCCGAATGATGGGAGCCACATTCGGAGCGATCAATTCAGGCTTTTCTCGCATCACAATCTTCATGTTGGGGGCATGAAAAAGTTCCATCGAGATCAGCATCGCGTTTTGTTCGTTATAGAACTCGTGAATCTTGATCACATTGGGGTGGTCGAGATCGGTACCGATGTTCGCTTCGTGTTTCAGTTGGCGGACTTCTTCCTTGTCTTTATGGAATTTGTCGCGCAGCACTTTCAGAGCAATGCGTTTGTTGCTGCCGCCGCGCAGGGCTTCGTAAACATCGGTGCTGGTGCCGCTGCGAATGGTTTTCAGCAGCTGGTACGGACCGATAAAATTCTGACCATCGGACACAAAAGTTCCTGACGCTGTAGGGTTTGGCGGTTATGAATGAGTCGCGTTGTTGTTACCTGGGTGATTTCAAAATCACGATTTCACGAGCAGCTCATTTTAGCCAAGCCTTCCCGAATGCTGAAGTGTACCCCTCGAAACAATCTGGCAAACTGCAACCTTGTCGCTTTTGTGGCACCCGCCCTGCCCTCGAAACACCCTGCGGAGCCTGACATGGGATTCTAGATTGAGCTCAAGGAAAAACGCTAAACCGAAATAATTCCAAGCCCGCCCAACACGGCATACGCAGTAAACAACGCGTACAGCCCGCACAGGAACCAGCCGGATTTTCGGGAAACGCGTTTCCGTGACCACATGATTCCCATCGCGATCGAAGTAAGCACAAACAGGAACACTCGCAGGCCCACGACACCGGCGAGCGTTTTCTCATCCGGACCGACCAGTTGGACAGGTTGCCAATCGTTCAGGTAGCAACACACCAACAGAGGAATCGACATGCCGATGCACACATCAAAAATGTTTGAACCAAAGACGTTTGAAACGGCCCCGCTATCGTCACCTCGTTTGGCTGAGTTCAGCGACAGAAACGTGTCGGGCACGGACGAGACGGCCGCGGTGAGGATGACGGCAACGAAAAAAGGAGGGACGCCCATTCGATGAGCCGAGTAGTTGGTCAGTTCGACCAGAAAGTAGCACGCGGTTGCGGCAACGGTTGTCGCCACGACAAGAGTGATAATCGCAGACCGCCACGTTAGGTTGACGTCGTACCGGCCGAACAGAACGCTCGCGGATTCGCCGACATCGTCCTGAACGAGATGGCCGCTGGCAATGTCGGATCTGAAACGTCGCGTCGAAACGTACAGGTGAAAGACGTAGGCCGCGTATGCACCGATCGCGATCAACCCCATGTGCCATGTCAATTCACGCTGACACAGAAACACCAAAAGGCCGGCTTGAACAAAGAACGTCCACGCTCCGTCCCGATAAAGCACATCGGGTGCGATCGAAATCGTCGGCCGCTTGGGTCGGGAATAAGAGACCATAATCGCACACAAGGCTGGAATCAGAATCAAATTGTAGATCGAGCTTCCTGCGCACGTCGCGATGGTCGAGCCATACCCTTCCGAGCTGGACAGAATTCTCTGGGCCTTTTCCGCGTCGCTGGATAGGGCAACCGTCACAAAAAACAGCCCGGTAAACAGCTCAGGCATGCTGCTGGCGATTGCGTCCAGCGTTGCTCCTCGAACGGACCCCGGCAACTGCAGGCGATGACCAACCCACTGAGCTGCATCAGAAAACGGATCGCACGCTTCAGAAATCACGATTGAAATCGCCGTCGCGATACTGACGATAAACCCCAGATCGCTCCACCAGCTTGTGGACCCTCGACCGGCCACATAGAACAACACTGCCGCCAGCGCAGCGAGGACCAACAGCACCAGTGGAATGCGATTGAATGTCGGGTTGTCCGAATCTGTCACTTTGATGAGATCCAATCGACAGACCAATAAGGTGGTCAGTTCTGATGCGGGCATCACAAGGGAATGGTGGAGGTCAATTCCGTTCCCGTAGACGGTTCACCCTTGTTTCGATGAAGGCGTACCGTTGGCTTCGTCGCCGGATTCACAATATTGGACGTGATCCAGAAATAATCCGTGGGCCGGTGCCGTTTGACCGGACAGGCTACCATCTTTCTGTTCGAGGACCCACTGGACCCATTCCGGTTTCTCGCTGCCCCGCCCTACCCTGATCAACGAACCCACGATTCGACGGACCATGTTGTAAAGAAATCCATCCGCCGCAATCCAGATCGTCAGCTCGGGAAGTAACGAATCGACGTGAGTTTCAATGTCCAACCTGGTTACGTTGCGAATCGCCGAAAGACGTTCGGCGCCCACCGATTGAAAGCTGGTGAAATCGTGCCGCCCAATCAGAAAACCGGCTGCCTCTCGCATCGCGGTAACATCAAGTTCCCTTGTAACGTACCAGCATTCACGACGACGAAGAGGGTCAAGAATGTAACCGTACTGCACCTGATAACCGTACGTTTTTTCTGTGGCGTCGCGAATCGCGTGAAATCCCTCGGCGGCGTCTTCCACCTGAAGAATGGCGATGTCCTCTGGCGATAACGCGTTCAACGCTCGGACCAGATCACGGTTGGAGAGCTGGGTTTCTGTCGCCAGCGAGCAAACTTGTCCTCGAGCATGAACACCGCTGTCGGTGCGTCCGCTGGCAGTGATTCGCAGTTGCTCACCCGTCGCAGAAAGCCACGCTTCCTCCAGCCGTTGCTGAACTGAAATCCCGTTCGGCTGAACCTGCCAGCCAACATAGTCCGTTCCGTCGTAAGCAATGGTCAGTTTGAGGAATCGCTTCAAGGAACTGATGGCCGCGGAGTGATCGAGATGCTTAAAAAATCAGAGGACGGCTGAATGGGTGGCTGGGTTGTCTGGCTGTTCTCCAATCGGCCATAACTCAGGTTCGATGAATGCGAGATTAGCCACCAGCATAATCAAGCCGAATGTCATCATACCCATTGCGGCTCCGATGCCAACGTGGACGACCACGGCGATGGCCAGCACAATCGGGCGAGTCAGTCTGGGCCAGATCAGAGCTGCGTAGGTGACTTCCCATGCCAGTGACAGAAGAGTCATGACTGCGATCAGGGTCATGTGGCTTGCCAGCCAGGTCATGTCCATCGACTGGTATTCGTAACTGGCCAACGCTCCCCAGACCGCTTCGCCATTGAGCCAGTACTCGCCACCCAATTTTCCAAGCCCGGCAAATGCATAGACGATGCAGAGGTGAACCTGAATCAAACGGGTCGCGATGCGGTTCACGACCGCCCTGCCCTGCTCCGGTGATTTCGCGTCTGACTTGTTCAGACAGGAATCCACCGAAAGCGTGTCACCGCTGCGGCTGATGGCCAGATACAAGCACAGGAACGCCGCGATCTGGTCGAAGCCAAACAAAGTTCCGGTCGCTCGGTTGGCATACGAAATCACCAATGCCGCGGTCAGCCATCCAGTCCAACGAGTCTTGAACCCAATGGTCCACAATGCGATTACGATCAGCCCGACAATATGGCTTCCCCAGATCCAGATGCCAGAATCACTCCAGTCGAAATGGCTCCACGCGTACCTGCCTCCCAGTAGCAGTTCTTCACGGTACCGTTTCGGAATGGCTGCTGCTGGACCCAGAAACGTATTCATTCCCCATGACCAGACCAGGTGGTTGTAGAAAACCATGCAGCCGGTCAGCCATCGGATGATTGCAAGCGTTGTGGGTGTCTGAGGTGTGAACCAGAATCGGTTCCATGCCGATCGCCACGCGTTGATCCATTGACTCATTCGATCTCCTCGAATGAACCTGAATCCTTGCCCGAAGTGGAAGAAGCCGATTGCTCATCGCGAGAAAATTTCCCAATACTCATCGGCGGCGACAGGTACTGCGGATCGTCCAGTTTCGCTCCGTTAACCACATCACTGGGAAGAGGTATCGAACGCTCGAACAAGACCAGTTCAACCGATTCGGCGTCTGGTTTGTCTTCCAGAAAAACGGACGCAAGCGAGCCAAGCAGTCTGTCAATTCGTTTTCGAACACGTTCGTATTCTGTATCCAGTTGATCGATGCGAGACGACAATTGTTTCGCTTGCTTCAGTTTTCCTGACGATCGAAGCGCCGTCAGTTCACGTCGCAACGCCGCCTGAGCTTCTGCGAACGATTGCGCGTCGGGAGTGCCATCGAGTTCGGTGAAGATCGTTTCCGCCAACATGAACCATCGGTGGTATAGCAGTCGGGGCCAATGCGTCTGGCGATCTGGGAAATGCGTAACTTGAACGGTGCCATCGTTCATTGTGAATCGGCACTCAACGAAATGCCCCGGCCCTGGTTCCGGTCCGAAAAAACGGTAGCCATGACCCTGGAACAACCCACGATGAACAGGCGCGACCGCGCGAGCCAGCGGGCCAGTCAAGTTCTCTGAGGCAATCGGATTTGCGAGTGGTCCAATCAACAGAATGATCAAGTAAGCGAATAGCAGCATCGAGGCAATCGCGCGCCAGAGCGGAGCAGCTTCTTGCGAACGGCTTAAGTCGGCTTGCGTTGATGGCACTTGAGTTGATGGCACTTGAGTTGATGGCATATCGTTGAGCATCGGTTTATCGTAACTCAGGCCGCCGCATACGATAAATAGAAACCGCCCCGGCGATCGAGTGAACGTCGGGGCGGTTGGGAATTTCCAGCTGTAACGCTTATCCGACGTATGGCAGGTAGCCGAACGATCGGGAGCGGATGAGAAATTGCTACTTCAGAGCAACCAGCTTGCCGGTTTTGTCCTGAAAGTCAAACACAATCGAACGTGAATCTCCTGCATGCAGATTCAGTGTCTTGCGAGCAACCACTTCTTTACCGTTGCGGCTGATGACCACTTCGATTTCATAGTTGTCCCACGTTTCACCGTCTTGCAACTTGCTGGTCTCAAAGAAGCGGCGCTCACCAGTCGCAGACGTCTCTGCGCCACACAAGAGTACTTTCGCATTCTCAGGAACTTTCAGTGCCAACAGCGTGGTGACTGGTTTGTCAAAGTCGAACTCGACGGTGCGAGTGACGCCACGCTTCATGCGAACGGTTTGGGTCCGCACGAGTGTTTTGCCACCTCGGTCAAGAATCGCCTTAATCTGATAGCCATGGTCTTTACCGGCCTTCAATCGCCTGGCGACATAATTTCGAACAGAGCCTTCCGTTCTGGTCAATCGTCCGTTGATATAAACTCTCGCTTCGCTTGGCAGAGCAATGCTCAGCACTGCCGCGTCGGGGTCGGCTTCAGGAAGCGAACGAGTGGAATCGGTTCCCGCAGGGCCCGGCGGAGGAGGAGTCCCGCCTCCATCGAGAAGACTGTCTCCCTCGTTGTAGTAGTCTGTCGGAGCCGAGATGCCGGAGTCGTAAATCTCATCGTCGCTGATCGTTTGACCGCCGTCGTAGTTCGGCATCGAACCATCATGAAATCCAGTGTCGGATGAGTAGCCCGTTTCGGTATAACCCTGATCAACGGGAATTCCAATTGAGTTTGACACACCGCAAGATGGGCATCCTGCGATCTCAGCCGTCGCAAACGAAGAGGTGTCAACGTACGCCTGAGGCATAACGGGTGCTGAGTAAACAGGTGCCGTCACGTCTGCCGAGACATAGCTGGGTGAGTGGCTGAGTGAACTCAGGTAGCTGGAGCCCCATGAACCGTACGACGATCCTGAAGAACCGCCGGCATAACCGCCCGTGCTTCCACCTGACCAACCGCCAGTGCTTCCCCCGTGTGAGCCTCCTCCGGAACCTCCAAAGGAGCCACCACCGGACCCTCCGAATGAGCCTCCCTGGGATCCGCCGGAGCCCAGCGAGCCGCTGCCAATACGTGATGCGATTCGTCCGAGGAGATTGCGGATAGGTTGACGTCCGCCAAACAGTCCGCCACCCGAACCTCCCCAGCTGCCGCCGCCGGAACCACCGGATCCGAAGCCGCCTGAACCTCCCCAGCTACCGCCCGCTGCGGTTACCGAGCCGGGGGTTGCTAATGCAACGACTGCTGCAAGCATCAAAGGTGCACAAAACGAAACGAGACCCTTGGGTCTCGCAATGAAACTAAACCTTAACATCGATTGTCCTCACGTTGTTCGTCGGATAGCGAGCCTGACGAAAGTCTCTGGGGCGCCTTGAGGGGCTTTTTTGAGCGACATGTTAAGTGAAAGTGCGCTCCCCCAACTCGCTTAGCTTACCAGAATAACAAGGCCAATTGGGAAAACAAGTCGTTTGAGCGGTTTTGGCTGGATCGGTAGACTTTGCGGCCTGTTGGGCGTGGAAAGGATCTTTCAGCTACCTAATCGTTGATTTTTTCGACTACAACGTCGTCGAACTGGGCAGTTCCGGTGCCTCCAAACAGGCCAATGCGGACGATGGCGGTCCGAGCCGCAATTGGAACGCGAATCTCTCGTAACCGCTTGTGCCACGATTCGTTCGGGCGGAATGGCCCAAGCTTGACCGTTTTGCCGACCTCGTGCAGCTTGTCATCGTAAAACCAAAGTGCGACATCAGGGCGGTCGCCCGGATACAAACCTTCACCCGTGTGTTGAAGTGCGATCCGTGCTGAGAATCGCAGCCTTGGAACTTCTCGGCCATCAATTGAGAAACGCTGCATCAGGTGAGCATGTTGCCCGGGAACCTGATTGTTGAATTCGACAAAATGATTTTCGTCCTGTGAAACTTCGTTTTCTGCAACGCCGCCCTCTTTGATTGATTCAGCTCCTGACTTCCATTTCAAGTTGCGTTGATAGTACCAGCCTTTGACAAACCCTTTGTCATCAAGTCCGTCTTCGAAGTTTCCATTGATCACTGCCGGGTTGGTGGGGTCAGGAAGTAGCTCACGTTTCTGTTCCGCCTTGCCAGTCATGGGTACAAACAGTGTGGGACGAAGTGGCTGAGGTTGCATTTCCCCGTTTATTTTTTCGACCAGATACAACGTTTGTTGATGCCGTTCGCCCATCGGAACGACGATACGGCCGCCTTCGGCAAGTTGGTCGATCAGAGGCTTGGGAATATTCTCGGGCGAACAGGTGACGATGATCTTGTCGAAAGGAGCGTGTTCTGCCCAGCCTTGATACCCGTCGCCAATTTTCGTGAACACGTTGTCGTATTCCAGCTTTTTCAAAACCTTCGCAGCGCGTCTACCCAGCGATTCCACGATCTCAATCGAGTAAACCTCTTTGACCAATGGCGAAAGGATTGCTGCCTGATAGCCGCTCCCCGTCCCGATTTCGAGGACCTTGTCGGTCGGCTTTGGCTCGAGCGTCTGAGTCATATAAGCAACGATAAACGGCGAAGAGATCGTCTGCTTGTTTCCGATTGGAACGCCGGCGTCCAGGTACGATCGTTCGCGAAACTTCCTCGGCACAAACTCATGTCGACGCGTATCGGACATTGACTTCAGCACGCGTGCATCCGTCACACCTGCGGCTCGAACAGCCACGTCTACCATTCGCTGCCGCTGAAGTTTCCACTGAGCTTCCGTTTGTGCCGGCAGATCACAAATGGAGCAGTTAACCAGAATTGCGAATGCAATCCCTGACAGAAGTATCTGATGGATCTGACGCACTCGTGCAGAATCTAATTGACCGGTGCCGCGATTTGATGGTTTTTCATGACACTGGCGTCGCTCTGCACGGACATTGCGGTTAAATTTCAAGCGACTTCCCTTTTATCGCAAACCATGAAAGCAAGCTGGAAATGTCTGATTCGTTTGATCCTGATTCTTCGAGCCCGATTGCGGGCATTGATGACTCGACCTACCAGACACTTGCTTTCATCCTACCACTGATCGTGTTTTTGGTAATCGGCAGTTTTTATCCGGACTTTTCGAACTCGACGGGGACAACGGGAGCGGCATCACCCGAGGCGAAAAATTACCTTGCGATGGTTGGTGTCCAGATTGTGGTGGCAGTCGGGTTGCTGACCTGGTTTCACAAGATCCACCTGCGACACTTTCCGCTGAAGTTTTCATGGCTGTCGGTGGTAGTGGGGGTCGTTGGAATTGTCATCTGGCTGGTTCTATGCGAGATTCAGCTGGAGAAGAAGTTTTTGGCTTTGATCGGGTTGGAAGACTGGTTTCCTGATCGCCCTTCGTTCAATCCGTTTGCTGAATTCTCGGACAATGGTTTTCGAGCGATCTTCCTGGGCCTTCGATTCACTCTGTTGGCTGCCATCGTGCCAATCGTGGAAGAGCTCTTCATTCGAGGGTGGCTGGTGCGGTGGATCGAAGATCCCGATTGGCAACCCATCCGACTGACGCAACTCAGCTTCAAGGCTCTGGCAGCTGCATCCGTCTATGGAGTTTTGACTCATCCGGGAGAAGCACTCGCAGCGATCGCATGGTTCGGATTGGTTTCCTGGTTAATGCACCGAACCGGAAACCTGTGGGATTGCGTCATTGCTCACGCGGTCACCAATCTGCTGTTGGGAATCTATGTCATCTACGCCAATGCCTGGCACTTGTGGTAGCGAACCGGGCTGGTTTCTAAAACCGATCGTCTGTGTCGATGTTCTGAGACGATTCAAGTCGTTCCCTTCTGAAGCGATTCCAGTGAAGTGTTCAAGTCGTTCCCATAAGTGAGTGGCTGCTTTCGAGCGGCGGTTTTGCTTGCGCCTCCGCCAGACGAGCTTCGCGATCGAACTGCCACTGTCCCGAGACAATGTTGTTTGCGATTCCCGCTAGAAAGAATAGCAGCATGTTGGCCATGGGGATAATCGAAGTATCGTGAAACAACCCATTCACCATATAGCAACAGAGATACGTCAAAAGCAGCAGCCCAAACATTCGCGGCCACAGCGGTAGTTCCTCGTTGAACCAAATGACCAGGCATGCCCGAACGATCATGCCCATAACCAGTAGCAGACTGGAAAGTCCAAGCAATCCCGTTTCCGTCAGGTAGGCAAGGAAGATGTTGTGCTGCATCAACGTTCGCGTTGTCGTCAGCGGCTTGCCCGAATACGGGTCTTTCAGATAGGGGTACTTGGCTTGAGCGTATTGTCCAAAACCGCATCCCAGAAAGGGTCGGTCCTTGAACATGTTGACCGCGACGATGGCAAACAATGGTCTCAACTGAGCTGATTTTTCCATCTGATTCTGTGTTACTTCCTTATCCCGTTTGAAGGAAAAAACTTTTTCCCCAAACACAGGAAGTAACGCGATCAACGCAAACATTGCCCAAACCATCATGACCAGTTTCTGGCGTTGCGACGCAGGGAACCAGATGAAGCATCCGCACGCCACGATCAATCCCAGCCAGACGCTTCGAGTCAACGTGCAATAGACTCCGACGCAAAACAGCAATGCCGTCGCCACGATGAATACCCGCCTGACTCGATCGGCTGAAGGCCACCACATCAGAACGCAGCAGAACCCGGTGATCATGAAAAGCCCGTTGGAAACAGGATTCAGATAAGGACCACGTCCTCGCCCGAGAAACTCTCTGGTCTCCGATGTCATGATGTACTTCGGGAAAACCAATCCAGACCAGCTTCGCGTTTCGGCAATCGCAGTCAAAGCAAGATAGATCGACAGCACAATGAAAGAAACGGAGATCAATTTCAGGTCGTTGGTTCCCAGCCTGCCATTACGCACGACCCCGTACACTGCCAGTGGCATCAGGTAGAAAAACAGCAATCGGGATGGTGGCAAGTTGTTCAGAAAAGTCATGTCATGGCTGACGGTGCTGAACGTCAGCGCGCAGATCATGCAAATCAGAGCGATGTCCAGTCGATTGACCTGTCGCCTGTCTTCAACATGAGTGATGTACCTGATAAGAAAAACGCACACCAGCAAGCCAACCAACAATCGATCAATCGTAATTGGAATCGGCCCGAATCGTAATGACCAGAATTCGCTGCTGATCACGCTGCCCGTCAAAACGACCAGGATGCCGATTAGCGGGACCGGGTGAAACAGGTTCAGTTTGCTGCCGAAGTGGCGACAGATCACCAGCCCCCAGATCATCACCGCGATCGCAACTAGCAGTGAGATAAATTCCATCGGACGGTTCTCAGGTGAGGCTCACAAAAACAAAGCGCGGCCCCACGCAGCGGTGCTGGAGCTCGACGGCCGGGCTCGCATGGAGTGCGCTTCCGACTCGTTTTCTTGATTATCGACGCTTGAAAAACGTCTGACGGACCAAATTCCGCTAAACGTCACATTCGGATTTATCAGAACAGATTCTGCTCAATCGCATTGGCACGATTGGGGCGGCATGCTCATTTCGAGTCGTGCGTCACTGAGAAAACAACGTTGGACAGGTCGGCCGAATGTTCGTTGCCGAGATCCTGAACGGTTACGACCAATTGATAGTCCCCCGGTGGGAGATCCGAAAATGTGACAGGCAAATGGAGGTAGAAATCCCGGCGTCGCCGTTTCGCTCTGTCATCAATGACTGGGTAGGTTTCCTGATCAACGATATTCTCATCCGCATCCAGAACCACATAGCTGGCCTTCAGACGAGTGCTCCAGTTTGTGTTCGGCTCCGTTTCCGTCGATGGCAATTCTTCAGTACGTACCGAAGAGTGGTTTTCCACCTCGACATAGATCAACGCTTGATCGCCCGGCCGAAACTGATTCGTTGGCAGTTCATCGAACTGGCCGAAACCCAGTATCTGTGAACACAGCTGGCCTCCGTGGATTCTCAGACCCGCCATGGATCGCAAATGCTCGGTTGCCTTTTCAAGGTGTTCGATCGCTTGAGCGGCAGCCAGGTGGTTGGAATGGTCGTCTTCGGTGTGAGCTGAGGCCGCATCCGATTTCAGCATCACGGACACGGCATCCAGTTGCTGCTGCCAGTATTGATATTCATCATGGGACAGGTGCCATTGAGCCGCTGTAGCGTGATTGATCTTGCTTCGCAGAATTTCCAACAAGCGAAGCCCCGATTCGGCACCATGGTCTTCGCCGAGTGCGCTGATTTGGTCGGTGGATTTTTCAAGCAGACGGATCGTCTCTGACAGATGCTCTGCAGCCGTTAGAGATTGCGTTTGAGGAACAGGTTTGGAACTGGAAGGCCCAGCGGTCAGATTCGATTCCAGCTCCAGTGCTGACAAGTCAACCGATTCGTGAGCGGTCATGGATGGTGTTTCGACAGCCAACCGGCTGACTTGCTGAAGATCTAATGCCGTAAGTTTCGGAGAGTTCCCTTTTGCCGTTGTAACCGGCTTTGCTGAGTTCGCGATTGGCTTGAGAAGTTGATTGTCCTCGCTCGATTCAGCAGTTGAGGAAATCGCAACGGGCACATTGTCTGAGATAACGGATCGATCAAGTTCCGCGTGGGACAGAGTGCCCGAGGTCGATACTGGCTCGGTCATGGCGACCAACTTGATATTGCTAATCGGTGCGTTCTGTTCGTCGGACAATTGGGAGTTTGATTGACCAACCGGAAATTTTACTGCGGACTTTTCGGTAACTCTCTCAAAGTCCGGCTCCTCGGGCAGGCTGTCAGAGAATCGAAACTCCTTACGCTCAAGCGGAGCTTCACCGCCTCGCTTGGACGCTGCTTCAGTGCTGTCGGCAGGTTCGCTTGTCAGATCTTCCAGTGTAATTTCTGCCTTGTCCGGCGAAGTGGTCGAGTTCCCCGCAGGTAGGATCGCGTGCTCAGACAAAAGGTTGCCGGTTTGACTGTCTGTGATCAAGCCAGAGCAACCGTTGAGGCATGTAAGCAAAACGACGCTCGCTATGGACGTCAAGAATCGGATGTGGAGCCTTGCGGCGTTCGCCGTTTGGTGAGTGGTGGTTGGAGGGTTGTGATTCAGGCTTTGCATCGTCGTGGTGACCTATGAGTGTGCCGAGATTCGACATGAAGCAACTTAGGTGCGGATCGTAGAAAAAGCAGAATGTGGGCTCAAGAGAAATATGTTCAGTTCGCCTCCAGCCCCTTGGCATAGACGCGGAGGCTTCGGATTGTCACAAGTGCTTTGTTCCAACTGAAGATTAGGGTTGACCGACCGAATCATCATTCCGCGAGCCTCAAAAGCAAAAAATAAAACGAGACCCTCCGCAAGTAACAACCCTTAAAACGAGTTGGAACAAAGCACAAGGTTCTGAACAAAAGCCGACTGCTAGCGATATCGTGTGGTCAACTGGATCGAGATTGACTGATTCATATTTACGATCATTTGAGCGATTGCTAAAGTCCTCGCCAATACGCGTTTTCGCGGCACAAAACTGAACACACGTTGCGACCTTTCCATGAACCATTTGCCACTTTATCGATTTTTGATCGGAGTCGTCCTGTTGGCGATTGCGGCGATGTCGAGCGGGTGTCGTCAACCGGCCGCAAACGGTTTGTTTGGTTCCAATCAAACGACTCGACCTGCTTTGTTTGATTTTGGTACAGCAGGAACAAATCGCGGAACCGGCGGTGGATTGTTTGGCGGTCTTGCAAATACTCGTGCGGGCAATGGAAACACTGTTGGGATTCAGACGAACAGCCCGGAACAGTACCAGCAATATTCTGCGATGGCTGAACAGCTGCGGATTGCCAACCAGCGATTGGCGGCTTTCGATGCGGATAATCAGCAGCTGAATACAGAGCTTGCTGCCTCCAGCCAGAAACTTCAGCTGGCCAATCAGTACAGTCAGACACTGAAGGACCAACTGAGCGACACGGCCGATCAAATTCGATTGGCTCAGAACGAACGACAATCGGCCATGCAACAATTGGCCTCCATGCGTTTGCAACTGCAGCAATCGAATCAAAATCAGCAAAGATTGTCTCAGCAGAACGTGAACCAAGGCCCCGGTCAATTGGCCGGTTTTTCATCTGCAGCAGGATCGAATACCCAACTTGCCGGTGGCGCGACCATCCGAGCGAACAATAGTTTGATGAACAGCTTGTCGAGAATTCAAATTCCCGGCGGTCAGGCTCGCATGGATGGTGACGTGATCCGGATCGAGTTTCCGTCCGATCAGTTGTTTGTGCCCGGCACCTATCAAATTCAACCGGCTCGCCAGCCAATGTTGCGGAATTTGGTTGGAACGATTGAACAAACGTTCTCGAACCAGATCATCGGAATCGAGGCGCATTGGGATGGCACTCCGCTGTCTCCCGCCGGAACTTCCGATCATCAGCTGACCGCGACTCAGTCCCTGGCCATGTTCGATCAGCTGGTCAGCAGTGGGCTGCCTCGCAAGCAGATGTTCACGATGGCGATGGCCAGTAACCGACCGCGACATCCTCAAGGCAGCTTTGGCGGCTCGAGTCCGAATCGTCGCATTGAAGTTGTGATCTACCCCGAAACCTGGAACGCTCGGTAAACG
>CAYXWX010000067.1:0-1104 GCA_964468915.1 uncultured Pirellulaceae bacterium
TCTACCCCCAGGAGGGAGGGTTGTGTCGAAGTCCCGCGAATCCGACACACACGACTGAACTTAATTGGCTTGTCGTAAAACTCAGAAGAACCTATAGCGGTTTCCAGATTCTGAAGCAACAACAATCCTGAGTTCGCGTGTCGAGCTGCTAGCGTGTTTTGCGGCGCAATTTGCAAGTTATTTTGCGGCTGAGATGCATCGAGGTGTCGTCAGAAGGAGGGCGGACTTGCCATTCGACAAATACCGGACTCAAGATCAACGTGGACGTCGACCTCGTTGCTCATGATCAATTTTTCCATCGCCGTCGCGATCTTCCCCGTACGGAATTTCATTTTTGAAATAAACGCCTTCTCGACGTCCGAGCGAAACATGTTGGCTGTAGTTCTTACGATCCTCAAGCGCCCCAAACCGTTTGTTTGCTTCAAGCAAAGCGTTTTTCAAATCATCGGTGGATGCCGAAACCTTCAGTTGATCCATGACCGTGCCATCCAACCCGAATGTCCCAGCGCGAATGATCATGATCCCGGGTCTGATGTTTCGACCGGTGATGGATCGGGACCAGTTTTTATCGGTAGACCTGTCAATGAAAGTCAGATGAAATCTGCCTACGACTTCTTCTTCCGCGAAGATCTGCTGAAGTGTCTTCTGAGCCTGTTTACGTTCGGATTCATCGGCATCGACGACCACCAGCAGTCTCTGATCGGCTGAAGCAACATTCAACGCCTGACGAAAGGTATAAAAGTTCTGAAGAATTGATTCATCATCGGCTCCACGGGGCGTGTAGCGTGACGCAATTTGTTTCATCTGCATAATGACAGTCTCGTCGCTGGAGTCTGCTTCCCGTGGGCTTCGGCGTCCTGCAAGACTCATTGTCGGGCTGCGACCGGAACGGGTGAGTCGTTCCCGCCCCGTGGGATCAAAAATGCAGAATGCAGTATTGGCAAATGCTCCACCTAACAGAGCTCGTACCATCTTTTCCGACTGTTTGTTTTCGTAGGTTTCGATTCGAATACAAACAAAGTCTCGAGACGCTTCGATAAAGTTTTCGTTCGCGAACAAACTGTTCTGCGTTTTGGAGTAGCCAGGTCAGAAGACCCCCGAAAT